>CAZVAQ010000020.1:0-36077 GCA_964625145.1 uncultured Candidatus Sumerlaeota bacterium
GCCACCCTTGCGGATCTTCACGAGATCATCCAGGGCATTTTTGACTGGGACGAAAGTCATCTTCACGTGTTCTGTGTCAATAATCGGGAGTACATGCATCCGGAGGCCTTGGAAGTCATTGATGATTTCCCGCATGACGCCGATGAGGCGAAGGTCCTGCTGGCGGGTATCCTTGCACGTGGCATCAAGACATTCGAGTATGAGTATGACTTCGGCGACAGTTGGTGTCACGACATCAAAATCGAGAAGGTTCTCGAACCTGTCCCGGGGCAGAAATACCCGGAAGTGATCGCTGGAGAAGGTGCGGGGCCCATCGAAGATTGTGGAGGCTTTCCCGGCTACAATGATCTGATCCGGATCTGGAAGAATGGGCCTAGAAATCCCGGCGAGGAAGATATCATGGAGTGGGCCGGCCCCAATTTCAATCCCACCGCTTTCGACCTCAAGGCCTGCAATCGACGGTTGGCGAAGTACCACAAGCCGAGGGTCGTGGTTCGCGCCACAGCGACGAATAGGGAAGCCAAGAAGTCAGTCAAGAAGGCAGCAAAGGACCCAAAGGAGTAGACCGGCTGTGGCGATGACCCATTGCCGTGGACAGATGGCAGGCCAGTACAGGAATGCTGGCGTCGCAACGAAGGTGCTCGCGGTTGTGCAGTTGCGGAACGAGACGGAACTGTCCTCGAAGGGATTGCCCTCCGGCCGGCGTGAAGATGATTGCCACGGACTGCCAAGCGTACGCGGGACCTTTTCCATGCGATCCTGTTCGCTCTTCATGACCGGCACCTTGATGCTCCTTGGAGTCGCCACCATGGCCAATGCCGATATTCAGTTGGGAAAGCCCGGCGCGCACGAGGCCTTTGACCTCGGGCGCCACGCGTTCCTTTCGCAGTCGCATGCAACATTCGAGAAGCAGCCCGGCACTTGGGCCTGGATCTCCGACGTCGAGCACGTTGTTGAGAAGGAAAAGCGCGAGCTTGTGTTTCTCGCCGATGGCGATCCCGCGTACACCATGGGGACCGGCAACATTCCGGCGGGGAAGTATTTCGAGCTTTTCCCCTACCATTACTACGACCAATGGGAAGTCGAGCAGTTGGGCGGGAAGGTCAACTACCGCCTCGCCGCGCAGAACCGCACCGACACGCCCATTACCATCACGATCGACGGCGAAGGCACAACACGCGATTGGGATCATGGCGTGGCGTGGGAAGCAGCGCTTGCCGATGAGGGGAAGCGCGCCATCACGCTGCAGCCGGGTGAAGTCGTGACGCTGTGGGAGGAGAAGCAGCTCGAAGGTGGACTTCCTTGGAGCGGCATCTTTCTTGGCCGTGCAACCGGCGAGCTGTATGTCACCGACTATTGCTACATCGGCGATGAGGACCCAGGGTTTGCACATGCCAGGCCGATGCCCGACCTGAGCTGGCAGCCGTACGAGCTGGCATCGTTTAGTCGCGGGCATGTCGATTGGAACGCGGCGGAACTTGGATTGTTTCCGAGGCATCGCGACGCGGAGGGGCGGCTTTCGCTGAAGGCGGTGCCGGAGGGGATTCACTCCATCGCGTTTGGGTATTCGCCGGGTGGGCCACCGTCGAACCTGTGCTACTACAATGCGGTCCCGTCCACGTTTGCGCGCGACGAGAACCGCGTCATCGATCCGGTCAGCAACACCAACCACCTTTTCTTTGGCGGCAACTACCCGGTTATGTACCGGTTCCCGCTGCGATTGAACAACGATACGAGCGAACATCGCGCCGTCTCGTTTTTCCTGGCGTCGAATGACATCTTTGGCGTCGATTCGCTGGTGGGCGTCTGGATTGATGGCCGGCTGCTGCGCGACCGCGTGGCCATGTGGGAGAAGAACCAGCACTGGCGTGTCTTCACGATCACGCTCGCCCCCGGCGAGACATTCGACCAAGACTTCACCGTCGTGTCGCTCGGCGGCCGGTGGGGCGGCGTGATCGGATCGTTTGACTTTCAGGCATTGAACCCATGACCCCCTTACAATTCACGCCAAGGAAGGATCCGCCGATGCGCACGACGACATTGCTGCTGGTGCTGTTGGTTGCCATGATCACCTCCATCGTACAGGCTGAACCGATGAAACTGCGCGAAGACATTGTCATTCCCGAGCTCCCCAACTTCCGGCCGCTGCCGCCTGTGGATCCCGCATTCAGCGAGCAGTTGCGCGTCATCGTGGAGGAAGTCGGCCTGGCCAAAAAGACATCGGCGAGCGACAGCCCGGACGACCAGGACGAATGGTCGTCGGTCTGTCTGGTCGATATCAGCGACCTCGACAATCCCCGCGTCGCCGGTTGGAAGGAGGACAACTTCGTCTACCCCGCAAGCACGTACAAGATGTACGTCATGGGCGAGGCCATCCGCCGCGTCGTGGCGGGGGACATTTCACTCGATGATGTCGTCACCGTGAAGGAACATAATGTGCGCGGCGGCTCGAAGCCGGTGGCGGGACAGGAGATGACCGTCTCGGAGGTCATTCGCCTGACGATGCAATACTCCGACAACACCGCCGCAAACGAGTTGATCGATCTGGTGGATCGCCAGAACGCCAGCGCGTTGATGCACGCGCTTGGATGTCAGGGTTCCGAGATCACGCGCAAGTACCTGTCCCGTTCGCAGGAAGATCCCGGCTATGAGAATGTCGACGGCACGGTGACCAGCGGGCGGCATCTGGCGACGTTCTTGTGGGGCGTCGAAACCGGTGCCATCGGCGGCGGCAAGGGGCGCGGGCTCATCAAGGGTTACCTCGCCACCAACGACAAGGGGCGCTTCTATCGCGGGCTGCCCGAAACGGCGACGATCCACTCCAAGACCGGTTGGTGGAGCATCTACACCAGCGAAGCGGCCATCATCGAGGACGGCGGGACGCGCTACATCCTGTGCGCGCTGACCGTCTATCCGACAGCCGTGGCCGACGAGCGCATGGCCAAGCTGGCCGCGCGCGTCCATGAGCTGATGCAACAGCCCCGCACGGCGGAGTGACCCTGCCCCCCAGAATTGCCGTTGCCAATCCCCCGGGGGGACGGTGTTCCATTCCCCTGACAGCGCCGTGGGCCTATGGCGCAATGGTTAGCGCATCCGGCTCATAACCGGTTGGTTGCAGGTTCGAGTCCTGCTGGGCCCACCATGCACTTCCCTTGGCGAAGCAGTCTTCAGTGATGATGATGCCCGTGGTGCCCGTCGGCCTCACCGTTGGGCGGCCACCCTGCGGCGGCATCCAGGGCATGGACGCCGTCCGCGGTGCGAATCCGGCCACTCAAGCGCCCGGCGATCCACTCCGCATTCTTCAGCTTATCGTCGCTCCCCTCCACCATCGCATAGCTGAAGTCGGAGGTCTTCGCGAGCAGGATGACGCGCACGGCCTCCGCCTTGTTTGTCCAGCCCTCGAAGATCAACTCCGCCGACATGGCATCGTCAAAGGTCGTTGGCTCGGCTTCCTGGTCCAGAGCGTAAACCCACAAGGTCCCGGTGCCGGGATCCAGGACCAACTCGACATGGACCAAATGATCATCGGTGACTTCCAGGATCGTGCCCCCGTGATGGCCGGGCCCCATCAAGGCGCCCAGTTCATCCAACGTCAGCGGCTTGCCAACAGTTTCGGCTCCCTCGCGTTTATGTCCTGAGGAGATACCTGCCGCGTGGGACAGTTCGTGAACGACGGGCAGCAATTCCTGGACGGCCGCGGGTATGGTCTCCGGCCCCAACGCCTGCGCGTCGGCCAGCGCTTCTGTCCTTGCTCGCAGCTCCTTCTGGAGTTCCGCGAGCCGCTCCGGATTGCCGAGGCCTTCGGGCACTTCACTTGTGGCCACCCTCTCGGCAATGGGAAGCATCATCTCCACCACTTGTGATAGAGTCTTCGTGTTGCCCTCAGTCAGGAGTCCTTCTGACTTGTTCGCGAATCCGTGCAACTCATTCAGTCCCGGCCACGTTGTGGCCGACGGTTGTTGTGTGGCTGCATTCGGCACAGTAGACTGCGCCTCGGACTCGTGCGGAATGTTGTCCTGCACACACCCGCCAAGCGTCACCAATCCCAGTGCGCCTGCAAGAATCAATGAGGCCTGAAGTGAGTTCATCGACAAGTCTCCCGGCGTTTCGTGGTCCAGCCATCAGACGGACTCCGACCCAATTTAGTTGCGGCGGCAAACCGGCCGGTCAACCGGATCCGGATTGCGAAATGCGGGATGACTATGGGCTTGGCGCCCCCGCCCCGCACCCGATATGTCCATGATCACCCTGTCGCAGAAGGCCCGGATGAATACCCTCGATCGACTCAAGAGCCTGGAAGAACGCTTCGCCGCCCTGGAAGGCCAATTGGCCGATCCGGCCGTCGCCAGCGACCGCAAGCGCATGGCCGAGCTGGGGCGCGAGCACCGCGACCTGGACATCACCATCGGCATCGCCCGCCGACTGGCCGAGGCCGAGTCGCGTCTGCGCGGCGCGGAAGAAATCCTGGCCAACGAGCGCGACGCGGAGATGCGCGACCTGGCCGAGATGGAACGCGAGGAATCCGAGAGCCAGGTGGCGGCGCTGACAGAGGAGCTGGAACTGCGCCTGATGCCGCGCGATCCGCTGGACGAACGGAACATCCTGCTCGAGATCCGCGCCGGCACCGGCGGCGAGGAGGCCGGCTTGTTCGCCGGCGACTTGCTCCGCATGTATTCGCGCTATGCCGAGGAGCGCGGGTGGAAGATCGAGCTCCTGAGCAGCACCGAGGGCGAGATTGGCGGATTCCGCGAGGTCGTCGCGCTGGTCACCGGCGAATCCGCCTACAGTGTCCTCAAGTACGAAAGCGGCGTGCACCGCGTGCAGCGCGTTCCCGTCACCGAGACGCAGGGGCGCATCCACACCAGCGCCGCGACCGTGGCCGTGTTGCCGGAAGCCGGAGAGACCGACATCGAGGTGAAGGACAGCGAAGTGCGCGTGGACACCATGTGCGCCAGCGGCCCCGGCGGACAGGGCGTCAACACGACCTACAGCGCCGTGCGATTGCTGCACATCCCCACCGGCATGATCGTCACGTGCCAGGACGAGCGCAGCCAGAAGAAGAACCTGGCCAAGGCGATGAACGTGCTGCGGTCGCGGTTGCTGGAAGCCAAGATTCGCGCGGAGATCGAGGCGCGCAGCGCCCACCGCAAGCAGATGGTCGGCAGTGGCGACCGGAGCGAACGCATCCGCACCTACAACTTCCCCCAGAACCGCCTGACCGATCACCGCATCAACCTGACGCTTTACAGCCTCGACCGCATCATGGAGGGGGACCTCGACGATTTGCTAAAGGCCCTCCGCCGCGCCGACATGCAGAAGCGCATGGAAGAGATGGCGAACTGAGGCGAGGGCCTCAGCGTCTGCGGCGCATGGCATCGAGACTGAAGACAAACAGGGCGATCCAGATGAGCGCAAAGCTGGCCAGCCGCGCGCTATCGAATGCTTCCTTGAACAGGAACACCGCGCAGGCGAACTGCAGGGATGGCGCGATGTATTGCAGGAAGCCCACCGTCGACAGCGGCAACCGCCGCGCGGCGATCGTGAACAGCAGCAGCGGAATCACCGTCACCGGACCGGCCGCCAGCAACAACAAGTCCGTCGCCATTCCCGCGTGCGTGAAGGAGCTGGTTCCCCGCAGCAACAGGAACGCGATGTAGCCAACCGCCAGCGGCGACAGCAGCAGCGTCTCCGCCGCGAGTCCTTCCACCGATCCCGCATGCACGATCTTGCGCAGCAGGCCATAGAATGCGAAGGAGAGCGCCAGCGTCAGGGCAATCCACGGGAACACACCAACGGCGACGACCTGGACCAGGACACCAAGGGACGCCAGGCACAGGCTCACGATCTGCAAGGGACGCAGGCGCTCCGAGAAGAAAAGGCATCCCAGTCCCACACTCACGAGCGGGTTGATGAAATAGCCAAGGCTCCCCTGCAACACCTGGTCAGTGAAGGCCGCATAGATGAACACCAGCCAGTTCACGAAGATCAACACGGCGGTGCCCGAGAGAATCAACAAGGTGCGGCGGTGCGTCATCGCCTTCCACAGATGCCCCCACAACCCGCGATACCACAGGATCAGCGCAAGGAAGGGAAACGACCACGCGATGCGATGCCCCACAAATTCCAGCGCCGCCACGTGGTCGAGCATCTTGATGTAGATCGGCAGCACGCCCCAGATCGCATAGGCGCCCACACCGGCCATCCAGCCCAGCGAGTCCGACTCCTGCGCCGGGGGGAGCAGCGCCTCCGGCTCGCCGATCGGCACGCCGGCACCTTCCAGCGGAGACACGGTTGGGTCACTCAAGGTGTTGTCTCCTCGGACTTGCTGAACTTGACATGAATCGGCGCTAGAAACGCCCGGCTCAGGGTGCCGCGATCAGCGTTGGTTTCTGCAAAGGGTGAACCGCGAGGACTGACGAGGGGATTCGGGCGTGCCTCGTCCCCTTCGATGACAAGATCGATGATGCAGTCGCGGTTGATGTTCAGCCGGAACTTGCCGGCTTCCGGATCGGTCGGCATCGGCACGGCGAGGCCGCTGCCGCTCTCTCGCAATGTTTCATTGAAGAGCAACTGACGCGTCAGTCGGCCGTTCACCAGCACCGTCACACGAGCAACCGAGACCTCATCGACTGCATGGATGCGCAGGTCAAAATCCAGCACGCCATCGCGAGTCTCAACCGGCCCGTCAATCCCGGCGCCGTTGACTCGAACATCGACAAACGGCCCGTTCGTCACCTGATAGCGGCCATCTAGCAGAGACTTCCGCATGTCGGTGGCTTCATCGGCCTCCACGTAGACGCGCGGATAGCCAATCTCGCCGCCGAACAAGCCAATCGCGTTGCTGATTCCAAGAGGGAGCAGCTCCAGGCCGTTGTCGCGCAGGGCCTGAAGATACTGGAACCGCGTGCCGAACGCGTCCGGAATTGATGCGTCCCACACCGCAAGGCCGGCGACATTCGCCTGGCGCAGCAGAGCGACCTGCTCCGCCATGGGCAGCGCCGTCACCGTGCGCCATTCCACTTCCGATGGCGACCAGATACCGGGTTCCACGTCGCTCCCCAGTTCTGGACCGAGGCGAAGCACGGACAACCCGTCGCGCGGCGTTGCCTTGTCCATCCACGAGTTCAACACGGGCGGCTGTGCAGCCGTCCAGGATATCTCCGGGTCCCCCGGGGCGAACCATTCCAATCCTTCGGCGCGTGCGCTGGCGATTCGATGCGCCAAAGTCGCGGATCCGTGTGGATCTTTGTCGGTTCGCGAAGCGAGATCGCCAGCCAGCCAACCCGGTGTGTCGAATGCGCGCTTGGGGCGGAGCTGGATTTGCATCGGGGCCTCTTCATTCACCGTCACGCGTGTTGTGAGGGGTTGATATTCAATCCCGCACGTCGCGCGTATCTCATAATCACCCGGTGGGACAAACACACGTCCATGTTCCTCCCACACCAACAGCTCATTCCGCGAGCGCGGCGCCAGGTCGGTTGAAGACAGCGCCACGTCTGCGCCGTCGAGGCGGCGAAAATGCAACCGCGCCGCCATCGGATACCCGGTCTCGTCCTCGACGATGTTGATGCTGGCGATGGGAAAGGCCGACACGGTGAAGTCCAGGTTCTCCGCGCGGGATCCGGCTGCGACCGCCACTCGCAATGATCCGGGATGCGAACCGGACCGGTACTGGTCCGGCACCAGCAGATATTGACCCGCCGGCACGGCGAGTTCGAATCCACCATCCGAGCGCGTCACAAAAGGAAGATACGACCTCCCCGATCCGTCCGTTGACGGCAGCGCCAACATCATCCGTGCGCGACCCGCGCCCCGCGTCCACGACGCGCCGGATGTCACGTCCGACGCATGTTCCATCACGCGTCCGGCCAATAATGCGCTGTCATTGGCGCGCTGTGATTGCATAAACCAGGAGAGCAGCTCCGCTCCGTTCTCCCCCACCAGTAGCCATCGCCGGACGGCGTCATCGCCGGGTTCGTCGTACGCGACGGATGTCAGCGCCCCTTCGCGGCGAACGGTCAAGGTGCCTTCTTCCGGGATCAGGATGATGGCATCGCCTTCGCGCGTCCCGAGGAGGAACTCGACACCATGCACCACCACACCGTCAGGCATGCCGTAACCCACACCGGGGACAAACACGTCGAACTCGCCCCAGGCGATGCGGTCCTCGACGGCCCAATCGTCGGGCGCCTTGTTTAGTTGCGACTCGATCAGCAGGCCGGGCGTATCGCCACCCAGCCAAAAGTCCGTGTTGAAGGTCGCTTCACTTTCCGCCGAGGCTCGCCTGACCCGAATCGAGGCATTGCCAGCGGTTCCCGTCGCGAACTCGATGGCGGGATCCTGCAGCATGATTTCGTCGCCGGATCGGATGACCCGCGGCATCAGGTAGCCAAACCCGTCCGCATGGCGAAAGTTGGGCACGATGTCCAGCAAGGCTCCGAACCGGAATGGGGCTACGGTGTCGGCATCCGATTCCCGGGGGAAGCCGCCAATGACCGCATGGACCGAATCCGAGCGCAGGACATAATCATTGATGGCGCCATGGGCCCATTGGCCGCGCGGCAGATCGGATTCCGACCGCACCCGTTGGTTCATGGCCCTCGGCGCGTCGGTATCCTGCCCCGCCACTGGCAGCACCAAAGCGAGGAAAATGGGCAGAAACCGCAAGGATGGCATGATCAATGAGTACGTGGGGGGCGTGACTCCCATTGCCTCCGGGGAGCGAGTCGGGACGGTAGGACCCAACGACGTCTCGGGCAAGGCAAGACCCCCAAGGCCCCACACCTCCTTTCAGGATCCCATGACCACAGCCGCCATCCCCGCCCAATCCACCACGCGCACCAGCAAGGAGCCCCGCCGCATCCGCTCCATGTTCGGCTCCATTGCGCCATGGTATGACTTCCTCAACCATGCCTTCAGCCTGAACATCGATACTGCCTGGCGGCGCTACACGGTGACCCAGGCTCTGCGCCCCACGGACCTGCGGGTTCTGGATGTCGCCTGCGGCACGGGTGACCTCGCCATCGAACTGCGACGCAGGATAGCCGCTGACGGCGATGTCGTCGGCGTCGATTTCTGCCGTCCGATGCTCCAACGCGCTGTGCAGAAGAATGACCTTCCCTTTCTGCAAGGCGACGGGCTCGCCCTGCCATTCCCGACGGGCAGTTTCGACCTGGTCACCATTGGCTTTGGTCTGCGCAACATGGAGAGCCTCGACGCCGGGCTGCGCGAGATGGGCCGCGTGCTGCGCCCCGGCGGACGCATCGCCATCCTGGAATTCACCACTCCCACCAATCCCATCATCCGCTTCGGCTATTTGCTCTACTTCAAGCACATCCTCCCGTTGGTTGGCGACATGCTGTCGCGATCCTCCGCTTATCGCTACCTCAGCAAGTCCGTGCTGGAATGGCCGAGCCCGCGCGACCTGTCCAAGCGCATCCGTGCCGCCGGATTCACGCGCGTGAAGTTCTCCATGCTGACCTTCGGCATCGCCGTGCTGCACATCGCCGAGAGGGCCGATCATGACTGATTCGCCAAAGCGCATCGTTGTTGGCATCGCCGGCGCCTCCGGCACGATCTACGGCAAGCGCCTGATCGAGAAACTCGTTGGTCTCGATTGGGAGATTCACCTGCTCATCTCCGCCAGCACATGGAAGGTGATGCAGGCGGAGCTTGGCCTGCAGGGTGCCGGGCCCTCCACGCCGCTGACGGACTGGCTTTCCATCACAACCGAGCAGGCCCGCGAGCAAATCCACACCTACAACATCCGCGACATCGCGGCGCCCATGGCCTCCGGCACCTTCAAGGCCCGCGGAATGATCATCATGCCGTGCAGCATGAAGACCGTTGCAGCAATAGCCACGGGATACTCCGACAACCTGCTCACGCGCTGTGCGGATTGTTTCCTCAAGGAGAGGCGCCCACTCGTCATCGCCCCGCGCGAAACGCCCCTGTCCCTCATCCACTTGCGCAACCTCACCACCCTCTGCGAAGCCGGCGCCCACATCCTCCCAGCCATGCCCGGGTTCTACACCAACCCGCAAAGCATCGACGACCTCGTGGACTTCATGGTGATGAAGGCGCTGGAGCTGCTCCAGATCGACCACGACTACGAGATGGAGTGGAGTGGAAGGATTAGGGATTAAGTGTTCGTTGAGACCTCACCGGTATTAGCGGAACCGAATTCTGGCAATGAGCCCGTAGCATTCCACCACAAGTCATGACGCCATAATCCTCACCCACCGTCCACTACTTTATCCCTTCCCCTTTATCCTCCAGCCTTTATCCTTTTCGCTCCGCACCCCTTCCCACATCTGCCGCAGGATTTGACCTGTTCGGTCAGGATGTCGACGCGGAGTTGGCCGATGAACTCGGTGCCTTCCTCGCCAAAGATGAGCGTGTCCACCGCGCAGGCGTCATCGGCGCCGCCGCTGGATTGGCCGATGAGGACTTCCAGGCCGGAGCGGAGCGCGAAGAAGTGCTTGAGCAGAAGGAACTGCTCCGCTTCGTCATCCGTCGGGTTCGCATCGAGAAAGTCGTCGAGGTCCGCGGCGAGGATTTCCTCCGGAGTCATGCCGCTGGCCCATGGGTGAATCAGCGACTGCTCCCCCACCGCGCGGCCGCAGGTGCGCTTGATCAGCGAATAGCCGCGAAGGCTATCGGCCGGATCCAGAGTCAGTTGCAGGACTTCCGTGACATCAGAGCAGGGCATTGCATTTCCTCCGGGGTTGCTTGTCCGGCCGCCCGTGGCCTCGCGCAAGGCCTTTCGTGGTTGCACGCGCCGCGCCGGCGGGCCAAGAACCGGGCATTCCAATGCCGCGGGAGAATGCGCGTGCGACAAACTTCGATCCTTCGTCCGGGACTTGGCCTGCTGCTGGCCGCTTCCGCCGTTTTGCTCTCCACCGTAGCATGCATGCGCACCCCGAATCCCAACGTGGAGTTCGCGCAGCATGCGTGGTCCGCCCATCGCGGCGTGATGGGCGAGCCGGTGGAGACGATCTACTATGACGATGACGCCGGCCGGCCCCGATACCGCACCTATGGCATCTTCCGGAACCAGGACGACGGGCGATGGGGCGTGACGTGGGCGGACTACGGCCGCGTGAGCCAGTATCGCTACGAGGCCACCCTCTTCCCAACCTATCCGCAGAGCATGCACGGCACGCGCGAAGAGGCCCTTCAAGCGGCAGAGCGGGCCGCGATTGATTTCCGATTCGAAGTCGGAGTCCACACCGACCCGATCGGTGCGCCCAACCGCGTCGCCACTTCACCCCGATAGGCCTTGGCGCCATGCCCATTCAACCGCGCCTGGGGCGAGCCGTCATCGTTGTTTGGCTGCTCATTGTCTTCGGGTTGCTGTTGCCGTTGCTGTTGGGATGGGGAAGCGCCACGCAGATCGGAGCCACGGCGGAACCATCGGTGGAGCGCCTGACGCGGCTCGGCCGCAACAGCCTGCGGTTGGCGTTGCAGGCGGCATTTCTCGCGACGCTGTGGGCCATTCCCATCGCACTCGCAGCCATGCGTTGTCATGCCGGATGGAAGCGCCTTGTGCTGCTGGCCATCGCAACACTGCCACTCTTCATTCCGCCCAGCGCACTGGTGGTCGCTGCGATTCGTCTCTTCGGCGCGGGCGGCATGGCCACGGAGCTTATCTGGGGAAGGGGCGTCGTCTTTCCCGTTGGAGAGGGGCTGGGGACGATGCCGTCCAACCTGCCTGGCGCGCCGATCTACACGGTATATGGCGGTTCCTTCGTCCTGGCGTGGTCGCTGTTCCCGATGGCCGTGCTGGCATTGGCTTCCGCGCTGTGGCGCACTCATGCGGACGCCGAGCGCGCGGCCCTGCTCGATGCTGGGCCGGTGAGTGTGCTGACGCGGATTTCGCTCCCGTTGGCTTATGGCGGCATGGTGATGGGCGCGTGCCTGGTTTTTCTCTTCAGCCTTACCAACTTCTCGATTCCCGAATCGCTGCGTGGATTACCGGTGCTCGTCACGGAGGTGTACGTGCAGTTCGGCGTGTACTATGACACGCGCCGCGCGTTGGAAGCCGCGCTGTTGCTTGTGGGCCTCGCCTTTGCAGGCATCGCGTTGACGGCGCTGATTGGCCATGCCGTTCGCTTCGCGCATGCGGAACCGGAGGAGAGCGACACGGCGGAGCAGTTCCACTTTCCGCGCTCCATCGGCGTGCGCGGCGTGCAGGCGCTTGGCTGGCTGTGCGGGGCATTGCCGATTGGCGGAGCCGTCTTTGTGTTGGTGCGAACAGCCACGGGCCCGCAGGGTTCCGCAGCGGTGTGGCACGCTACATGGGCCACGGCCAACGAGGAGTTCTTCTTCACGCTGACACTGGGTGGCATCACCGCAATCATCTGCGCCATTGTCGGCATGATCCTCGGTGCTTCGCTGGCGGCACTACGCAAATCGTGGACGCTGCGTATCCTGCTGGCCGCACCGCTTGTGATTCCCGCACCCGTCTATGGAATCGCCCTCCAGCTTCTACTTCGCCGTCCTCCGGGTTCTTTGCCGTTGGGAGTCGATGATGTGTTGGCGGATTTGTCGCGCACCACGATCCCTTTGGTCCTTGCCTGGTGCCTGCGGTTTGTACCGATTGTGGCGTTTGTGGCAGAAGCATTGCTGCGCGCAGTGCCAGTTGCCGAACGCGAGGCCGCGATTCTTGACGGCGCGGGGCTCGTCGCGCGATGGCGCGCCGTCTTCATGCCCGCCATCTGGCCCGGCGTCGCAGCAGGCACACTGATAGTCTTCGCGCTGATCCTCGGAGAAGAAGGCATCGCCGTGCTCCTGCTCCCTCCAGGACCGACGACGCTGGGTGTGCGCCTGCAGACATTGATGCACTACGCGCCAACCGGCCAGGTCAGTGCACTGTGCCTGCTGATGATCATCCCGGGTGTGATTGCGTATGCGGCGGCGATTGGCTTGCTGGGAGTGAATGCGTTGAAGCGTCGCAACGCCTGACATCCGCCAGCACATCGGTGCAAATCATCCGGCATCCCTGCCGGGATGCGATCATACTTGCGCATCGCAACCCGTCCCTTCCTTCACTCTTCACTCTTCACCCTTCAAAAGCAGCGTGCCCCGGGAGCACTGGGCTCTCGGGGCACGCTTGAGGAGGGAGGGAAGTACCAAACCCTCGCGGGGGTTATTGGTTCACGACGAACTCGGCCAGGGCAGCGATGTCAGCCTCGTCGAAGTCGCCGCTTCCGTCGAAGTCCGGATCGCCCGTGACGGAGCCATTGCCGTTGTGGAAGTTGGCCAGGGCCGTCACGTCCGCCACGTTCACGACGCCGTCGTTGTTGAAGTCGCCGGGTGTGCCGGAGGGCGCGTCGCCGGAGATGAATATCTCCACGTCGTCGATCAACGGATACCATGCATCCACCGAAACGTAACGCAGGGCGACACGCGCGCTGGCGTTGGCCGGAAGGGCGAACACATTTTCCGCATAGGTGAGGTTGGTGATGCCGTCCAGCGTGTCGATGAGCGTGTAGTCCTGCGGATCGGTGCTGTTGGTGCCGGTGGTCGAGACATAGACCTCGATGGTCTCCGGGAAATCACCGGAACGGACGCGCGACCAGAAGCGGACGGAGGTTTCCTTGTCGGCAGGTGTTTGCACCTGCGGCAGGAAGACCCAGTCATCATTGGGCGACATGTCGTTGTTGAAGAATGCCACGAGCGCGTTGGCACCCGTGCGGGTGCGGGTGGTGTTGTTGAAGACAACCCAGGAGTCGGGGGCGTCGGCCCAACCGGATTCCTTGCCGTCGACGTCAAGGAGGTCCCAACCCTTCGGGATGGCGGGATAGCCCTCCTCGTTGGCCTCGCCGGTCGCGGCGTGCGGACCTTCGAAGCTCTCCCAGAAGAACTGGTCGCCAACCTGTGTCGGCACCGGCAGGGTCGTGAACGACGTGACCGGTCCCGCGGTCGAGCCGGAATCATTGTTCGAGACGACACGGACATAGTACGTCGTGCCGGGCAGCAGTGTACCCGGATCGACGTAGTTCGTGCCCGAGACGTTGGAAGCGATCGGCGCGATGGTCATGTCGGCCACTTCCGATTCAACCGCCGAGAAGTAGACCGTGCGGCTGAGAACGTCGGCGTGCTTCTGCAGGTAGAGATACTCGTTCACCGCGACCCCGGCCGCTCCATTGACAGGACGCGCCAGCGAAAGCGCCGGTGGCGGCTGCGCGATGAAGATGGAGAAGTCATCGGTGATGAAGCGTGACCCGCTGAAGGACGTGCAGTTCAAGGCCACGCGAACCGACTGGCCCTTTGGCAGCACGAAGTCATAGGACTGGTAGTCAAGGTAAGGCGCCTGGGAGATGTCAATCTCGCCGAGGGAATTGGTGTATTCTGCCGGGTTGTTGCTTACCGGATTCGTGGAGTACACGACATTGGCAAACTCGTTGATGTTGTTGGAGCCGCCGCGCGCCCACACGCGAAGGACGGTGTCGAGGGTCGCGTGGGTATCCACCCGCGGGAGGAAGATCCAGTCGTTGGACGCCGCGTCCGCGACGCCGCGCGACCACAACGCCGCCGGCTGCGAGCGGTTGAAGCTGGCCGTGCCCAGGTTCTCGACGTAGAAGCCGGTCTGGATGCCTGCACGCGTTGTCAAGCCGTCACCGTCAAAGGAATCCCAGCCCTTTGGCAGTTCCGGATAGCCAACGTTCACATCGGCGCCGCTGCGCGGATGGAAATGCGGGGCGTCGAAGTTCTCGGCCCAGTAGACACCACCACTGCCGGTCGCGGCCGCACGGGTCGTGAACGACGTGACGGGGCCATTGGTGTCGCCGAACGAGTTGGTCGCCACCAACATGACATAGTATGTCGTGTTGGGAGCGAGGTTGCCCGGGTCGGCAAAGAAGACGTCGGTGGAGTTCGTCAGAATCGGCGCCACGGTCTTGTTGGCGACGTCGGCCTGGTTCGCGCCGAAGTAGACGGTGTAGCTGTCGGTCTCGTCATCGTTCGGCAGGTAGAGGTACGTCACCTGGTTCACATCCGTTGCGCCGTTGGCCGGGAAGACGATGGTCTGCGGGTCCGGCGTGGAGGGAACGAAGAGGCTGATGTCGTCCAGGATGAAGCGCGAACCACCAACGGTCTTGCTGTTGATCGCGACGCGCACGGATTGGCCCTTGGGAAGGACGAATTCCCACGGTTCGTAGAGGGTGACATTGACCGGATCCGTCTCGATCGTGCCCAGCAGGTTCGTGTAGTCGGCCGGGTTCACGCTGTTGGTGACGGTGGAAGTGCGAACTTCGCCGATCTCCGAAATGTCAGCAAAACCGCCGCGAGCCCAGATGCGAACGATCGTGTCCATCGTCGCGTGGGTGTCCACGGGTGGCAGGAAGATCCAGTCGTCATTCTGGCCACTGTCGGAACGGCCGCGCGACCAGAGCGAGGCGGGTTGCGAGAGCTTGAAGCTGGCCGCCCCGGTTGTGTCGATGTAGAACGGACGGGCGCCGCCGGCAAGAGTCGGGCTGCCGTCACCGTCGAAGGCATCCCAGCCCTTGGGCAGGTAGGGATAGCCCGCGTTCACCGTCGTGCTGGGAATTGCGTAGGGATGCGCATCGAAGTTTTCGAAGAAGAACGTGCCACCGGAGACGCCAACCGCGGCGCGCGTCGTGAACGAAGACACCGGCCCGTTGTTGCTGCCGCTCTCGTTGGTTGTGCGCAACATGGCATAGTAGGTGGTGTTGGGCTGCAGCGTGCCCGGATCGAAGTACCAACCGCCTTCCACGACGGGATCCAGAGGGGCGAGTGCGCCGTTGGCGACGTCGGTCTGGTTCGTGCCGAAGAAGAGCTCAAGACCCGTCAAGGACAGCGCCGTCGGACTGACGACCCATGTATCAAGGTTCACATCGACCGCGCCATTGGCGGGCGAGAGAACCGCGAGGGAAGGTGCGGGCTCCCCAAGGAAGACCGAGACGTCATCGATGATGAAGCGCGAACCGAGGTCGGACGTGCAATTGATGGCCACGCGGACCGTCTGGCCCTTTGGCAGGACATAGTCATAGGGGATGAAGGGATCATACGAGACCGGATCCGTTTCGATCGTGCCCAGGACGTTCGTGTAGTCCGCCGGGTTGATGCTGGCTGCGTTTGTCGAGTAGCGCACCGAGGCGGTCTCCACGATGTCCGCCGCACCGCCACGAGCCCAGAGGCGCACGATGGTGTTGAGGGTGGCATGCGTCTGAATGGGTGGCAGGAAGACCCAGTCATTGCTCGCGCCATCGCCGCTGCCGCGGGAGCGCAATGCGGACGGCTGGGACAGTTGGCGTGTGGCCGTGCCGTCGGTTTCCACATAGAACGCCGAGACAAAGCCTTCGCGATTGGTCAACCCATCAAGGTCGATGGACTCCCAGCCCTTCGGGAGCGCGGGATACCCCGCGTTGACAGGCGCGCCACTGCGGGGGTGCAGGTAGCGTTCGTCAAAATTGTCGGCCCAATACACATGGCCTCCCGCAACGGGAGCCTGCCGTGTCGTGAAGGAGTAGACATCGCCTTCCGTGGTGCCGTTGGCATTCGTGGCATCAACGCGGACATAGTACGTCGTGCCGTAGGCGAGATTGCCCGGGTCGGCGTAAAAGACGTCGCTGGCATTGTCCAGAATCTTGGGCGCCGTGCCCGCCGCAACGTCCGCCTGGTTGGCCGAGAAATACACTGTGTGGCTGGTGGCCGACGGGTTCGCCGCGAACTCGACGTATGTGTTCTGGTTGATGTTCGTGGCGCCGGGCGCCGGGAACAGCGGATCGGTGGGCAATGGGGCACCCGACGGATTGTAGACCAGCAGGTCATCGATGGAGATGAAGTACTGGTCGGCAAACGAACGCGCGTAGAAGGCGATGTGGTACGTTCCCGTCGAAGAGGGCGTGATCGTGAACGCCTCATTCCGGGGAGTCGTGGCAGCGCTCAGCTCCGTCCCTTCAAAGAAGTCATAGGTCCGGATCAGCTCGCCAAGGATCAGGATATCAATCACATTCTCGGGAGCGGGAATCGGCCCCTCGAAGAGATAGACATCCATCTCGTCCACGACGGAGTTGCCACCACCATTGACCCGATAGGAGATCTCGTAGGTCTTTCCGCTCTCCAACTCCATCGCGGGCGTGATGAGGTAATCATCGAGCGAGTTGTTCACATCATAGTAGATGAAGGCAACCCGGCTGTTGTCGCGCACGGTATCGCCGGGTTCCGCCAGTTCCCACGTGGGTGGGAAAGGAGTTTCCGGCGTTCCGCCCACGTCAACCGTGGTGAAACCCAGGCCTTCGAGACTGCTGCCTGCCTCGAAGTTCTCGGACAGGAGCGCCTGCGCGGGCAGCGAACTTGCCATCCCCAGCGCCAGGCATGTTGCTGCGGCTGTTAACCAGTTTCGTAATGCACCCATCGGCCTTTCCTTTCGTATGGTCAGGTTGGTGGTTGAAGGTTCTTGACTCATGGGTTCAGCCAACTGCCGGGCGCGCGGCGGCGGTCTGCCCCGCAAGCCGATCGCGCCCCTTACAAAGATACACCGAGTAATCGTGGCGGATAGGGTTGGGTGCCTCCTCACCCCGGCCGAGCATCCTTCCCAATCCGGTCACGAGCGACACCAACGATTCGGCGTCCGCTTCCGAGACGCATTCGGGCGCGATCACGCCCTGCTCTTGGTCCATGTTGTGGTAATTGCCCACGGGAATGCAGATCCCTCCGGCGCGGAAACCTTCGCGTGCGAGCGGTGTCGCCTCGCAGGTGCCGCGATCCATCAACGCCCGTCGCGCGGAGATACCACCGGCGACGGCCAGACTCCAGAACCGATCGCTCAACTGCCCATCAAACGTTGAGGAGCGATCGCCGATGCGGATGATGGCGCCACCTCCGCGCTGCACCAGGGCCGTCTCGCCACTGGTCTCGATGGAAACGAAGAAGCCCTCCGGCGCGAGCAGCGATGGATACTCCTCCTCGTTGATCAGGCAGAGCAGGCCGCAAAAGCCGGCCTCCTCCGCGCGGGTGAAGAGCATCGTGATGTCGAGGTCGGATTCATCCGACTGCGCCAGGCGCGCCAATGCCTCCAGCATCACCGCACATCCGCCCAGATCATCGCACGCGCGCGAATGCAGAAGGCCCTCCGCACGGCGGAACGGACGCAGATCCCACATTCCGAGCCGCGCGCCAGCCGGATCGCCATCGCATGCCAGCACGATCCGGCGCGCGTCGCGTTTCGGGTCGGCTTCCTCGGCTTCCAGCACCTCCGCACGAATGCCCACGTCATCCGCCGAGCGGAACAAGCGCACGTGGGAGCCGCGGAAGTAGGATGTCTCCACGCGCCCCTCGAACCATGCCTCCACGATGTGCCGGCCGGTGGAGGGTTCGACGCGCCCGGAGACGTCCACCGTGTCGCCGTCAAAGATGAAACCGGGATGATCCATGTGCGCGAGGAACGTCACGGGCAGCCCGCGCGGTTTTCCCCTGCGCAGGCGGGCGATACGGTTGCCAAAGCGATCCACCTGCACGTTCACGCCGGGCATGGTGGCGAGTTGCCGGTCAACCTCGTCAATCAACCACTCTTCGCGAAAGGGCGCCGTGGGGACGGAGGCCAATCGCTCGAAACGAAGGGCATACTGGGACTGGGGGGAATTGGTGGCTGGGTCCAGCGCCATGCTGTTTGCATCTCCCGGGGGGAATTGGTCGGCGTGAAACTCTTGTGGTACTCGACGCCTTAGCGCGGGATCGAGCCGTCGGACACCTTCTGAGAGCGCGCAATGTCGCCCTCGGAAATGGTACCATTGCTGGGGTCATACGGGATGTGAACCTGGACGCCGTTGACGACCATGAAGTCGCGGGTGCGATCCGGATGCGGGCCGTAGGACGCCACGGTCCATTCGCCCTCGACCGCGCGGCTGCGCGCCTGGTCCGCCTGGGTGTAGCCCGGATGGCGGTTGGGGGGCGAATTGTGCGAGATGTAATAGTAGCGGCGGCCGGCCTTGGGATCCGCCGCCTCCGTATCCGTCGGGTAGTTGGGGTCATAGCGATAACGCTGCATGGTGCCGACGGTGTTGTAATAGGTGAAATCGGAGGTCAGTCCCTCGGCAAAGGGATCATAGATCGTGCCGCTCAGATAGGCAACCGGTGTCGTGATCCTGTTGGAGAGCACGCGAAAGATGAGGTTCGGACTGGCATATGGCGTCACCGGTGGGCGATTCCACTCCACGCGATAGGACTCCAGCGCCGTCGCGATCGTGCGCAGGTCATTGTTCACGCGCGAGACCTTTGCGCGCACCTGCGCCTCGATGAAGTTGGGTACGGCAATGGCAGCCAGGATTGCGATGATTGCCACCACGATCAACAGCTCGATGAGGGTGAAGCCGCGTTGTCTTGATGAAGCCATGGGAACTCTTTCCGGTTTTCGGGGTTTGGATTGGGGAGCAAAGTCATGCGGGGAACGCGCGATGCCGCGACATCAGGGGAAGGAACTCTCCGGGTTCTTCTGGCTGCGGATGATGTCGCCACCGGATATCGTCCCGTTGCTGGGGTCGTAGGGCTCCAGCACGGTCTCGATGAGACCGATGTTCACATAGTCGCGCGACTTGTTCGGGCCAAAGGAGGCGATGATCCATTCGCCCTCCACGGATCGCACGCGGGCCTGCCATTCCTGGGTGTAGCTCACGCGCCGGCCATCGTTGTTCGAGTTGAAGTGATAGCGGGCGCCGCCCCTCGGGTCGGCGGATTCCGTGTCGGAGGGGGAGTTTGGATCGTAGCGATAGCGGGACAAATCGCCCGCGGTGTTGTAGTAATGGAAGTCCGGCAGCATGGAATCGACGAACGGATCGTAGATTCCCCCATTTACATATGCCACCGGCGTCGTGATGCGATTGCTCATGACGCGAAACACCAGGTTTGGCGCGGCGAATGGCGTCGGGGGCGGCTTGTTGTAATCCACGCGGTAAGCTTCCAATCCCGTGGCGATGGTGCGCAGGTCATTCTTCACGCGGCTGATCTTGGAACGCATTTGCGCCTCGAGGAAGTTTGGGACCGCGATGGCGGCCAGGATCGCTATGATGGCGACAACAATCAACAACTCGATCAGCGTGAACGCCCGACGGATGGATGGCGACATTGCAGGTGTTTCCGATCGGTGGAGCTGGGGGTACCGCCCAAGTGGATAGAGCCCCCCCTGCGGTTCGGCGCAAGTCCACTACTTGTAGAACAACACGCCCTAAAATCAAAGCTTTTCTTCTTTCAGCCCACTAAAAAAATCATGGATGCGGGGCCATTTGAACGCTCCTATTGGGCTTAAGTCCTAACATATCAATAATGTATACTATTTTTTATCTTCGACCCATTTGCCTCCGCCAGAACTTCCTAAACTTTCCACGGCAAGTTTATCGAAAAAAACCTTGGCACTGGTCCTTACCTCCAGCTACCGGCATCCCTATCATCCCACGACTGGTGAGTTCTGTCATGAACGACAAGCAGCTCGAGTCCCTCATCTATGTGGCCCGCCATGGCACCTTCAAGCAGGCCGCCGAGGCCCTGTACTTTGACTCCTCCGGCGAGGAGTTCATCACGCCCGAGAGCATGCAATACCGCATCAAGCAGCTCGAGCACGAGTTGGGCGTGTCCCTCTACCGCAAGCGCCAGGGAAGTTCACGCGTGCTGCTCACCCGCGAAGGGCAGCTTTTCCTGCGCGAGGCCATCGAGGTCCACCAGCGCATGAACGAATGGCGCGAGCTGTTTCTCGACGCGCACGGCGGGACCATCACGTTTGCGACGACACAGGCGGTCCTCATTCACCGCATTAGCGGTGTCGTGAAGACGTTCATCGAGCGTCATCCCCGTGTGCGCCTGCGCATGGTCGCCTCCTCCGCGCCGGAGATCGAGGAAATGGTCGAGCAGGGGCGCGTTGACTTTGGCCTTTCCACGCGTCCGCCCGAGCAGTCGGAGCTGGAATACCTCCTGTGGAAGCGCAGCCGGATGATCTGCGTCGTCCCCGAGGCGCATCCGCTGGCCGCGCGGTCGCAGGTGACGCTACAGGAGATCGCGAACTTTCCGCTGCTGCTCCTTGAACCGGAGATCCGCGGCGACCGCGAGCTGGTGGAGGACGCATTCCGTCAACTCGGCATCCGGAACACGAACGTCATCCTGGAGGCGGGGAACTCGGAGATTCTCCTGTCGTTTGTCGAGGCGGGCCTGGGGATCACCGTGATCGCGGAGACGGCGATGCTGCAACAGCGCCGCCGCTTGAAGACCATCGAGATCGCCGACCCCCTCGGCAAGACCGAGGTCGGCCTGCTGGTGCGCGAAGGCCAATACATGCCCCAACGCGTCCAGCAGTTCCTGCGATTGGTTGATCCCATGTTCGGCAAGTGGCTCGACGAACGCCAACCCGCACCACCACAGGCGCCCGGACCCGAGTCGGAGCCTGTCGCCAGCACCAACGGCAAGGCCCGCAAGTCGCTCAAGATCGCCCGCAAGCGCTGACTGCAAGACCAGGCACGGGTCGCGAGCACCCGTCATTCCTAACTCGGAACACACTCAATGGACACGCCGGATATTGAGAAGGCCCCCGGGCCAAAAGCACCGCCCAGACTGCCAACACTCTTCGAAGCTCTCATTCCGCTCCTCGCCGTCGCCCTATTCCTGGGAGTTGGCTACACCCTCTTCGACATCCGGATTGAGGTCCTGCTGATTGCTTCCGCCGTTGTCGCCGGCTTGGTCGGCTGGCGGTTGGGATACTCGTATGACGTGATGCAGGAAGGGATCAACCACGCCATCTACAAGTCGATGACGCCGCTGCTGATCATCACGGTCGTGGGCGCGATGGTGGCCTCGTGGATCGCGTGCGGCACCATCCCGATGATGATCTACTATGGCCTGCAGCTCATCTCGCCGAAGGTGTTCCTTCTCACGGCGTGCATCATCTGCAGCATCGTCTCGGTCCTTACCGGCACTTCTTGGGGAACGGTCGGCACCGTCGGCATCGCCCTGTTGGGAATTGGCAAGGGTCTGGGCATTCCCGATGCTTGGAGCGCGGGCGCCATCGTCGCCGGCGCGTACTTTGGCGACAAGCTCTCCCTGTTCTCCGACACCACGAACCTGGCCCCCATCGCGGCGCGATCGAACATCTACGACCATGTTGCGCACATGCTGTGGACCACGACGCCGGCCTACCTCGTCGGCCTCGCGGTCTACATCGTCCTTGGTTTCTCAGCCAGTGGCGATGTCGCCGACAGCCCCGCCGTCGCGAGGATGCTGGAAGGGATCACCGCCAATTACAACGTGACGGGGATCAACATCCCGCTGCTCATGCTCCCCGCCATCATCACCATCGGGGCGGCGGTCTACAACAAGCCGGTCATTCCCTTCATGCTCATCTCGTGTGTGCTGGCATGGATCCTTGCAGTGTGGCTCCAACCCGGAACTGAAGGTCGCAACATTCCTTATCCCTATCTTGATGACTTTGCCGACCTCGAGGGGAAGGGTGGATTCCTCCAACTGCGCGCGTGGCTCATCACGTCAACTTGGGATTTCATGTATCCCGGATATGCCATGATCAAGGGCTACGATCTGAAGACCGAGTATCCAGAACTGAACAGACTCATGTCCCAAGGCGGCATGATGTCGATGATGGACACGACGCTGTTGGCACTGGCCGCGTTTGCCTTTGCGGGCATCATGAGCGCCACGAGGATGCTGGAAGTCCTGCTGGGCGAGATGGTGAAGTTCGCGCGCACGACAGGGACACTGGTCGCCACGACGGCGGCCTCCTGCGTGCTGACAGCACTCATGACTGGCAGCTCTTACCTCTCCATCCTCCTGCCCGGAGAACTGTTCCGAAAGACCTACTATGAACGCGGCCTTGCGGCAAAGAACCTCAGCCGCACGACCGAGGATTGCGGAACCGTCTTGGTGCCTCTGGTCCCCTGGAGCGCTGCCGGCGTGTACATGGCCGGCGTCCTGAAGGTGCCCGTGACCGACTACGCGCCCTTCGCCGTGATGTGCTATCTCGGCGTCGTCGTGGCAGTCATCTATGGCTTCACCGGATTCGCCATCGCGCCACGCAAACGCGACGACGAAACACAGCCGGGAAGCTGATGCGTCCGGCTCGCAATGAAGTGAAAAGGGGCTGTCGGTTGTTGCCGGCAGCCCCTTCTTCTTTGCAGCGCAATCCGCCATCGCCGCGTCAGGCAATCACTTCAGCCCGGCCGTTTCCGACAATCCGAAGCTGACATTGAAGCATTGCACCGCCTGGCCGGAGGCTCCCTTGACGAGATTGTCGATGGCGGACGCCACCACCAACCGGCGATTCTTCGCGTCCACCCGGACGGCGATGTCGCAGAAGTTTGTGCCCGAGACGTTCTTTGTGTTTGGCAGGACGCCCGGAGGCATCAAGCGGATGAATGGCTCGCCCATGTAGAACTTCTCGAACAACTGGCGCACGGCGTCGGCAGTGATTGACTCGTTGAGCGACGCGTAGCAAGTCGCCAGGATGCCCCGATCCATGGGCACCAGATGCGGAACGAACGTCACGCCGCGATGCTCGCCCGCCAAGCCGGACAGGGTCTCCTCAATCTCCGGCTGGTGGCGATGCTCTGCCACCTTGTAGGCCGTGAAGCCTTCGTTCACGTTGACGAAGTGCGTCGTGTCCGTCGGTGTGCGGCCGGCGCCGCTCACACCCGACTTGCAATCGGCGATGATGGAGTCGGTCTTGATGAGATCCTGCTTCATCAGCGGAGCCAGAGCCAAGGCCACCGAAGTCGGGTAGCACCCGGGCACGGCCACCAAGCGTGCGCCAACGAGCTGGGTCCGGGCGATCTCCACCAGTCCATAGATCGCCTCGCGATTCAGATCCGGCGCGGGATGGGTGACGCTATAGACCTGCTCATAAACCCTATGGTCGCGGAAGCGGAAGTCGGCGCTGAGGTCGAACACGCGCAGGCCGCGCTCCAGCAGGGCGGGGGCGTACTGCGCGCCAACGGTATGCGGCAGGGTCAGGAACGCCGCCTCCGTGTCGTCCGGAATCGCGTCAAAATCGATGGGCGTCACCGGCGGCAGATCCAGTCCGCGCAGGTAGCCAAACGAATCGGCGATGTCGGTCACTTCATCGCCCCGCGCCATGAGCGAAGAGAACTGAAGGTTCGGATGATGCAGGGAGATGCGAAGCAATTCCCCCGCGGTCAGGGCGCGGGCCCCGATGATGACTGCTTTGATGATTTGGTCGGGCATGTCGGCTTCAGGTCTTTCTTCCGCCCGTGGATGGGCGGGAATCGGTTGAGATCAGTTGGCCGCTGAACGCGCGGCGGACAGGGCCGTGCTCCATCCCGTGATGCTGGCAATCTTCCCGGTCAGGGACTCGGCCATCCGCTGGTGTGTCTTGCGCGTGGGGTGGAAGAACTCCCCATAGGGCGCCGTCTGCTCCTCGAACTCATGGAAATGGATGCGCGCGTCGCCCTTGGCGTTTCGCTGTTCCACGATCGAGGTGAGGATGGTGCGCGCGCGCGTCAGCGATTTCTCGCCGGGGGGATGCGTGTCGGTGAGCATCGGCCCGACGCAGCAGACGATCTGCGCCTCGGGATACAGGCTGCGCAGGCGGTCGAGGAACGATTCATAGGCGCCGCGGAAGTCGGCATCCCGCAGTCCCGGAAGCCCAAAGTCATTCGTGCCGACATTGATGACGATCACGTGGGGCGTCCAGCGCGAGTGATCCCACCGCACGTGGGAATCTGTCGCGACGGCGCGTTGGTAGATGGCGGGGATCTGCGCGGTGACGCGTGCGATGTTGCTGCGGAACATGCCGCGGCCGCTGTAGGCAATGGTGTGTTGCTCGGCGCCGAGAAGCGCCGCCGTCAACGAACCGTAGGCAAGGTCGTTTACCTCGTTGATGGAGGTGAAAGTCATCGGCGGTGGATCGCCCTCCGCCATGTTGCCGAAACCGCACGTGATGGAATCGCCGACGAACTGGATGCGACGGGGCGAACGCGGCGGTGGCTCCAGGATCTTGCCGTTTGCGGGGATTTCAAAACCCAGAAAACGCGACTCCCCGACATCCCCCTCGGTACGGCGGCGAATCTCGATGGTGTGGATCTCGTCGTTCAACCCCGCGGCGATGGGATAATGAATCGTGCCACGGCGCGCGACAAAGGCCTTGGCGATCTTGTTGTCGATGTAGACGGAATAGGCGTTGATGTGGGCCTCGTCCGTACCCGGCTTGTCCTCCATCAGCAACGTGATGCTGTCGGCTTGGAAACGGGCACGGATGGAAACGCCGGGAAAGGCAAAGCGCGGACGCTCGGGGTCGGTGTCGTCATAGCGCCCGATGATCTGCACGTGCGGATGATTGGCCGGGATCAGGATCTTCCCATCGCTGATGTCGACTGCCTCCTCCGCGGCAAACAGGTGCGATGCGATGGCAAGCAGGGCGATGGCTACGAGAGCAAGTCGGGTCATCGGTATGGTCACTTCCAAGGGTCCGGGGTGGTTGTCGGTGGAGCAGCACTCCGGGGTATGCGAGAGCACTCCTCCCCGGACGTCGGGCACTGTAGGGACGACCCGGCGATGCGTGCAACAGGATCATTGGTCCCACATGGGAGCGGTCGCCATCTCCCCCCCGGAGAACGCAAAGCCCCCCGCCGGTCAGGGCGGGGGGGGGATGGGTAAACGTGGCGACTCTGCGCTACGTCAGACGTAGCTATGCAATCCCGGCAGCAGGTAGTTCACGCCGAGGTAGGTGAACAGGACCGCCAGGAAGCCGATGATCGAAATGATGGCGCTGGACCGGCCGCCCCAGCCCGCCATGTAGCGCATGTGCAGGTAGACCGCATAGATCAGCCAGGTGATGGCCGACCAGGTTTCCTTCGGGTCGAAGCCCCACGGGCGCCCCCACGCGGTCGCCGCCCAAACGGCCCCCAGAACGATCCCCAGCGTCAGCAGCGGAAAGCCGATCGCGATGATGCGGTAGTTGAAGACATCCAGCGTGCGAAGGCTGGGAAGCTGCCGCGCCAGCAGGTTCTTGCCCGCGTCGCCGCCAAGCACGCCGTCCTTCAACAGGTAAAGTATCGCCACAAAGAAGGAGAGCGCGAAGGCGGAATAGCCAATCATGATGGTGACGACATGATAGGTCAGCCAGCTCGATTGCAGCGCCGGCACCAGAGGGCGGATCTGGCTGTCAAAGATCGGGGCCTTGTGCGCGATGACCATGAAGACAAACCCAAGGATCGACGCACCCAGACCCGCAAGCCGCACCGTGCGGGAACACTCCAGGACGAGGGCCACGAGGATCATCCCGCCAATCGCAAAGACAAACGATTCGTACATGTTGGAGAATGGGCCGCGCTCCGCCAGGATCCACCGGATTGACAAGCCCATCGCGTGCTCGATGAATCCCACACCCAACAAGGCCACGCCCACCCACGACAGTGTCTGCCTGCCAAGCAGCAGCCCCGACGTGAAAAGGAGCGCCGACAGCAGGTAGAACGCCGCCGCGTTGCGGAACGGTTGGTGGGAGTGATAGAACATCTCCATGTCCAGTGGCGGAAGGGACTTGTTCAGTTCCGCCGTTGCCTGCGTCACCGTCTCGACCAGTTGCCGGCTGGCGTCGACGCCCGCCTTCGCGTCATCGGACCGCAATGCCGCGCGCAGCAGGTCCCATTGCTCCAGGATGCGCACATCCATCGTGCTCAGGTTCTCGCCATGGCGCGCCTGGGCGGGAGTCAGCCATTCACCCGAACGCGGGAAGATCGCGAACTCGTCCTCCAGACTCTCCAGCAACTGCACGCGGTATTCGATGGAGTTGAGGATCGGCAACCGCGCCTCCTGGTCACCATGAAGGAAATGAATGACCTGGTCGCGATAGGCCAGGTCCCGCCATTGGTCGACGCTGATCCATTGCGAGCCATAGATCGCCACCAGGTCGGGGTGGGTGATCTTCATGATCGGTGCGGCGTGGGCATTGTGTGGATCGCGCATCAGGTAAAGGATCGACTCCATCGCATCCACCTTGCCGACGGACCGGCCGCCGGAGATGGCAGAGACGAGATTCTGCGAGAAGGCGAGCCCGCTGCGCACAAAGCCTGTGTCCTGCACCGGCAGGCGGTTGAGATATCCCACCGCCTCGCGCCATTCATTGCCCAGCGAAAGATTCGGAGCACTGCTGGCCTGCATGGACCGCGAAGAGGACAGCAGGACCACGAGGAGGAGCAGTGTGAACAGCATTGAGAAGGTGCCGTGGCCGCGATTCATCTTATTGCTCCTTGCTGGTGACGGATGAGGTGGAGGCCACAAGGGCCGATTCCGTGCGGGTGATCTGTGCCAGGGCCGCGGTGGTGGCGCGGTCAAAGCTCTCGCTCAGGTGACGATAGTGGGCGACGACCGACAGCAGGCCCTTCTCGCGATCGAGCAGGAACCAAACTTCGCGACGCGGCACGAAGAACGACAGCAGCAGGCCGAGCATCATCACGCCGCAGCCAAAGTAGATCGTCGGGATTGCTGGATTGCGCGTGACCGACAACACGGTCGCGTAGGCCGGTACGCGCCTTCCAAGCGTGACTTCCCAACCGCTGTCTCCAGCGGCGGCAATGGCCGCCTCGTCCACTACTGCTTCCTCGTGGTCGTGATCGGTGCATCCGGCGTGTGGATCGATGGATTGTTCTTCGCCAAGAACCAACAACGACCGAGCGATCACGGCGCCACTGGCGGAATCGGTGACGGAGACGACGAAGTTGTAGCCCGCTTCGCCCGGTTGCACGTCGAGCAATTCCAACTTCAGGTCGCCACCCGTCGAGTGGGAGAACGCGCGCATGTCCTCGCGGCCGAACAGCCATTGGGTGATGAGCGGGCTGCCATCGCGCAGCAAAGTCACATTCAGCGCCGGGTTGTTGAGATTCTCCGAACGGCTTGTGACCTGGCGATCCTCGCCGAGGACGAAGTCAGGCTCGAAGCGATTGGCCAGCAGCGAGAGCTTGCCTGCTGTTGCCAATCCGCTGCCCAAGGTTCCCGTCGCCACGCGCTCGCGACCCTGCATCAGCGTCCAGTTCATGCGCGTGTCGAGAGTCAGTTCGGTGGATTCCACACCCGGCACAGGCAAGGTCTGCCCCGGGGAAATCTTCAACTGCACGGGCTCCGGCAATGCGGCACCCGCCACGGTCACTTCATAGCGCGCCAGGTTCGGGAGTTCCTGGTAACTAGTCTGGTGCAAACGCCAGCCATTGATCTTGGGCGAGTGATTGACCTCAACGGGGCCCGAATAAAGGACCTCATTCCCGCGGCGGGCCGTGATCATCGAAGTGTAGTGCGAAGGGATGCGCGTGCGGGGGAAGAAACCCGTCGAGAAATCGTCGAGAGAGACGACAAACCCCAGCGGCACGATCTTCTCCAAGTCATTGTTCATCTGCATGGAGGAAGCGGAGCGGCCCTCTGGTATCTGGACGAGGCCCTCGCGGGCGACCCAACTGGCGACAAAACCCGCCAGCAGCACGATTACCAGGCCCAAATGCGAAACCGGGGCGCCAAAGCGGCCGATCCACCCGGTCCGCGCGGCGCCGGCGTCGCCTTCGCTGCGAACGCGAAAGCCCTGACGCTGGAATGCGCGGGCGACATCTTCCACTAGTCCATGATAGGGGATCTTTGCCCTCAGCGGCGCGTGTTCGTAGAAGCTCTTCTGCGTCCGCACCCGCAGTTCATGGGCGGGGAGGATCTTCACCAGAATCGTCTTCACCGTCGAACAGGACATCACGACGGCCAGCGCCAGCAGCAGCAGCTTGAACCACCATGTATAGTAGATGAGTGCCTGTGCCCGGGGCAGAGGGTCGATCATCGTCCCGATGATGGAGGCGATGGTGATCGCAATCAGCAGGGTCACCCCGACACCCAGCGAGAAGAACCACTTCCACGGACTCTCGTTCCAGATCGCTTTTGCGGCTCGGGGCGTTTCAACCCGTGCACCCGTCGCGGCGGTCATGGCGGCCTTCATCGGGGGGGAGGTGGTGGCCGGTGCGGCTTTCATCAGGTCAGCTCCAAGGCGGGAGTGGCGAAGCGATGTGCCAGACCCGGGGGGGGGAGCAAGGTTTGATCCCGCCCTGTCACACAACCGTCTGCCACATGCGAAGTCACTTTCGCGCACGAATCGTCCAACTTGCCGGTGCGATGCATCCGCTCCGCGCGGGACGACATGGGCGTTGCTGCAAATTGGTGAAAATCAACGGGCTGAGCGGTTGTATTCACGCGGCCGGTGGCACGCCGTCGTGCAGGTGCCGCCGTTGGCAGAGGCTTCGAATCCAAAGTCGCCGCTCCACGAACCGAAGGTCATGGTGCTGCGGATCAAGTGTGGCCGCTCGGAAGCATGGGCACTGTGACAGAGGTGGCACGCTCGTCCGCGCTTTGATTGAAGGACGTGCAGGCTGTGCAGGTTCTGCGAACCGTTGCGGAAGTTGGTCGCGGTCGTGGTTTCGCTGCTTTCCACGATCTGGGCGTCGTGGCACTTCCAACAAAGCTGGTAGTTGGCGCGGTCATAGGCGGCATAATTTCCGGCCGGGTAATCCTCCCTCAGGAGGCTCGGTTGGACCGATCCGTGGGGAGTGTGACACTCGTGGCACGCATTGTCTCGCAGGGGTTGGTGCACATGCGGCGCCGTGCGGATCTCGGTGCCGATGTTCTCCAGGGCCCGGCCGTCCACCCGAATGTTCATGTCATGGCAAGTGAGGCAGGTTTCGCCCAGATTCTCCCGCATATAGCCGGTTTCTGCACCCCGATGGGCGTAGTGACACGAGGCGCATTCGGTCTGCGGGGTGAAGAAGCGGTGCCGGAAAGGCTTATCCGCCGCCTCGCGCAGGTCCCCTTCGTGGCACTGGGCGCAATCCTTCAGCATCTCCTCATTCCGCAGCAAATGGCGGACGCTGCTTTGGTGCGGAGAGTGGCAATCCACACAGGTCCCGCCGCCGGGCGGGTGAACCACGCTGTGCCCTTCGGTCTCGGACGTGGCGTGACACTGCTGGCACAGTTCCCCCCGATCCAGCTTCAACAGCATCTCGTTCGACGAGGAATGATCCACATGGCACCGGTCACACCACTGTTCCAGGAATGAGGGGTGGCTGATCACCGACGGGTCACTGTGGTCGGAAGGATGGCATTCGCTCTCCGTGCAGGAGAGGTTATGGAAAGTGTCGATCGGCGCGGCTTTCAGCGCGCCGGGCACTGAAACCATGAACAACATGCCGGCCAGCACGATCGCGACACGCGCGTCACAGTGGAGCGTCGCTCCGGGAATGAATGCGGATCGCATCGCTGTCCAGGCCGGAGAGCGGAGAAGGGACGGAGCTATTGGAAACAAGGGGAATCCTTCTTGCTGCTTGGAGTGCCATCCGTGCGCGGGAGGAATCACCTGCGGCCTTTCCGTGGGTATTTAGCAAAGGGCTCTCCACTTGAACGAAAGTCGAGGATGCACCTCTCGATGGAGAACAACTCAGCACCACAAGAATCGAATGTCCCCACCCAGCCGCCTCCCCCGCTGTCCCGAAACCTGATCAGCTATGCCGGGTGGACCCTCTTGATGGTAGGACTCATCCTGCTGGTGATTCTGATCCTCAGTGACATCTTCTTCTACCGCAATCACCCGTATAACAGCGTGGTGACGTACCTGATCATGCCGGGGGTACTTGGTGGGGCTGTCGGCTTGATTCTATTGGGGATCCTTGTGGAGTGGTGGCGCCGTCACCGGGCAGACCCGAACACCTATCCCACACTGCCGACCATCGACCTGAACCTTAAGTGGCAGCGCCGTCGCCTGATGATCGGCGTCGTGATGCTCACCCTGTTCTTCGGCGTGTCCGCCGTCGGCATGTACGAGGCTTACCACTTCACCGAGTCGCCGGTGTTCTGCGGCCTCGTCTGCCACAATGTGATGGAACCGGAGTACACCGGCTACCAACATTCACCCCATGCGAAGGTGCTGTGCACGGAGTGTCACATCGGTTCCGGCGCCGAATGGTATGTGAAGTCCAAGATCACCGGCTTGTACCAGGTCTATGCCGTCACGACGGGGAACTATCACCTGCCCATCAAGACGCCGGTGGAGAACCTGCGCCCGGCGCGGGACACCTGCGAGGAATGCCATTGGCCGGGGAAATTCTCCGGCTCGCTGGTCAAGGAGATCTGGCACTTCGCGCCGGACCAGGCTAACACGCCCTCGCGTTACCACATGCTGATGAAGGTCGGCGGCGGCGAACCCGAGGTCGGCCAAGGCCACGGCATCCATTGGCATATTAGCTCGGCCGTCAACGTGCGCTACTATGCACGCGACCGCCAGCGGCTGGACATCCCTTGGGTGGAAGTGTCCGTGGCGGGCGAAGAGACAAAGGTCTTCCGCTCTCCAGACTTCGAGGGTCAGGATCCCCCGCCCGACGCGATCCGGACGATGGATTGTATAGACTGTCACAACCGCCCGGCGCATATCTTCAAATCGCCGCGCCAATTGGTGGATGCCTCGCTGGCCGGCGGCGTCCTCAGCACTTCCCTCCCCTACATTCGTCGCTACGCCACGCAGATTCTGGAGACCTCCTTCGAAACGAAGCAGGAGGCACTGGAGGCCATCGACAAGACGTTCCGCGAGCGCTACGAAAAGCGCATGGAAGGCGCCCGTGGCCGCGAACTTGTCGAGAACAACATTGCTTGGTTACAGGACATCTATAGCCAGAACTTCTTCCCCGAGCAGGGCGTCGACTGGCGGGTGTATCCCAACCATCTCGGGCACTTCGAGTTCCCCGGCTGCTACCGCTGCCACAACGACCAGCATGTGGAGGCGAAGACCGGCGAGGTCATCTCCAACGATTGCAACCTGTGCCACGATCTAATCGACCAAGCCCAGGGCGCGGCCACGCGCATGCCACCGAATTATCAGATCCGTGACTTCCAGCACCCGCGCGACATGGTCGACGTCTGGCAGGGCCGAAACTGCACCGAATGCCACGGGTTGCTGGAGGCGCCTGCTCCAGCCGCAGAGCCGGAACTCCACGCGGGCCACTGAGGCCAGAGGTGGTTCCAGCGCTGTCGGAGCGGCGATATCCGAGATTGCACTTGCAGGGGCCTAGGTGTGATGAAAAACGAGCAGCGGATCACAACGCGGAGAAAGAGGCTCCCCCGGCCCATGATCACCAACCGAATGGCTCATGACCTCCCGCTCCAGGAGGCCGACCCTCTCAAGGCCTACCTGGTGGGACAGCCGCGCCGCGTCCGCTTCTTCAACGACCGACTTGAGCTGATCTGGTGCAACCGTCCCGGCGTGGACGACGAGGATTGGATCTTTGCCCACGACGGCTCGCCCCACGCCCTGCCACCCGAGGGGCCCATGCTCGACAGTTGGCCGGTGGCCATGGTCCTGCGTGGCCGCCGCACCGCCACGCGTCTCTACCCCGCCAAGCCCCACCCGGTCGCAGATGACTCCTATCCCGCCATGGAATGGAAGATGACCGCTTGGCCGCTGAAGACCGACGAGGGATTGATCATCGTTGAGGAGACCGAGCGGATCGTCTCGTCGGAAGGCAGTGAGGTCGCCATCAAGAAGCTCGACCAGGACATCGAGGACCTGCTGGGACACGTCTTCAGCTATCTGCACGACGGCGTGAACACCGGTCCGTTGCGGCTGCCAAATCCTTATCTGATGCGATGCAAGGAACGCCGCGTGTGCACCAACAAGGACTGCGCGGCCTACAACAACCCGGACGCCGAGCGCTGTTGGGAAGTCACCGCCTTCAAGTCCACGCACTCCAACGGACAGGTGGACATCCTCTCCAAGTTCCACTCGTGCAGCCAGTGCCACGTCTTTGACCAGGCATCGCCGAACCCCATGGCGCGCATCTCGGAGAACTTCAACCGCCTGATCTCGCTGCTGCAGTTCAAGTACCAGGAAACCCTGGATGTTCAACACCGCATCCAGCAGGCCGACAAGCTGGCGATCATGGGCGAGCTGCTCGCCGGCATCGCCCACGAGATCAAGAACCCGCTGGGGATCATCATCGGCCGGCTGGACGTCATCGGACTTGAGATGGACTCCATGGACAAGGACGTCCTGGCCGAGGATATCGCCACCATCTACCAGCAGGCAAACCGCGTGCGCCAGATCATCGACCACTTGTTGGCCATGGCACGCCCACAGCCGCCCAGCTTCAAGCCTGTGCATGTGAACTCGGTCGTGATCGACAGCCTGGAGATGGTTCGCAAGGCCTTGGCCCAGAAACGCATCCAGGTGCACATGGACCTGCAGCAGGACCTGCCGCCCATTCACGCAGACCAGATTCAGGTTCAGCAGGTCCTTCTAAACCTGTTGCTCAACGCCCGCGATGCCATGGGCGACGAAGGAAAGCTGGAGATCACCACGCGGATCGGCAGCAATGGACGCGGCGGGGTCGAGGTCGTCGTCACGGACAACGGCGAGGGAATCGCCCCCGAAGTCCTGCAGCGCCTGTTCTCCTCCTTCCAGACCACCAAGATCAACCAGGGCGGGACGGGACTCGGCCTTGCGGTCTGCAAGCGGATCATGGAACTCCATCAGGGACAGATCTCGGCGGAGAGCACCGTGGGGCATGGCACGGCCATGCGCCTGTGGTTCCCGCTCAAAGGCAAGCACGTATGAAAGGACCCCGCGGCGACAACGGGTCGACCCCACCTACGCTATCCCGCATCCTCGTCCTGGATGACGAGCCGGAGATGCTGAAGAACTACGAGAGACTGCTCAAGCGCGCCGGGCACGATTGTCTGGCCAGCACCGACCCCACGAAGGTTGACCGTCTTCTCGAGGAGTTCCGCCCCGAGCTGGTCATCACCGACCTCATGATGCCACACGTGTCCGGTATGGAAGTCCTCCAACGCGTGCGCGCATGGGATTCCTCCACTCCCGTTATTTTGGTGACGGCCTACGGCTCCATCGAGAGCGCCGTCCAGGCCATGAAGCAACACGCGGCGGACTTCCTGGTGAAGCCCTTCTCCATGGACGAGTTGCTGCAAAAGATCCAGGAGGCCCTCAGCTACCGGTTGATCGAGCAGGTGCAGGACCTGCCGGCCGAATCCGAACTCCCGACCGGTGAAGGCCTTGCCGGCATCATCGGCATCAGCGCGCCCATGCAGACGCTCTACGAGCGCCTTCGCAAGGTCGCCCGCATGGACGTCAACGTCCTGATTACTGGTGAGAGCGGCACGGGGAAGGAACTCGTCGCCCGCGCGGTCCACAACCTCAGCCCCCGGCGAAACGAGATCTGCGTTCCGATCGATTGTGCGAGCCTGCCGGAGAACCTGCTCGAGAGCGAGCTGTTTGGCTACGTGAAGGGCTCCTTCACCGGCGCGCACATGGACAAGAAGGGCCTGTTGGAGTTCGCGCACAAGGGCACCCTGTTCCTGGACGAGGTCGGCGAGATTCCCCCCGCGCTGCAGGTCAAGCTGTTGCGGGTGCTTCAAGAGCGCAGCTTCCGCCCCATCGGCGGCCGCCAGCAGGTCGAAGTCAGCATCCGGGTCGTGGCCGCCACGAACCGCAATTTGGAGGAGGAAGTCCGTAACAAGAACTTCCGCAGCGACCTATTCTATCGACTGAATGTCGTCGGTCTGCATTTGCCGCCGCTGCGCGAACGTCAGGAGGACATCGCGCTGCTGGCCAATCACTTCCTGCGCTCCTTCACCCAGGATCAACATCTGCCGCCCATGCGTATCCTGCCGGAGACGATGGAAGTGCTGCGCCGCTACCAATGGCCGGGCAACGTCCGCGAACTGCAGAACTGCATCGAGCACGCCGCCACCATGGCGTCGGGCACCGACCTGTGCATCCGCGACCTGCCACCGGACATCCATGGGGATTCCATCGAAATCACCGGCCGATCGGATGCGTCCTTTTTCGAGGAAAAGGACCGACTCGTGTCCGGATTCGAGCGCGAGTATCTGGTGAATCTTCTGGCCGACAATCACTTCAACATTTCCCGCGCGGCGGAAGTGGCCGGGTGCCATCGAAGGACACTGTATCGCATGATCAGGCGCTATCACATCAACCTGAAGACGATCCAGGAAGAGCGTCGCGCCATGCGCGAGAGCGCCGCCGGCGAGCGCAAGTGAGCGGCGGACCGATGGTGAGTCCGACCGGTCACACTCGCCTGTGATGAGGTCGGGTTCCGACGCTTCATCCACCAACAAATCCAGCTTCCATCATTGATTCTTGCGGACTTTCCCGTGGTGGTTCCGCCGTGTCTGCCAATGGGAAAAATTCTTGCATCGAATGGTCCCGAGCAGCGCGCGCGAGTGCTTTGTCATGCCCAACTTCCAACGGCGTATGCAGAACGGCGAGACAGCACTCCATCCATTCTCCTTCATCGTCTGCAGGCGATGAACCAACTGGGGACCAGCATGAACACCGACCAACGATTCAGAAGCAGTTTGAGGATCGGGATACTCTCCATGTGCCTGGGTGGCATCATGGCGGCGGCACCGGGAGTCGGCTTCTCCGAAACCATTGCCAACGTTGAGGTTATGGCTGTCTCGCCACGAACCGTGGCGGCGGCACCGGACGATGTGTTCGACGAGGTCGCCTCCGGCCTGAACGTGGTCGGCATTGGGGAGAAGGTCTACATGCAACCCCGCGCGATCCATGGCTTCGACTTGGGAGGTGCCACTTGGGAGTTGATTGGCAGACCGACGGGATCCGACGCCGACCTAAGTGACACGGAAGGCACATTGGTCACTCTGGTTCCCGATGCGGCCGGCTTGTATTTGGTCGAGCTCACGCCGCTGGATCCGCTGATGCAGCCCACCGATCCGGTTGTCCAACGCATCTACGCCGGTGTGTGGATCGGCTCGGGAACCTTCAACACCCATGATGCCCCCAACACAGGGATCCCCTCCTGTGCCAACGCGTGCTGCCATTCGGGTAGTGACCAGCCGCGCCTGAACGTGGTGGATCGATGGCTGGGAACCGACCACGCCAACAAGCTGCAAATGCACCTGCAGGGCATGCGCGGCGAGGAATACGATGTCTCCTGTCTGCCTTGCCACACGGTCGGCTTCAAGGAATCCGCCTTCAACGGCGGGTTCGACGACATCGCCGTTTCAATCGACTATGATCTGCAGAACATCATCGACCT
>CAZVAQ010000021.1:0-36021 GCA_964625145.1 uncultured Candidatus Sumerlaeota bacterium
AGTCATGCACGTTGAGCGACATGAACTCCGGCAGCCTTCCGAAGGAGTTAAGAAGCAGGTAGACATTGAAGATGATGGCGGCAACCAGGGCAATCAGCGTGGCGGTGTAGTTGACGCGTGTTGTCAGAAAACCCAGCATGAAGATGCCAAGCAGGCATCCACCGAACAAGGCACCGATGATGATGCTCAGGTCGACCATGCTCTCCTTTGGCATGTTGGAAAAGATGAATGCGCCGATGATCATGAGCACCGAGCTGATGGAGGTGAACACCTTGGCCTGGATCAGGTAGTACTTGTCGTCGCGCCCCGGTGTCAGATAGCGCTTGGTCAAGTCAACGACCGACACTGTCGCGATCGCGTTTAGGTTGGATGTCAGTGTGCTCATCCCGGCCGAGAGGATGGCGGCGATCACAAGCCCGCTGAGGCCGGCGGGAATGCGGCTGATAATGAAGTACGGGAAGACCTGATCGGCTTCCAGCGCGCCCACATGCGGATCAGGGTTCACGGTGAAGTAGACGTAGATCGACGTTCCTAGGAAGAAGAAGAATACCCATGTCGGAACGCTCATGATCGAACTGATGGCAGTCGCGCGGCGGGCCTCCTTCAGCGAGCTGGCGGACGCATAGCGCTGGATCATGTTCTGGTCGCCAGCATAGCCGCCAAGCCACCATGTGATGCCGAGGATCGTCATCGTTGGGAAGGTGCGTTCACTCAGGTTCCAATGCATTGGGCCGAGACCGAACTTCCCGTGCTCCATGCCGATCGTGAAGATGTCAGCGAAGCCGTTCGGCAACCCGAAGGCGACGATGAAGAGGCACATCACGCCGCCGCCCAGGAAGATGAACGTCTGCACGGCGTCCGTCCACATCACGGCTGCCATGCCGCCCACCACCGTGTAGACCGCCACCACAATTCCGCCGATGATGATCACCCACTCGATGGGGACACCCAACAGCAAGCCCGTGGGGATGCTCATGAGGTAGAGCACCGTGCCGACGCGAACGAGTTGCAGGATGATGAAGCTGATCGCGCCGTACAGGCGGACGAGCGGGCCGAATCGATCCTCCAGGTACTCAAAGGCGGATGTCAGGTTGCCGCGCCGGAAGAACGGAATGAAGAACCAGATCGCAAACACGGCCACGAATGGCAGCATCAGGTTGGGAACCACCTGGCGCCAATCGAGGGCAAAGGCCGCGGCTGGAAATGCCAGGAACGTGACCGAGCTGATGGAGGTGCCCAGCATCGACAGGCCGATGACCCAGGCGGGAAGCCGCCGCCCCCCAAGGAAATAGTCGCTGGTGCTCTTGTTGCGGCGGGAGAAATACAATCCCATCCACACCATCGCAGCCGCGTAGATGAAGATGACAATAAGGTCAAGCGGACGAAGCGATGCAGGTTCTGGCATTTGCGGGGGAACACTTCCTGGAGGGATCGGTCGGGCAATGCCTCAAGCGCGCGGCATGTCAGTCCATGGGTTCAAGCGGCGAGGCCAGCCAAGGTTGGCACAATCCAAACTTTTCAGCCAGTTGTACCTTCAGGTTCTTCAAGTATCCCGGCCATCCGGTGGTACCCTGCATCAGCGCGTTGACCTGCGCGTCCACCTTCTCCTGGCAGGCGCGCGCTTCGGCTTCAACGCCGGACTTCAGCGCTGCGTAGTACTTGCTCCACAGCTCCGGACAGGCGTTTGCCGAGCTGGGAATCAGGCCATCGCCACCGGCCTGGATGCCCTTCCATGCCAGGGCTTCCGAACCAACCATGACCCGGAACGCGCCAGGCTTGCGGAACTCCGTGATGAAGCCACACAGCGTGTCGAAGTTCCCGCTGCTGTCCTTGATGCCGATGACCTGTCCGGCATCCATCACCTCGCGCACGACGCGGTTCGTGACATCCACGCGCGTGAAGCCCGGGATGTTGTAGAGCATCACCGGAAGGCCCGAGGCGCGCACCACGTGGCGATAGAAGCCGGCCAGTTGGTCTTCGGTTAGCGGGAAGTAGTACGGCGGCACCACAGCAATGGCATCGGCGCCGGCGGATGCGGCGGCATCGGAAATGGCCAGGGTGGAGTCCAGGCTCGTGTCGCCCACGCCGGCGTAGAGCGTGACGCGTCCCGCGTTCGCACGCGCGACGAGCTCCAGAAGGCGGCGGCGCTTGCCGAGATCCATGGAGACGAACTCGCCGGTCGTTCCGAGGGCGAGTATCCCATCCACTCCCCCGCCAACCACGTGATCCACCACGCGGTGGACGGCTTCCTCGTCGATGTCGCGTGTGCGCGTCAGTGGAGTGATCAACGGCACCACGACACCGGAGAACCGGTCATGTCCTTGTCCTTCGGATTCCACGGCGGTATTGCATTCAATCCTTTCAACGACGGTCACGGTAGTAACTCCCATCCAGCACCGCGATGTTGTCGATGCGCCAAATGTCTCCGTCGCTGATGGTTCCATTGGTGGCATCATACAGGATGATGCTCTGGTTGCGCGTACCGTCGTCGTCCTGGTCGGGGCCGTAGCTGCGGATGCCCCATGTCTGGATGATGACGCGCTCGTTGGGTTTCGTGTGATCGCCCCACCCGGGCAGTGCGTACGATGGCGCAATGGCGTACCACTTCCAGAAATTGCCGCCACGGCTGCTGACGAAGGGATCCTCGAAGATCGACGCGGAAGTGGCATAGGCCACCGGCGTCGTCAGTTGGCGATAGAACCCCGTGGTGTTCGAGTACCATGTGGGCAGGGTGGCATCACCCACCCACGCCGGGAGCTTGTTGTTGTCCACACGGTAGGACTCCACCGCCACGCCGATCGTGCGCTGGTCGGACATGACGCGCGAGACCTTCGAGCGCATCTGTGCCTCCAGGAAATTCGGCACCGCGATCGCCGCCAGTATGGCAATGATGGCCACGACGATCAGCAGCTCGATCAGCGTAAAGCCCCGGGAACGGAATGCGGACTGCATGCCGGTTTTCTCCTTCCATGACCTGGTGAAAAATCGAGAGGGTTGTTGGCACCCGTCCCCCCCGAGACGGGTGCCAACGGCTCGACGCAGCTGGTCAGAAGACCGACCACGTCTCTGAAACTGTCGGGACCGGAACATCCGAGCCGCCTTCGAGCAGAATCGGCAGCACCGGGTTGTCCGGGTCGTTGCTCGTGATCTCCAATGTGGCATGATGCGCACGAACCTCGGCCGGCTCGAACCGCACGGTGATCACGACGTTATCGTCCGGTGCGAGCTGCACCGGCAGGGCCGGAGGCGAGACGAGCGAGAACGCGCTGGCATCGCCCGACGCGACGTCGAACAGGTAGATCTCCAGCAGCCCCACTCCGGTGTTCGTCAGCGTGAGCTGCAGGTCCTGGCTGTTGCCGGGCTGGACATCCGCGAACTGCAGTACGGATTCGTTGGGCGACAGCGTCGGCACGGCATAGGCACTAAGGGCGCCAAACAGGGTGGTTCCACCCGGTCCCAGCGTCTTCAGGTCGGGATTGCCGGGGCGCAGGAAACCGGATCCCGCAAGAGTGATGCGCTTCTGGCGCCACGCCTGCAGGTTCGCCGGCACGGGATAGGCGCTTATGGCGTCTTCATCGAAGTCGGGGTCAAGGTTGGAGCAGTTCTCCTCAATGGTGCTCCCCTGGACGGTCGCAAAGGGGTTGATGTATGCGGCCGCATAGAGCGGATTGGGCGGGAACTGGAAGTCGTACGGCCCCTTCAGGCGGAACGGGCCATCCTCAGGGAAGAGCGAATAGCTGGCCGTGAAGCGTTCGAGGTCGAAAGCAACGTCCGTGTTGGCGTTGTCCGTATCCGCCTCATCGCGTCCCGCCGCAAAAATCACGTTGGAGAGCGAGGCGGATTCGGTACGGCGGTGGTTGATGTGGCGTGCATTGCCGCCGGCGCCATTGTTAAAAAAGGTGCTGTTCGTGATGTTGAGCGTCGTCCACGCTGCGTCGTTGACAGCCTCGATGTTTCCGGCGCCGCTGGTGCCCGCGTAGGCAAAGATTGCGTTGTCGATCAGGTGCAGTGGCCCGGCCAGGCGCATCTTCTGGCGGCCGCCGCCGCCAATCATGTCGCTGTAGCGAAACTCCACGATCTCCGTGCCCGTCGGCTCGCTGGCGGCGGTGGACTCCAGGTTGATGGCGCGGTGGCCGATCAGGTTGCCAGTCTGGTAGAAGAGGTTCCGGTTGTCCTTCGTCCCGGCGAAGCGAATGTCATTGTGGAACGCGCTGTTCACAAAGTTGATCGGGTTGGTGTCGATCGTCCAGGTGACGACAAATCCGGGGCCAAAGGTCGCGTCGAAGTTGTCACCGAACCAGACCACTGATCCCGTCGCGATTCCCGACAAGACGGTGTCCCGGATGACAAACTGGGTCTGCGCCTGCTCGGGGCCGTTCCCCTTGCTGCCCGTGTGAATGCCGCGATACCAGCGCGTTGCGACAGCGTGCGGATTCTGGAAGGGATCCAGCGGCACGTTGCCTTCCAAACTTCCCGCCATCACGAAGTTGTCGATCAGCACGCTCCCCGCCGTGTCCACATGGGCGCCCAAGGCAACCGAAACACCAGTCCGCAAACCAGCGCCACTGGTGGTGGCCTGCTGTCCGCCGGGAGCGATGAACTCTGGAATCAGGACGAAGTTGCGCAGGACGATGCCTGCAACCCACGCCTCGGTGCCACCGCGCTCAAACCGGAACAGCGCGTCCTCGGAAGGCTTGAAACCTTCCGTGAACTGATTGGCCGCGTTGTCCGCGATGACCACACATGAGACCCCATTGCCATCACCATCGCCATCAACCAACAGGTCGTCTGTGCCATTGTAGTAGAAGACGCCGTCGGAGGTGGGCCCCAGTTGGTCGACCAAGACCAGGACCTCGTCCGCCTGGCCGTCAATATCCAGGGCGTTGTCCTTCAGATACCGCGCGGCGGCGTTGAGCGAGACGAAGGTGCTGACCCCGTCCGCATTGTCCGGATCGACATAGATGGTGGTGGCCTGTGCGAGGGGCGGCAGGGCAACCGCACCCGCGAGCATCACTGCAAGGTGGAGACTACGCATGTAAGCCATCCTTTCCCGGCTTTGCCGGAAGCCGGTCATTGGCGACCGGCGCGTGAGGTAGTGGTCGAGGCGCTGCGGCGAAGTTGGACCGGCATCAGGACTGCGACGTGCCAAAAGCGTCTCTGGCGTTCTTGACTGTTCTATACATTTGGCCCCCGCGCTGATCAAGGGGTTTCTCACGTTTCTGGCCAAGACTTTGTAACTTCATATAAATCTGATTTTGAATGACTTACATGGATATTCAGGCCCGTACCTGCCGAGCTTACAGATTTATACAGATGCCGCAACAGTCGCCTCACTGCCCCACCGCTTCAGCGCGCCGAGACACGCCGCCAGCTCGCCCCCCTCGGCAACCGCCGCCGGGGAATCACCGGGATTGCGGACCCAGTCCATCTCCCACCGGGCCATATCCTCATCCCAAAGCGCCCCGTCAAACTCCGCGTTCCGCTGCAAGCAATCGACCAGGCGGTCGTGAAACTGCCGCCAGCGGGGGGCATGGTAGTCTCGGATCAGACCCGCCCACTCCTTCTTGGCGTAATCGACCAAGTTCGGGTCCGTCCCCGGGGCACCCGCCCATGCAGTCACCTGCAACCGCGCATTCAGGACGTGCACCTCGCGCTCGGCTTCGTCGTCCGTGGCGTTGCGCGCGCGTTCCACCCACGCATCCAGATGCAACTCCGGGCACTGCGCCACGACGTCATCGATGTCGGCGAGAAGGCGCTGCAACGATTCGCCCGCGTCCGCGAGGGCCACGGCATCGCGGCGGGCGAAGGCATCCTCCGCACGCAGGATCTGCGCGTCGGCCAGATCCGCCAGCACGCGCTTCACGACATCCACCAGATCGCGCCGCAGGAGGGGCGTCATTGCCAGACCGGATGCCGCGCGCACCAGCAGCCATGCAGCATCCACGGGCGAGGGCGGCGGAGGGGGATGCAGGTCATCGCCGGAGCGCAGCTCCGAGCGTCCTTCCGTCTTTGCGGAAGTGAGAATCCCCAGCACGGGTCGGCGCGTGTAGAGTGGCATCATGGCGCGCGAGAAGAACGCAATGCGCCGCGCGTATACTCCGCGCGCCAAAGTACGCCATGCGTCCACCAGTTGCAAATCCGTGGAGCCATACCGCGCGAGACACCATTGCTGCAGCCACTCGTCCAGCTCCACCGCATCGCGCTGCCACATCGTGTCGCACAACAGCTCGTAAACGACGCTGTTCTGTTCGGTCCCTTCCGGCGTGATTCCCTGCCCAACGAGGTTCCCATGTCCGGGGTCCTGCATCACCTTCGCATGGCGCTGCGCGTAAAACGGCAGATCGCCGCACAACGACGTGCTGCCCCCGAAGTTGTGCAGCGTGCAGTCAATCCACCGATGCGGCGCGAAAGCCCCGTGTTTACGCCATGATTCGAGGATGTCCCCGGCCAGATCGAGGATCACCGCGCGCCCGGCGGGAACGCGCGACAGCAGCGCGCGAACCTCTGCCGCACCCCAATACTTCCGCACCACAAACAACCATCCCTGCATCACCCAGTTCCCATCCGGATCACCCGCGTGAATCCCCGCATGGATCGCCTCGCCGACACCGGCAAGCCGTTCCATCTTCTCCCCCGCTGGAAACTGCGGCATGATCTCGTTGAACGAATCGACGAGATACAATCCCGCGGAGCCATAGCGCGCGCGATAGGCGGCGATGAAGCGGCGTCCGATTTCCACAAACATGGGATCGCCAAAGTCCACCATTCTCGTCGGCTCAAACCCGCACCATCCCGATGTCGGCACCAGCTTCACATCCGGCTGTGCGACGCCCAATGCGCGCGGGACAAAGCCCGCGAATCCGGGCGTCACGGCCTGCATGCCGAGTTCGCGATAGCGATCCATGATTTGCCGCTGCAATGCCGCGCGATTCTCGATCCAGCGTTCCGGCAGCGGACCCGCGTGCCCATCGACGCCGCCCATGCGTTGCCATGGCAGAAACGCCGGCCCGCAGAAGTGATCCTTCAGCTCCTCGCGCGGAATGCCGAGGGAGTCCCACACCTCAGCCCAAATCGCCTCCTGTCCCTCCATGGCCAGGGGCATGTTGATCCCGTGCAGGGCCATCCAATCGATCTCGCGCTCCCAGCGCACGAAGTCCCACCAGGGCATGGTGTAGCCGAAGGTGACCACATTGAAGAAGTGCCGCCACGGCGTGTTGGCCCGCGCGCGGCGCCAGGCCAGGTCCGGGAAGCGGGCGGGCAGCTCGGCGCGGGTCCCCTCCCAGCAGACCATCCCGAGCCCGGCCCGTCGGACGGCGTCGTACGCCCCCCGGGCCAAGGCGACGGCGCTGGAGCCCCTAACGGTCAGCCGGCCATGGGCCGCCTCGGACTCGTGAACGTCGCAGCCCCCCTCGAGGTCGATCAGTTCCAACTGGACATCCCCGGCCCAAGCGGCGCCAAAGCTTCGAGCCAGGACCCCCCGGGCTGCGGCGATAGAATCGGGAGCGAAATGGGCGGAAGGGGCGGAGGAGTTGATGACAGTGCTCCTTGTCGTCGGCTAGTGTTCTATACAGATGGCCCTCCTCGGCGGCGCAAGCCCTATGCTTCGCCCCCACAATAGCTTTTTATTAGGAAAGAATGTGCGATGTCCTCTTGCGCCGGGGGACTGTACTATACAATTTGCCGCAACTCTCAGGAGAAACAAGCCATGCTGCCTCAAGAGCGTACCTATTGGACCGCCGCTCCCCTCAAGAACCCCTGGAGCTCCATCCATCTCATCCCCTGTGGCAACACGGCCCGGTTCAATGGGATCTTTCTTCGGGAGATCGGCCTGCTCTCCTATTCCTGTGACGGCGCCACCATGTCGCCCCCCCACGACGAGACGCTGCGCGCCATCTTCGACTGCGCGCCGGGGCGAGTCGCCACGCACTTCCGCAACTTTGTCCGCCCCTACCTGTCACTAGGCATGGAGGCCTACGCTACCGGCGGCGATTCCTTCCGGCTGCGATATTCAATCCATAATCACTCCCGCGAGCCCCGCGAGGTCCGCGTGCGCCTCGGGGCCACGTCCGACCGGCCGGCAGCCAAGGTGGAGACTGCGGGCAGCGCCACGACCTGGACCTTTGACCTCGGCGACAAGGCGACCCAGCCCGGCGCTGGCTTTTATGATTTCTCTGAGCTGCGCGAGTTCTACCTCGCCAACCGCTTCATCCCAGTGACGGTCCGCTTCCCGCAGGAGCCGGAAGTCACACGGCGAAGCCGGTTCGCGGAGGGGAAGCCACCGGTCGTCGAGGCCGAAGTCGCTGAAGTTGAGCTCACCCGCGCCATCCCCGCAGGGGACGTGTGGCATCTGGACATCTTGCTCGGCATTGATACCGGAGAACGCGGTGAGACGCAGCTTGCCGCACGGCACGAAACCGAGTGGGCCGCCTACGAGGCCAGCCTGCCAAGTGTGCAACTGGCCAGCAAGGCGGAAGCCATTGCATGGCAGAAGAGCTGGACGGTGCTCTATTTCAACGAAGTGCGCCGCCGCGGCATGCGTTGGGTCCTGACGGGGCTGAACTTCCCATCCATGTGGGTGTGGGACACGTCGCCGTTCATCGTGGACGCGATGCTGACGTGCGATCCCGCGTTCGCACAGCATCTGGTGTGCGAGCAACTGCGCTCCATGAAGACCTCCGGCATGATTCCCCTGCACGCCATTGAGGGAATCGTGCATCCGGAGGAAGTGCCCAACGAGTTGACACAAACGCCCACCATCGCCGCCTCGGCGCTGGCCGTCTTCCGCGCCACAGGCGACAAAGACTTCGCCGCCCACGTTGTGAACGTTCTGCGGCGCAACTACGAATGGTTCGAGAAGTACCGCCGCCCCGTTGCAGACATTCCCCTGTGGGGCATTCATGACCGGCGCGCGCCCTACTACTACGGTCCGGAATCCGGCCTCGACAACTGCCCCATCTTCCGCGGTGGCCCGGCGTTCTGCCTGACGATCAACGGCGCCAAGCTCGCCTTCGAGCGCTCCATGGCCGAGCTGGAAGCGGCCATCGGCAATGCGGAAGAAGCCGCGAAGTATGCAGAAGCTGCGCGCAGCACGCAGACCTTCATCCACGAGAACATGTGGGATGCGGAGGCTTCCTACGCGTTCGCCATGCGGTACGACAGATCACTCGTGCGCATGAAGACAGCCGACGTCTTCCCCGCGATGTACTTCGGCGTCTTCAGCGACGAACAGATCGCCGCGATGGCCAAGGTTCTTCGCGAGGAATTCCTCAACGAGTACGGACTATTCACGGTGTCGAAGAACGAAGAGTGCTTCGACCCGTCGGATTACAGTTGCGGTGCCGTGTGGCCTTTCCTCAACCGGTTCGCTTATCGCGGCCTGGTCCGTGCCGGCCAGAAAGAACTCGCCGCCAACCTGCTCGACGCCACCATCCATTCGGTGACGGCCTTCCCGGGCCTGTTCGAGTGCTTCAACCCGGTCGAGCGCACGCTGGCCCGCGTGAAGGACGGCCCGATCAGCTTCCCCTACATGAGCTTCACGGCAGGTGCGATCGTGGGGATGTTGCTCGACCGCGGCGCTGCTGACAATTGAGCACATAAACGCCTGATCCTGGTATCGCAGCCGATCCGACTCCATTGATCGGGGGAGCTATTTCCTCCGAACGCATGGATAGGATGCCAAGATGGGTTCCGCTCAACCGCTGGCATCAACGCAGGCGAGTCATCAGGACGCGAATCGAAGTCGATTTACGGCGGCGATCCAGAGTCCGTGACTTTCGAATGGACCTGGACAAGATCTGACAGCAGTGCCTTCTCAAAGAGATTGTCGACCAACGCGCAACCCTCTTCCAGCAGGGCATCGAGCCGGTTCAATGTCACATCCTCGACCATCTGAATGAAGTGATCCCGGGCGCGATGGGGCATGGACTCCACGGCATTGAGTACCTGCTTGACGGTGATGTTGCTCGGGTCGCGGGCGAGGGCAAAGCCACCGTGCAGGCCCCGCTGAGAGACAATCACGTCGCCGTGCACCATTGATTGCAGGACCTTCGACATGTAACCGCATGGTATCTGCATTGCCGTCGCGATCATAGCCGATGTTTGCGGTTCGGGATGACGGCTGGCCAGGAAGACGGCTGCGCACAACGCATACTCGCCTGTTGCAGTTATCATCGGCGTGACCTCCCTTCGGCTGCGATGCCTTTGGTTGCGCGTACCTGCCTAGTTGCCAGCCACAATGGCCTCGATGTCGACGTTCGAGGTGCTTTCAGCGACAACCAGGTCCATGGCCACCTCGATGGGTATGACGTAAGTCGAGTCGTGCTCCGCCTGCACGATGCGGTAGCGGGATAGGAGAGCCTGCTGCTCGGCGCGAAGCGTCCGGGCTTGTGGGAATGCCTGGCCGGGTTGAGCCTCAAGGTTTGCCAGGCGTTGTCGTTCCTCCGCTCGCGAAAAAACCAGCAGCAGCACGATGATGGAGAGGAGCACAAGGTTTGCACCGCCAACCACAATGGTCAGCACGCGCACGGAGATTGAGGAGTCAGTGGGCGGCATGGGCGAGGGACTCCGTGATTCGGGGATCTCTGTGGCTGACCAGGGAACTGCCGCGTGCAATCATCGCAAAGCCACCAATCAGCAAGCCGATGAACGCCACCAGCACACCGATGTCGCCGAAAGTGACCGTCAACACGCCTTGGCCAAGAGGTGGCACAATGAGCCACCACACATCGATGGCGTGCATGGCCAGCATCCATCCCGCCCAAAACGCCAGAGTTGACGCGCGCCGCTTGGCATGGCGAGACATGATGGCGACAAATGGGATGACAAAGTGCCCAAAGAGCAGGATCCACCCGATCCACGCCCATTGGCCATGGAGACGAATGGCGTACCATGCGGTCTCCTCCGGAATGTTCGCATACCAGATGAGCATATATTGCGAGAACGCGATGTAGGCCCAGAACATGGTAAAGGCGAAGAGCAGCTTTCCCAGATCATGATAGTGAGTTGGAGTCACTGCATCCATTAGTTCTCCAGCCCTTTCGAGATATCGCACCATGAGAATGATCGCCGACAAGGCCCCCACCATGCAGCCGGAGAAGAAGTAGACCCCAATCATGGTCGTGTACCAGAAGGGATCGAGCGACATGATGACATCGAATGCAAAGAGACTTACAGTGATTCCCCAGGCGATGGTGGCAATTGGGCCGAGGCGTTGCAGGCGGAGCGTGATGGCGATGCCACCGATGTCATCCTGTCGAAGGCTCTGGCGAAGGTAATTCCACCCCATCCAGCCCCACACCAGTAGATAGAGGATGTATCGAACTGCGAAGGGAACAGGCTGCATCAGCACGGCACGCAGACCTGTCGGAGCCCCGTGATGGCCATAATCAAATTCACCCGCCCAAGGGTAAAGCTCCGGCAGAAGGAACAGAATGGGGAGACCCAGCAATCCCCACGCGGGGAGCAGTCCGCCCATGAGCTCTGGGACTCGGCGAATGGATGTGGCCCAACCGGCGGCGCTGATGTGCTGCAGCAACACGAACAACAGCGATCCCAACAAGACACTGACGGTGAACAGATAGCCGACAAGATAGGAGTGGGCAAAGCGAGTGACAGTTCCCCCCATGAGGACCTCGGCCATCATGGCCAAACCGCCCGTGGCGAGAAGCAAGAGACCACACTGACTCAAGGCTGGGGCGGCCGCCCCGATGGGACGATTCAGCAGCAAGGGCGAACATGCATTCTGGTCATGCTTCAAGGTTGAGGTCCCTCCAATCCCGCCATCAGTTCGTCACGACTCTGTGGCGGCACATCCATTGCCGAGGCATTCTGACTGCGCTGCAATGCACGGACATAGGCCACGATGGCCCAGCGGTTCTCGACCGTCATCTGATGACCATATCCGGGCATGTTGCGCACACCGCGGCTGACAGTGTTGAAGAGCTGCCCGACCGGTTGTACGCGGACCGCTTCGTCATGCAATGAGGTGGGCAGAGTCCAGGTCCCTTCATTCAGTTCCACGGCACGGACAGAAATCATCCCGCTGCCATGTCCTGACACTCCATGACAGGGGGTGCAATAGATGCCAAAATACAGGCGGCCGCGCTGCATGATCTCCTGATTCAGGGGCATGGGGAAACCGGTGGCCCACTCATTGCCTTGCAGTCCCAGCAACCAATGATCGTCGACGGCCGGATCCTCGCGGGCGATGGTGCCGACGACCTTCGGCCGCATGGCGCGTTGGTCCAGGAAGAAGGAGTGTTGCGTCTGCGTTTGAAGTCGCTGCTGCTTGTCCATGTCGGTGATCACATGCAGCCTGGGGCGTCGCGAATCGAAGGAGCGTTGCCGCAGCGACCAGGCAAAAGGCATGGCAGCACAGAGAACCAGAAACAGGAGCAGCATCGCGATCAGGTTCTTCACGGGGACTCCTCCACGCGCTCGATCCCCAGCGGGTCAGTGGATGACAGCAACCGATAGGTCTTGATCTCGTCAAAGACCGGATCCACGGAATCGATCACGAGGAAGAAGCGGTCCGTGGTGACTCGCCGGAACGATGAGGAACTGAAGACAGGATGATGGAGCCTCGGCAGCCCGTTCAGCCACAGCATCCCGAAGACTGCCGTGAGGGCCGCCATCAGTACGGTAACCTCAAAAGTCACCGGGATGTTTGCCGGGATGCTCCAGAGTGGCTTCCCGCTAATGACGAGCGGATAGTCATGGGCATTCATCCACCATTGCATCGCCAGGGCCAACACGCAGCCAAGCGCACCGGCAGCGAACACTAGTCGCGGCAGGACAGTGGGCTTGATTCCCATGGCCTCGTCCATGCCATGAACGGGAAACGGCGTGAAGGTATCCCACCGCGTGTAGCGACTGTCACGGACGGTTTGGGCCGCGCGCAGCACCTCCTCGGGCGATGCATACTCCGCCATGAATCCCTGAATGCGGGTGGCACCATGAGGTTCAAACATGGCAATCCTCCGGCACGTCTTTCGATCGGGGCGACGGCATGACCACCTTTAGCTCTGCCATGGCCACCATCGGGACAAACCGGACGAACAGCAGGAACAGGGAGAAGAAGAGGCCGAAGCTGCCCGCCAACATCGAGTAGTCGACCCATGTCGGCCAGTAAAAGTTCCAGTTGGATGGCAGGTAGTCGCGATTAAGCGAGCTGACGATGATGACAAAGCGCTCGAACCACATGCCGACATTCACCAGTAGCGCGATGACGAACATGGCGACGATGCTGCGCCGCACACCGCGGAACCAGAACAGCTGGGGGATCACCACGTTACAGGCAAACATGATCCAGAATGCCCACCAGTACGGACCACCGATACGATTGGCGACCATGAATGTCTCGAAGGTATTGGAGGAATACAGGGCGATGTAGAATTCTGTCATGTACGCCAGGCCGACCATCATGGAGGTGGCCAGGATGATCTTGTTCATGTTCTCCAAATGCCGCATGGTCACGATTTCCTCCAGATGGAACCATTTTCGGCATGGAATCAGCAACGTCAGCACCATCGCGAAGCCGCTGAAGATGGCGCCCGCCACAAAGTAAGGCGGAAAGATTGTTGCGTGCCATCCGGGGATCTGTGAGGTTGCGAAGTCAAAGGAGACAACCGAATGGACGCTCAGGACCAGCGGCGTCGCCAGGGCTGCCAGGATCAGGTAAGCGGCCTCATAGCGATGCCAATGACGGCTGGAGCCATTCCATCCAAGTGCGAGCAATCCGTAGACGATGCTGCGGGAGCGGGTGCTGGCGCGATCGCGCAGTGTCGCCAGGTCCGGTATCATGCCCACATACCAGAAGAGCAGCGAGACAGTGAAATAGGTGCTGACCGCGAACACATCCCAGAGAAGCGGGCTGCGGAAATTCGGCCACATCGCCGTCTGGTTGGGAATCGGGAATAGCCAGTAAACGACCCACACCCGGCCCACATGGATGGCGGGAAAAATTCCGGCGCAGATGACTGCGAAGATGGTCATTGCCTCCGCGAAGCGATTGATCGCCGTGCGCCAATGCTGCCGGAACAGGAACAAAACCGCCGAGATCAATGTGCCAGCATGTCCAATGCCGACCCAGAAGACGAAGTTGACGATGTCGAATCCCCAGCCGACGGGCTGGTTGTTTCCCCAAATGCCAATCCCCTGCCAGAAAAGATAGCCGATCAGCACGAGAAAGAACAGAGCCAGCGAAGACGACGCCAGGAACGCCACGGTCCAGCCAGGATGCACCTTCCGTTGTTCCACAATCCGGCACACCTTCTCGGTGACCGAGGCATAATCGTTGTCGCCATTGACCAACGGAGGGCGTCGGCGTGGATCATCGCTGAAATTGTCGGCGATGTCGGAAATCATGATGGGCTTCTTGGCGGTTGCGGCGGCGGCGCTCATGCGGTCGCCTCCTCGATCTCGGGGTTCGGGTTGTGGACCCGGGCAAGGTAGCGCGTACGGGACTTGTTGCCCAATTCCTCGAGCGTCTCGTAGTCGCGCGGATCATGATGCTGGAGGGCGGCCACGCGGCTCTTCGGATCAAGCAGGTCACCGAACAGGATTGCCTTCGCGGGACACGATTGCGCACAAGCAGGCATGACCTCGCCGTCCACGAGCTGCCGACTCTCATTGCGCGCCTTGATCTTCGCGCGCTCAATGCGTTGAACGCAGTAAGTGCACTTCTCCATCACTCCCCGCGCGCGAACGGTGACATCCGGATTCTTCTGCATCTTCTCCGTCTCGGAGACATCGAGGTTCAGGTTGAAGTAGTTGAACCGGCGCACCTTCCATGGACAATTGTTCGCGCAATAGCGGGTCCCCACACAGCGGTTGTAGACCATGACATTGAGGCCATCGGCGTTCTGCATGGTGGCTGCCACGGGACAGACCTGCTCGCAGGGTGCATTGTCGCAGTGTTGGCACATGATGGGTTGATGTGCCGCGCGGGGGCGATGCGGATCGCCTCGAAAGTAGCGATCCACGCGGATCCAATGCATCTCGCGCCCTTTCCGCACCTCGCGCTTGCCCACGATGGGAATGTTGTTCTCGGCCTGGCATGCCACCACGCATGCGTTGCATCCAATGCAACGGCTCAGGTCGACCGTCATTGCCCACTTGTGCTCCGGCTCTCCCGTCGGCGGTGAGAACAACGGCGGTGGACCGTGATGCACTTCCGCTTGATCGTCGTGTCCATGTTCCACGGCCAAGGCAGCCGCGGCCATCTCCCGAACCAGCTGAAGCGAACGCTTCTCGCGTTCTTTCATGCCAATGTTGTCGATGGCAAAGTGATCCTGGGTGGTGACGACACTGCCTTGGCGACCCGTCCCCGAGATGCTGTCGATCGATGCTGTGCAATAGGCGTCGCTTGTGCGCAGTTCTTCCACGCGCCAGCCGACCCCGTTGCCGACTTGGCCGGCGGAGGTACGACCGTAGCCCAGGCTCAACACCACGGTTCCATCCGCGATGCCGGGAACGATGAATGCCGGGATCTGCAGGCGTCGTCCGCCTATAGAGAGATCGATGATCTCCGCGTGCCGCACACCAAGGCGCTCTGCCGTCCCCAGCGAGAGCAATGCTGGATTGTCCCAGACAACCTTGGTGATGGGATCGGGTAGCTCCTGTAGCCAGGCGTTGTTGGCAAATCGGCCATCGTGGAGCTTGTAGTCTGGGGCAAAGATTGCCTCAAGTCCCCTGGCTGGTGTGTGTTCGTGAAGTCTTGCGACCACTTCTGCAATTGCCGGTGCCTGCAGCTCCGGCTCTTCAATCGGCCAGGTGCTGTCCTCGAGGAACCCGTCGCGCAGGGTGCCGTGCCACGCGGCGTCGCCCGCATTTCCAGACACGCGATCGAATGACTGGCGAACGCGCTCCATCGCCGAGACCGGCTGAGACTGTACAATCTCGCCCACGACCTCGGTCGCCGACCGACCTTCATAGAGAGGAGCGATAAGCGGCTGGATCACCGAGTAGGTCCCGTCCCACGCCACAGCGTCGCTCCATGTTTCCAGGTAATGGGCCTGTGGCAGATGCCATTCGCAGCGCATGGCGGTTTCATTGGCCGTCATCGCGAGATGGGCTGCAAAGGGGACCGAGTCGAGTAGCCTGGCGAAGTCATGGTCCGCCGGCGCTGCATGGATCGGATTGCCTCCAAGGATCAGCAGTGCTTTGACCTCGCCAGCGCGCATGGATTTCGCCAGGTCGGCGATGTCCTGCAACACCCCGCGCGCCGTTGCTTGCGGTTCGCGATGGTAGACAACGGAATGGCCGACTGCTCCCAGGCCGGCGTTGATGGCGTGGGCAAGCGCGTGAATTTCCGCCGGTTGCCGTGATCCCACCGCCACGATTGACTCGCGCCCGTGAAACACCAGGTCGCGAGCCATTGGCGGAATCATGCTCCACTCAGTTGGAATTCGCTCGGTTTCATCAAAATCGCCTGGCAGCGAAACACCCAGCCTCTTCAGCTCGCGGGCGAGGAATAGGCAGAACCAGGGGAGACGTGACGGCGCGATCGCAAGGCGGTGATCCGCGTTGCTCCCGGTGACGCTGAATCCACACTCAATCATGTAGAGGCGATTCAGCCCGTTCTCCGGAACGCGGTGGTCTGCGAATTTGCGAGCCATGCGAACGGCTGCCGGATGGCTCATCAACAGGTCCGCATCAATCGACACGATCACGCGCGCCTTGTCGAGGTTCATGCTCACCCGGTAGGGCTCGCCAAAGGCAGTGGCGGCGCCCTCCAGTTCGAGGTCGCGCGAGATGGATGTGTACTCGTGCCATTGCGCCGATGGGAATGCCGCCAGGAATTCCGTCCTGACCATGGCAGCCACGGGCGATCCGGTTGGTTCCGCCAGCACATGAAGGCCTTTGCCGCCAGGTAGACTTGAAACTGTCTCGCGGAATGAATTGAAGAACTCCTGCCAGGTCTTGTCTTTTCCCCTGTGTCGAGGGACATGCGTGCGCGCGGGATCATACAGGTCGAGGATGCTGGCTTGGGCGTGCAAAGCCGCACCACCGCACTCTTGTGGGTGTTCCGGATTGCCTTCGATCTTGATGGGGCGGCCGTCATAGCTGGTCACCAGCAACCCGCGTGCGACGCCGTCCAACTCCATCGCGGTTGCATAGTGCACGGGTACGCCGGGGAGACGTCCCTCCGGCCTCACGGCATGCGGCGCGATGACTTCCTCCGGCCAGCGGCAACTGGCCAAACCCGCCATCATTGCTGATGCGCCCATCAGCGTCAGGAACTCGCGGCGCGAGACAGCCTCGGGCATGTCATGAGCCAGACCCGGGAACTCACGCTCGACGAATTGCGCAAACTCTTCCGTCTGCGCCAGCTCTTCAAGGCTCCGCCACATGGGCGGCTGCGAACCGTCTACCGATGACATGTGGAGCAATCCTGTGAGGGGTTGACGGAGCGGATACTCAACTGCAACCCATCAGCCCCCGCACTGATGGCCTGCCAATCCATGCTTGTGATCATTTCCTGTGGCCGCAGTTGGGGTTCGGGGGTTCGATGACAGCCGAGGCACCAACTCATGCGCAGGGTTTCGGATTGTCGCACGACTTCCATCTTGTCGATTCGCCCGTGGCAGGAAACGCAACCGACTCCCCGGCTGACATGGGCACTGTGGTCAAAGTAGACAAAGTCCGGCAGGTCGTGCACGCGCACCCATTGGATCGGTTTTCCCGTTTCGTGGCTTTCGCGCAGCGGTGCCAGCTTTTCACTATCGGCCCTAATTGTTTGATGACAAGCCATGCACGTCTGCGTGGTGGGGATGGAGGCGCGGGCGGTATTCTCCACGGTGTTATGACAATAGCGGCAATCCATCCCAAGTTCCCCCGCATGCATTGCATGGCTGAACGGCATGGGTTGGATTGGCGCGTAGCCGACGTCGATGGCTTGGGGGGACAACACGTAGAGGTACACGGCCACTGCATAAGCGGGTACGAGGAGCACGGCCGTTGCCAGGACCGGGCGCACCACATTCCATCCACGGGAAAAGCGATACGGTTCCATGGCGGTCAGAACCACTCCGTGAAGTAACAGAATGGCAGGACGAACAGGGACAGGATGGTGGTGAGATGCCACAGTGACTCTGCCAGCGCTGAACGCCTCATCGGAATGAGGGCACCAGTTCCAATGAGGCACCAAAGCAGACGAGTCATCACGACGCCAGCAGCCGCCACGACGAACAGCAACTGCACCGCCACTGTCATCGCGAACGCGCGGCGAAAGGTCAGGTATTGCTCCAGCGCGAGTTGGGGCTCACCCAAGGCCCTTCGTGATCCGCCTTGAGACGATTCAGCCTTGGCGCGGCCCAGCACATGGTCTGCTGTTCCAACCGGTCCAGAAAGCGTCGGGGCCAGGACGCTGCGTGCGATCTCGTATTCCTCTGCGGACACTCCACCCATGGATTCGGTGCTTCCGATCGCGATTGTGTCTGTCGGCACCGCTCCGGCCTTCTGAAGCGTTCGGATGAATGCCACGATGTCGGCAAGATCCTGGTCACTCAACCGAGTGTTTCCGCCACGTGGCGGCATCAACATTCCCAGTTTGGTTTGTGGATCGTTCGGCGTGCGCCCCTTCATGATGAAGGCCACCAGCGACATATCATCCAAGCCCAAGGCGAAGTCGCTGCTTGCCAGTGGGCTTCCCTGCCGGTCGATCCCCTGGCCTGAGAGGCCATGGCAACTGGCACATGTGCTGCGGAACAGCCGCGCGCCCAGTTCCGCGTCCCCGGGTCGCAGCGCTGTGGCAACGCCGGTGGATGGTGCGGGACCGGCAGTTAGATCCTGCGATAGCGCCGCCAGTGATGGTGCTTCCGCTTCGGGCGCCGTCAACTTCTGGATGGAAACGCCCAGTTGCATCCATTCGATGGAACGAATTGCGACGTGGTTGAATGCCAGCAGCAGCGTCAGCGCATAAAGCATCGTGGCGCCGAAGGCAAAACGCGCGCGCAGCAGGAACCCCGCCAGCACGAAGAGCAGGCTGCCCATCAAAAGCACGATCGCCGAGGCGACACCCCACACGGGATCCAGTTGGCGACTTCCCCAGATGAAGGCCTCCTGGTCCTGCAGGCGCAGCCCGGCCATGGAGAACATCGAGACCTCATAGGCTACGGCACCCGCAACCATCAGCACTGCCAGCAGTGATGCGGGGCCAACGAGTCCGTGGTGCGAAGGGCCGCGCGTGGTCATGGCACTGCCCTCCGCTTCGTGACTCGTTGCGTGCGGACGCTATATCGGGCGCTTCGTTGGCTTTCGCGATGGCTCTTCGATGTGCAGCATGGCCAGCGTCGTGGTCTGGACAAACTTCTCGTACGCTTGCACGACGACCGACCATCGATCGTGAATGGGGCAAGGATTTCGGATCCCGCACTCTGCATTCCCAAACGGACACCCAGTGCGTTGCCCGCCAGTCTCAAATGGCGCGAGAATCTCGTGCAACAGGATGTCCTTTGGTTGCCGGGCGAGTTTGAACCCGCCATGCTTGCCACGGGTGCTGGTGAGGATGCCCCGCTGGACAAGAGTGCTAAGGATTCCGGACAAGTAACGCTGCGGGATTTCCATGTCGCTAGCGATCTCGCTCGCCAGGACTGGGACGCTGCCATCGCGCCGGGAAATGTGATACAATGCACGCAGGGCGTAGTGGCTGGTCCGGGAGAGCATGGTTGGCGTGGCTTCTCCGTGCCATTCTGGCGAATACCCGACAGGCAGGCGGGGATGATCGGTGCGAGGTTCATCCGACACCTCCCTCGCCGCAAGTGAACTCCTGTGCCGCTCCGAGACATCCGGCACAGGATTCGGGCATCGCGTTGACGATCTCGCGCACGGGCAGGGCAACGGGGCGCTGCGGTGCAGGCACACCGAGCAGCGCCATTTCCGCTTCCAACCATCCGCGCGACAATGCGGCAAAATCCTGATAGGCCCGAAGGATTGGCGCGTCTTCGGGCGCGAGGCCGATCATCTTCCCGATGCGCCCTTCCACACTCCTGGAAAATGCCGGAAGCCACCACAACAGATGCTCGCTGAAGAAGCGCGAAAGCGCGACGGAGCACAGTTCGTGATGAGCCGGCTCGTCCGCCGCGAGTCGCATCTTCTCCAGCAGGAACGCCATGAACTCCAGTTCAAGGGCCGCGTTGTCGGCACGCTCCGGATGCCCCGGGTGGGGGCGCAGGCCAAAGGCCTGATAATAGCCCGCGATATCGGCAAGGACGTGGGCGCGATGGTTTGCCTGGTCCGAGGGTACGTACTCGGTTTCGTAGGGGGGACAGGAGCCGGAAACAAGCAGGCCGAAGACGCCTTGGTGAACCATCAGCCTCTGCGGCTGCGGTTGCTCCAGCCACTGCAGCACGCGCTCGCAGTTCTCGTGACTGGCGCTGCAGCTTCCCGATACCAACTCCACGAGATGGACAAAAAGCTCCCACGCCGCACGATACGACACCAGTTCTCCCGGGTTGATTGGCCGGATGGATGGATCGCGTAGGAACGCGGCAAGCGACAGCGCGACGCATTCCCGGGCCAGCAGGCAGATGGGATCAGCCTGATGGTCGATAGAGGCGGCAGTCCCTTCCTGCTGATGATCAGATGCTGTTGGCATAGCGATGCGTCTCCTGCTGACGATCGACGATGGGCTCGACCACGGTCACGCGCACCGCCTCACGATCGAACTTGTTGTAACCGATCACGGTGTCGTTGAATATTTCCTGTGTCCGAATGGTTCCATCCGGCATGGTCACTGGCACTTCGCGCACCTTTGGCCCCTTGATGACCTCGAAGCGGTAGATGATCTGGCGTGTGACGCGGAACAGTTGCAGGACAGCGAGCAGCTCGCGGTCCGGAGCCGTGTATTGGTCGATGGCGTGCCGCACACCCGGCCCAAACATCTGCTCCAGGTAGGGGCGTGGCACCCAACGCGGCGGGATGTAATAGCCGTTTGGCTCGGTGCCAAACTGCGGATAGAGCGGCAACGCCACCTGCCGCTCGCGAATCAGGAAGTACAATGGATGGGCCGGATCCGGTACCCACTCGCCACTGTCATCGATCGGCACCAATCCCTGCATGCGAATCCGCCCCGGGCACGATGTCATGCAGCGCGTCTCGATGGGCTCGCCGTTGGGACACAGTTCCGGATCCTTCCCCTCGACGCGTGGATAGCACCCCACGCACTTCTCGCTGGTACCGGTGTTGGCTCGGTAGATCGACTTCTTGTATGGGCAGGCTTCCACGCAACGCTGGTATCCGCGGCATCGCGACTGGTCGATCAGGACGATGCCGTCCTCTGGGCGCTTGTAGATTGCCTGTCGCGGACAGGCAGCCAGGCAGGCCGGGTAGGTGCAATGATTGCACAAGCGCGCGAGGTAGAAGTACCAGATCTTATGCTCTGGCAAGATGGCCTGCGCGGCGCCGTTGGCCGGGCACTTTGCATGATCCTCGAAGATGTTGGGTGCGTTCCACTCCTGGTCGGTGGGCAGATAGCCGATGGCCTCGCGAGGTCCATCGGGCGCGGCATAACCCGCGGCAGCCTCGAACACGGTCTTGCCCTTGAAGGTGCCATAGGGCGCCTGCGGACCCCTGCCTTCCTGCGGTGCCCAAGTCTGGCCCCCGGGATTCCGCTTTTCCAGCAATTGCAGCAAGCGGGCGTCCCAATGATGCGGGTACCCGCCAAAGGGCTTTGTCTCCACATTGTTCCACCACATGTGCTCCTGACCTTCGGAGAAGGTCCAGGTGCTCTTGCAGGCCATCGTGCAGGTCTGGCAACCGATGCAGCGGTTGATGTTGAAGACAAACGCAAATTGCCAACGCGGATGATGCTCGGGATAGGTGAAGTCCATCTCCCGCCCAATTTGCCAGTTACGAACCTTTGGCATCGGATTCTCCTTCATTGGCTACCTTGATGGACCTGCGACCATTGAATTGCGAGAGAGGGCACATGATCTCGTGCTCGACGACCTCAACGCGCAGAAGCCCCATGCGCGCGGCAATCTGGCCAAGCAGCTCGGTCAACGCGTCCACGCCCAACGCACACCGGGCCGCGTACAGCCCCTGATATTCGGGATTCGACGACATGACCAGGATCTCCGCCGGCATGTAACCGCTCATTAGCAACTCCTCGAACAGGCACTGAGCCATGAAGCGCGTGTCTCCCGGGATGACGCCTCCCTCCAGGACCAGCGGATGATCCGGTTCGACAGGGCGCTTTGCCGGATGTAGGTTGTTCAACTCGCCGTTCATGCGGAGGCACCTCCGGCGGTCACCAACGTGAGGGCACCGGCGACGTATTGTGCGTAAGAGTCCGAGCCCTCTTCGGGGCCTTCCCCGGTTGTGCCGGGTTCCCAAGCTCCCACGCCGTTCAGCCCGCCATCCTCTGCCTTGGTGATTCGAACGAGGGTCTCCTTGGGCACCGTGTTGATGGCGTGATTGTCCGCCTCGCCCCCAAACATGAGTGCCATGGTTCCTTTCGCCTTGTGGAAGAGCGTATCGGTCTGGTGCATCGGCATCAGCCAGTTCCGGGTCAGCGATTGGTGGGAACCGTATCGGAGGCTGGACTGGTAGCCCGTTCCTTCAGAGCGCGCCAACCCATCGGGCCGGCTCTCGTGGGCCAACACGCTGCGCTCCGTGGCAATCCACGGAGAATGCTTCATCATGACGACACCGCGCGGCCACGCATCATTGAAGGTGATGCGCAACATGCACCGGCTGACGCGGTAGAGAAACTCGGCCCTGGCGCGTTTCACCGGATCCAGATCCTGGATGGCTTCCTGCCATCCGCGGAACGGACGATCGGCGGGATTGGCGTCGACATAAACATAGTCGCCGTTCTTCAGGCCCAGTTGTCGCGCGTCTGCCGGATTGATGTGCATCTGGTGTTCGCCGATGCTGGGCATGCGGCGGTCACGGCGCTTGATGTCGCTGAAGTTCGAATCCCAGATTTGCGACCAGTCCACCGCAGCCCAGGAGGAATGCACGCGATGGCGCCCCTTGGGGGTGAGCCCATAGAAGCGGAAGCCCGCCTCCCACAAGGGATTCGTCGTGCCTTTGACTTCAGACCACGGCAGCTTGATGTTGCGGATAGTACGCTCGTCCCAATGCATGGCATCGCGGCCCAGGCCGAAATCCTCCGGCCGGATGAGCGGGTTCCTGGAGACGATGACATTCGGCAGATAGGGTGTGGCCTCCGGGGGTTCCCGGTGCACGATGAAATTCTCGCCGTGCAGGATGGCCTCCGGAATGTCGCAGTACGCGTTCATGCGCCCGGTGTCGGTCCAGAATGGCATGTCGTCGTGGATACATTCCCAGAATGGCATGCGCGGATAGGTGCGGAAGAGGAAGAGGGCCGCCCCGGGCTCGCCGAACTTGCCTTCAAGGATGTCATCCACCTTGTAGCCGGTGGTGGTGATGGAGGCGTCGAGGATGCGCTGCATGTAGACTTTGACGCCGTTCCTCTTGTCATCCAGGATAAATTTCCAGTAGGCGGCAAAGCGTGGGTCGTTGACCTCGCGACCAAGGGCCTCGGCCGTCTCCGCAAGGATGCGCACATCATCGCGTCCATCGTAGACTGGTGGAATTCCGCCCGTCCAGATTTGCAGGAACGGATTGGAGCAGGACCCGGTCACCTCGTAGGTCTGGAACTCCGCCCAGGAAAGCGCCGGCAGCACCATGTCGCTGTATTCGCAGGACGAAGTCAGCTCGATGTCCTGTGAGATGATGCAGTCGATCTTCGGGTTCACATTGAAAAACATGTCGTAGGCATGCTTCGCGTTGTTCAGCAGGTTCACGTTGGTGAACCACTGGAACTTCGTCGGCGACGGCATGTGCGTCTCGCCGGTGAAGTTCATGCGGCCAAACTTGGGCGTCTCGACGATGAGTGGCCGCTCGCCGTGGTTCCAGTAGGCGGGCTCCTCGTCCTTGGTGCGCTTGTTGGGGACGATGTCTCCGCCCCAAGCGGTGGGATCAAGATTTGGGTTGAAGGGATCCTCGTGTAGATAGGCTGCGATTCCCGCCCCGACCCCCTTGGCCCCTTGGAAGAGGGCCAGCTTGTAGTTGCCGGCCCATGTGTGGCATCCCGTGCCGGGCAATCCAATGGATCCGCTCAGCATGAGTGGCAGATACTGCGCCCGGTTCGCCAGCGTTGCGTGGAACCAATGGTTGATCCCCTCGCCTATGTGGATGGCGACCCCGCGCCCCGCCTTGGCCGTTTCCCAGATATCCCGCGCCAGTTGCTCGATGAGTGACTTGTCCGAGCCGGTGATCTCCGAGACAGTGTCGAGGTCATAGTCCTCCAGATGGATGCGATAGGCTGCCCACAAGCTCATGACTTCGACCTCCGATCCGTCCACCAACCTCAATGTTCCGCGCCAATCCAGCCGGGGGTCGATGCCGGCCTTCTGCAGACGTGTCCCCACGTCGTCGCGCGTGATGGGCCGTGGTTCGCCGCTCGCAGCGTCGATGTACACAAAGTCACCGATCTTCTCGTACTGCTGGTCGGTGATGTTTTGGACCTTGTAGGATGGGCCCTCCCGATCCAGGCCCGGGCGATAGTCGGCAAAGACTTCATGGGCACGCAGGCGCTTGAGATTGTCCGTGCGCACCAGAAGCGGGAAGTCGGTGAAGGCCTTCACGAACTTCTCGTCGTACCAATCGTTGTCCATCATGACGCGGGTGACGCCGAGGAACAGCGCCGTATCCGTGACGCCAGGGCGCACCTTGATCCAGTAGTTCGCCTTGCTGGCGCCGGGTGAGTACTCCGGCGTGATCATGACGATCTTTGCCCCGCGCTCCATCGTCTCGATGAAGAAGTGCGCCTCGGGCATTTTGTTCTCGACGAAGTTTGTGCCGCACGAGATGTGCAGGCCGGAATTGCGCATGTCGTTCAGGTCGATGTCCGATGCCTGCAGTCCGTGGACATAGGGCATGCCGGGGGCCTGGTCGCCATGCCATGTGTAGTTGGACCATTGGCGGCCACCCAGCGCCTCCTCGGGCGGCACACCACGGATCTTCTCGTCGAGCAGGGCCAGCATGTTGGCCCAGCGGTAAATCCCGTACTTTCCCATGACGCCCAGGACACCCATGCCGCCGCGCATCTTCATGGTGCGGGTGCCGGCGCCCTTCATGCAATCTACCATCTCCGGCTCATAGCCGTCCTTGCGCAATCGCGCCGCGCCGGCTTCGCCGCTGTAGGTAGTGGCGATGGCCACTGCTGCCTTTGCATGATAGGACAACGCCGTCTCCCACGAGACGGGCACCAACGCGTCGGAGCCGCGCGTGTTGAACTTGTATTTGTCCCGCAAGGATGGATCATCCGACAGTGAGGGGAATCCATCGTCGGCCCACCGCATCCAACCCTGCCGGATCAATGGTCCCTTCAGCCGGTAGGGTCCGTACACACGCTTTTGGAACATGTAGCCTTTCTGGCAGCCCCGCGGAAACCACGCGGTTGTGGAGCTGTTGCCATACAGGTCGCCCACGGGCTTCTTTTCATAATTCTGCTCCGCGCGCACGAACACACCATTGCGCACGAAGGCGCGCAATCGGCAGTTCGCCGTGTCATTGGGAGCGCAGACAAAGGCGAAGCTTCGGTCGTAGCGATACTGGTCCAGGTAGATCGACTCCCAATCCCGCGAAGGATAATGCGCGAGGGGGTTGGGAATTGTCTCCGTCGCCACCAGTTGTCCAAGACCCATCTGCCACCCGACCAGCGATACCCCACCGGCAGTCAACAGGGTCATGAATTGCCGGCGCGACAGCTCAAAGGCTTCCTGCCTGCCGGTTGTTGTCTGGTTGTCTTTCATTGCGTCGCTCCTGGAAGATCACCGCTCACGGGTTGACCATCAGCGTTCATTGCCGTTTGCATGCTTGTGGATACACTCTCCATGGCGGGAAGGATCAGATGATGCCATGATGAGACGAGCTTGGTGCCGCCTCGATCGCCGCGCGAACCATCCCACACTGCAAAGGCCACGGGGATCGAGTCACGCAAAGCGAAGTCCACATCGGCATCCTGTCCAGTCGACAGCTCGCGTACGATCACCACACGCCACACATCACCTATGCGGAAGGCGGAGGAGGTCAGGTCCTGATGCACAGCATCCTGCAGCGTCAGCGAACCAAATCCCCTGGCGTTTGATTCCAGGGCGGGGCGATCCGCCAGCAATGATTCGGACAGGGGATTGTTTGAATCCGACGCAGTAATGAAGGAGGGAAGGCGCCTTTCCCCCGCATCGGCATCCTGCGTGGTGGGTGGATCGCTTGGTGGCGTCAGGCGGTGTGCCTGCCAATGCCAGATGTTCACCGCTGGCTGGTCGGGTTCGTCCGCCCGCGGCACACCCATGGGGATCGCCGGCGCTTCATCGGTCATTGCCAGCATCACCGCAACGGCATCGGGAAAGATGGCGTGGTCGCGGCCGGCGTCCCAGGTTGGATCCGTCCACTCCAAGCAAAGAGACAGACGCTCCTTGTTGCGCGCGGCCCGCACGGCCAGTTGACCCGGCTTGCCGGACTTCTCCCACACGGGCCACAGGGAGATTCGGGTCGGCGCGACGCCAAGCCACTCGCGATGGGTTGGATCCAGCAGCATCGCCGCATCGGCCGCCGTGTGCGGCACCACCCGGGTTCCCGAGGGCTCGGCTGCAGAACGCGTGGCGCTTGTGCCTCCAGAGAAGGACTGTACATGAGCGACAAGCGCCCACGCATCGGTCAGGTTGCGGCTGCCATCGGGATTCTCCACCGCAACGGCGGACTCATAGCCGATCATCGGCGTTCCGGGTATGCCGCGCAGGACTGTGCGGACAAGGTCCTCCGGGCTCGGGCCGGACTTGAAGACGCCGGTGGTGAAATCCGCCGCACCGATGGGGAATCCGAGAGAATCCACAAGGGTGTCGATGTTGGGGCCGTCACCGCGGCCGGCCGTTCCATGACACCCAACGCAACCCAGCGATTCGAACAAGTTGGCCCCGCGCGCCAGGAGACCGGGCGTAGTGGGAGGTTGAGTTCCCGCATCCAGCGGCTCTGGATCCGGCGGCGCCGGATCGGCGTTGAGCGAGACGACGTAGTTGGCCAGCCCGGCGATCTCCGCCTCAGTCAAGACACGGCGGAACCCCACCATCGCACTGCGGGCAACTCCGTCCATGATGGCGCGCCGGGCGGCGGCTTCACGCTCCGCCACCGTGGCGCCCTCTTGAACAAACCGCAATGGGCTGTCCACAAAATTGCGAGGCCGTGGCATCAAGTGCGGAGCCGCGAGGCCATCGCCTCGCCCTTGGGGACCGTGGCAAGCTGCGCAGTGCTGTGCGTAGACTCCCAGCACAGCATCCCGCGATGGGAGCATGGCAGTATTGGCCACGGGCACCACCGAAGGCCGGATGGGCAGCGGAGCCACAACACCAGTAGGAGAGTCTCCTCCGACAGCGGAGACGGCCGGCGTGTTTCCCGCGGGCATCATCATGGTCATCGCCACGGGCACTTCGCGCGGCGCGGCGGGAGCCGCGCGGTAGACGGCATAGCCGAGAATCCCCAAGTTTACGGCGATCACGGCAGCGACTGCGACCGCCGTCATCAGACGGAATCCGGCATTCGGGCCCGCGGCCGGAGCGGCAACCTTTGGTGCGTCGACGGACATCTGGACGTGCTCCGTTGTGGACGAATGGGTGGCCCGCCTCGAGCCTGCACCTGCCCCCCGAACCAGACCACGCAGCGACGATTGATGGCCGATTACTGGATAAATCTATCCAGAGGTGCAATAGAAAAAGCGCATCCATCCTCCGGCCCCTCGGAACCGGGCGTCAGGACGTCGCCTGTCACCCAAACAACCCGGCAGGATCGCATAGACGATCCGCGCAGTCTGAGAACCGGCAGCGCGATGGATTCATCCCAACGAACTGCCAGATGTTCAGTCTTGGGGATTCGAATACACCTGGGAGCGCAGGACTTACTGCACCCACCAACTGTCGATGGTGAGTATCGGGCGCAGCCACTTCGCGCCGACCTGCGCGGATTGGAGCGGGCTGTGCAGGATGGGGGCAGTGGAGACTTCGTCTGCCCCGATATCCGCCGCCAGCCCTGCCTGGCGGCGTTGGCCGTCCATGTCGTGAGGAACCAGTAGGATTGGATCCGCAGTGTCAATCAGCGGACTTCCAAATTTGGGGCGATACATTCCATCGTCAGAGACCGACAGCATTGGGTCGGTCAACGTGGTGCCGGACAGGGCGGGCGTATAGCCGATCGCTCCTCCGGTCATGATATTGCCCGCCCATGTAAAGTTTACAGGCGGAGTGATGATCCGGATCAGGGGGCCGGTGGAGCCAAGGACCACATTGTTGGCGACAAGGGAATCGGCGGGTGCGACGGTCGTGTCGCCTTCGCTGGCGGTATTGCCAATGGAGAATGGTTCGCGGCAATTGACGATGGTGTTGTAGGCGATCGTCACATCCTCGATCGGCAGGTAGCGATTGAGGGGAGAGTCTGGAACTCCATTCATGAGGGCGATGGCAGCGCGCGTGCCGGTGCCTTGGAGATTTTCGAAGTAGTTGTTGGTGACGACGTGGCGAGGGCCGACAATACGGACGCCGCTGGAGTTGCTGATCCCTTCGCCAAGGAAGAAGCTGCCGTCCACCACGCAATCGCTGCCATGGCGAAGCGTCAGTTGGCCACGATTGCGGCGGAACGTGTTGTGCAGGAACTGATTGCCGACGGACTTGCTGGAGATGAGCTCGATCTCGCCGTCGCATTCCTCGAACAGGTTCCCCCGCACGATGACATTGGACTCCAGCATCGAGGTATCGCTGGTTCCGATGCGGATGGTTTCAAAGCCATTCCCACTGCCCGGGGTGCGGCCATAGAAGTGGCATCCCTCTATCACAGCGGAACTCGGTGGTTGGCTTCCATCAAGCCAGACCGTCAGCGTGACCCCACGATGTGTCCGCTCGCCGAATGTGCAGTCCTCCACCCGGTTGCCGGTGCCATAGATGGAGACCCACTTGTAGTCGAAATCATCGTCGGCGGGATTGCACCCAATCATCGCCACGTTTCGCAGGACGCTGTCGTGCGCAAGCTCGTCGCTGTCCTTGCGGAACTCGACCAGGGCATGCCCGGTGGACACGGCGCCGTCAAAGAACAGGCCGTCCACGTGCATGTTCGGTCCCTCGATGCGAAGGCGCGAGCTGCCGGTGAGCCGCACGCCGCCGGGCGTCGAGGCGCGCAGGACAATGGGCGCCACCGACGTGCCCCCGATGCCATTGGCGCTTCGTTCGCCATAGAACCGTAGCTCCACATCGCGCCATTCGCCATCGCACAGGACGATTTCCGAACCGGGAACTGCATTGGCGAGGGCAGTGTTGAACTCCGACACTGTTGAGACGCACGAAACCGTTTCGCGCCGGGACGGGCCGGCATCAATCCCGGCGATGGGATGTGCCACGACTTGACCACAAAGCATCACAGTGGCGGCGAACGCGGTGAGAAGTCGATGGGGCATGTGGAGACGCTTTAGGTGGGAATCGGCAAAAGGCAGGGAACCCGAAGGTCCCCTGCCCATGGTGAATCGAGCCGTGGCTGATGCCACCAGTGCGCTCAGTGGATCAACAACCAGTCGGCAATTCCTTCGACAACTTCGGCGAATTCAAAGGCGCCGACGTCGGGCATCTCGTCGCGGGCCTTCTTGTCGCGGTCGACTCCTCCGATCGCTTCGAGAATGTCATTGAACATCAGTGGCTCGACGTTGAAGGTGCCGCCTGCGTTGATCACGCCGGATCCCGCAAGCGGGCGGAAGTTTGCATCCAGTCCCGCGGCCGCGAGCGCATTGTCGAGGCCGGCTTCTGCGAAGATGTAGGCACCGGCACTGCCGCGGCTTTCGTCGTCCGCTGGGCCTACGATGATGTTGTTGTTGGAGTCGAACCCAAAAAACTCGCCGCCATAGGAGCCGCCAAGCAGGTTCGCCGTCAGGAAGTTCAGGCACAGGTTGTTCCAGGCGTTGGCCTGCACGGTCGTCCCGCCAATCGCCTCGGCAGATCCGGAACCAGATCCAACAAACGTGTTGTTGTAGACGAAGAACTCGTCGATGCCGGAAATGTGGATCCCACGGTGCGTGCTGGTGGTGTTGCCTTCCGCGACGATGATGACACTGTTGAACACCGCAAGGTAGTTCGGAGCACTGGTATACCGGATCCGGATGGTGGGGTCTAGTCCTTCAAAGCTCCGCAGCGTGCACCGGTTGATGGTCCACCGGTTCCCCGTGTTGGTCTCCTCGACTTTGATGCACTCCTGGCCGGCAATGATCGTCGTGTCTTCAAGCAGCCAGATATGGTTGTTGTGCGGGTCGTCGAGCAGGATGCCCACCTCGTTTGGACCGCCGATGATGGTGCAGTTCTTGATTGTCCATTCCTGGTTGTCGCCGCCATCATTGCGAATGGCACGATAGTCAACGCTTTCAACGCGGCAATTGGTCAGGTTTACCGTCAGGTTTTCCCACGTCGTGTCCTGCACGCGGATCGCGGCCTTCTGCGCGGTGATCTCTCCATTTGCGATGAAGCTGGTGTTGCTGGCATTCAACGTGACTTGGGCACCGCCCTGGAAGCCGTCGTCCAGCTTGAGGGCCTCGCCCGTGTCGCCTTCCGTCGTTCCGGTGTGCTCGACTTCGCAGTTGTTGAGCGTGACCGTGATGGTGAAGTTGCTCACCGTCGGATCGCACTGGTCGATGTCGAAGGTTGTACCGGTACCGCCGGTGCGCTCGAGGCGAAGTCCCTCAAGGGTCACGTTCTTGTTGGTCGTGATCTGTGCATTGGGATCATTCAAGGTGACAAGACCGCTGGCGCCATTCGTGAGCGTCACGGTACCGGACACGGAAACCGCCTTGCGGATCGTGAACGTGCCGGGGCCATGGCTCAGGTTGACCGAGCCGGTATACGTGCCCGCCTCCACGATCTCCACGACACCATTCTCGTCAACTGCGGCAATCGCGCTCGCGACGGTGGAGTGGCCGGCGGATCCGTCGAGGTTGACCTGTTCCAGCGGGCCGCCGAGGGCCACGCTGCCATTGGCCGTGACGAGGATTGTCAATGCCGCCGCGACGGCAAGGATCTTGGCCTTCATGGTTGCGACTCCTTTTCCTTGAGCAGGATTGGTTGGATTGTTGCAGCATCACACCAAGGCCTCAGCGGCCTCTTGTCAAAGGGAAACTGGACCACTCCAAGTTCGGCAATTTGAACCGCGGCGAAAGGTTGATCAGAGGCTCGCATCGCGACCCTCCCGTTCCGTCCCAACACGTTGCCGCAGCTCGTCAGCGATGTTCCCGACGCGTTGGCTATCGCTGAAGAGACTCCGCACCGCGTCCTCGCCAAAGCGTTCACTGGCCTGCTGAATGAACAGGCTCCGTGGGTGGACGTGTTCGCCGTGGTGGTCGTAGATGCCGTCCTCGCCGTCGAATTCGTTCCTCGAGCGATCCCCGATGCATCCGATTGCCAGGTTCCAACCACCGGTCGGACTCTGCACGACGAAATTGGAGCCTTCGCAATTCCACAGGACATTCTGTGCGCCAGCCCATCCATGGCCCGTCCCCCGATTGGCGCGATTGCGCACCCGGATGACGCCGCCATCGATGTTGTCCCACAGGATCCCCATGGCCCAACGATGATGCGGACCGATGTCCTCGTGGGTGCCGAGCGCAACGCAGTCCACAAAGGCGTTCGGCCCTTCAACGCGCGAGCCTGTGACAAAGTCGTGCCGGCCTCCACGCGTGGCACACCGTTGGACCAGGTTGCGCTGTCCAATCACATGGAAGCTGTAGCGCCGCGAACCGGTGATTCGCGACACGGGATCGAGGTTCAGGCAGTCCTCAACGGTGAAGAAACGCGCCTCGCGTCCGAGTTCCACGCAGCTCTCGACGAAATGCCTGCCGATGACATCGCGGACCCAGCCGTTCTCGGCCTTGTCGATCACGATGCCATCCAGGGCGTGTTGTTCGTCGCGTTCCTCCGCGCCGGGTTCGTAGTCAGAGACAAGGCGGAAGCCCTCGATCCCGATGTTGCGCAGCCGGCTCGGCCAACTATACTTCACCACATAGCCTCCACTGTAACGTTGTTCGAGCCGCTGCGGCAGTGGTGCGTCGAGTGTGAGTGAATCGCCTTCGATAGCGACGACCACCCGCTCGAAGTTGAAGGTGTAAGTGTCCGGATTCCACTGCTCGATGGACTCTCCATCCTCGCGTTGCGGGATCGCGTCCATGCCGATGTCCGTGATCCATTGCGCGCTGGCGGGGCGATGCACGAGAACCGCATCGCCTACGGAGAAGATGGATGCGTCTGCCACAGTCACCGTGTCCGCACCAACAAAGACATCGCCAATGATGGGCTGCAGGGTGGCCCATTTGGCTTGCGGAGAAAACTGGCCGCTGGCCTCGATGAGTGCGCGCCTTCTGTTCCCCGTCGCGACCAGGACTGTGCCGTCAGGACCGGATCCAGCGCCGCGTAAGACGACGCCATCGACGCGAACACTCAGCGTGCCCTCTATGCGATAGATGCCGTCCTCGAAGACGAGGGCACCGCGGAAGCCATCGGGACCGACTTCAAGACTTCGCAATTGGTTGATGGCGCCCTGTATTCGCGCGGTGTCATCGCCGCCGCTGGCGGAGGGTGCAATTCTCACAACCTCGTCCACCATGGGGATTGGAGTCCCACCCCCGCCATAGCCTACTGGCGAGAAATCCGGAACGCGGTCACCGCCACGAAACTCACTGTAGACAAGCCGTCCAGCATCGCCCAACCGGACGAATGCACCCTCCCCCACCGACGGCGACGAGCCGAGGGCGCATAGCGCGAGAGAGGCGAGCGCAAGCATCGCGGGCGGCTGGCTCACTCATCACCTCCCATCCGGCCGGGCGAGGGGTTGCTTGCATAATGGAGTGCGCCCGCGCCGAGAGACGCGGCGAACGTGGTTGGCGCATCAAACGTCCACGCCAGCCCCTCCTGTGGGATGCGCAGGTAAGTCGCCTCCCGCGCGGCCACGAAGCCGTCGCTCCCCTTGCGGACGAACGCGAACGTACCGTCGGTCTCCATGCCGGCCAAAACGACAGTGCGCCGCTCGCGTTGACTCAGGACCAGATCCTCCGAGTCATGGTGCGTCACTCGTGCGGCACGCACCTGGCCGGCGGAGAGATCGACCCACTGCGGCGCATCCTCCTCAATCGCGGTGGGGACAAATATCTGAAGGAACGCGCCGGCTGCGGTGTGCTGCTCCAGGGCCACATAGGGAAACAGCTCGTAGTCCCCCTTGATGTAGGTGACCTCGCCCTCGTGATCGGTAAGGCGGGATTGATCGCCGCCGATGTGAATCGAGTGCAAGCGCGCGGCGGAGCCATAACGGTCGTCCGAGTACGTCCAAACGCGCGTGTTCCCCTCGCCGGCGACTTTGCTGCGACCGCCGTGGAACAGGACGTTCACTTCCCTTGGTTCAGGAAGCTCAACGTCATCCACGACGATGAAGTACTCCTCGCCCGGAAAGGCGATGGCGCGTCGATGTTGACCGCCCGCGGCATAGATGGCCGTCTTCTCCTCGAAGTCGAAGAAGTCCGTATCAAGCCGGTACTTCATCGTTGGGGGAATGCTCTCGCTGTGGTCGACGGGCGCCTCGCCGTTCGCCGTGACCACGTTGTGAGCGCGGGCGGTTCGATACCAGGTGGTGCGGATTTCCTCGCCATAGCTGCTGCGCGAGTATCCGGAATCCGACGCCATCAATTGACCCTTGGCGGCAAGGATGAAGCTGAGATGATCGAAGTGCTGGTGGTTGTCCGCCTCGGCGATCCCTTGAAAGAGAAGCCAGCGCTGCTCGGCCGGCGGCAGATCCCAGGCGTTGCGAAAGATGCTCACGCCCGAATCGAGAAAGATCGTCGGCGAATGCGTTGGCGCGGCAGGAGCGATGTCCGGGTCATAGGTGAGGAACTCGAACAGCGGCTTGGCATAGTCCCATGACGCGCCGGAATAGTTGAAGCCCGTCTCGCGCTCAGAATCATCGAACGTCGCCATGTCTGTGTTGGCCCAGTTCCAAGCCAACACCTGCGCCAAGTCGCCTTCCGGGCGGAGGTACGTATGCCTGCCGCGGTAGGCGCCTTGGACCATGAACGACGGAAACGGGCGCAGGTAGCTGTCCTCGATGTTGGGCATCCAGCCGCGGGCCGTGCGCATGGCAATCGGGGCCTCGAATGCGGGCTGGAATATCGGGAAGAGATCCATCCCGGAAACATTTCGATAGTGGTAGAGGAACGGCACGAAATTGATGAGCGAGAAGATGTAGTAGTGCGATCCTTCGCGGTAGACACCGTCTTCGCTGAAGTAGAATCGCGTGTTGGCATTGCTGGCGCGCAGCGCATTCTCCAACCACTGCGCCGCCTCCGGATGTTCGGAAAGTGCGAGCGCCATGGAACCGACACCCCACGCCGGCTTGCTCAGGTGGTTGTGGGGGGATTCCGCCAGTTCGAAGAGGATGCTTGAGAGATAGCCAGCTTCCTGGGCAAGTCGCTCGCGTATCGCCGCATCCTCTTCGGCGCCCAGCCATGGCTGCACCAGATCGTAGGCGGTTGCGAAGTTCTGCAGCCAGACACCGCGATAGATCTCGTCGGCGGCGGAACCCTTGCCGCGGGGATCGATGCGGTAGAGATCGCCGTCAAAGGCGCGAAGCAGTGCTTCGATCGCGCGCGAGCGGTACCGTTCACGCGCGGATTCGTCCTCCTCGATCCAGGAAAGAAACCCGTTGTAGGCAGCGAACTGCGGAATGTCACCCCAGTACTTGTGCCAGGTTTCCTTGTCAGCTTCGATGGGAGGAGGGGCTTCGGGGAGTGGATCGCTAACGTAGCGGCTTGCGCGAATCTCCTGCATCAGCCTGCGCGCGAATTCGTCGGCCGTCGCTCGTGCGCGCAGCGCATCGACATCGCCGGCGCGAAACCACAAGGAGGGATGCACCTCGCGCCCAGGGAGAACCGGCTCCGTCGGCACTGCCCAGCCGGTGTAGCCATCATGATTGCGCGCGCGTTCATCGGCTCCGGCGATGACGGGAGCAAGAAGCAGTGTCGCCAGCAGGACTGCTGCGATGTTGGGCCCTTGGTGCATTTCTACCCGCCTTGTGGTGAACGGCGTGCTGCCCTTGGGTTCCGCTTCACTTTCGACTTACTGCCGCTGGTTTACCTCTTTGAAGACGCCCTTGTTCGTGCGGGCGACAAATCCCTCCGACACGGTGCCGTTCGAGGGATCGTAGGCATAGACTACATGATTGTTCGCCTGTGGCGCGGGGACACCATCCAGCGCGTACCACATCATCATTTGGCTCCTCTCGGGGCCGGCACTGGAGAGCGAGTAGCGATACCCCATCCGTGCGATGTCTTCAAATCGGTCGTAGGGATAGCCATTCGTCGCGCCCGCGAACCATTCCCAAGTCTGATAGTCATCATACCAATAGGGAAATGGCTCCGCGCCGCGCACGTCGTCCGTGCGGTCGAAATTAAAGGACCCGGACGTGAACGGGTCGCGCAGGATCGACGACAGATAGGCGACCGGCGTCGTCAGGCGGGCCTGCGCGTAGGGGTTGCGGTCATACTTGCTGGAAGGGAAGGGCGGCGTCTCGACCTTCGAGGTGTTCACGGCCTGCCGGATCGTGACAAAACCCATCGGATAGCGGTTGTGATCGACCAGATAGGATTCCAGCGCCGTGGCGATGGTGCGCATGTCGGCTTGGGCGCGTCCGATCTTGGAGCGCACCTGGGCTTCCAGGAAGTTGGGGACGGCGATCGCCGCCAAGATGGCGATGATGGCGACCACGATCAGCAACTCGATCAGGGTGAATGCCTTGGTGGAACGCATGGGGGGATCTCCGGAAACCGCGAGTAGGGAGAAGGTGGAACTGTCCAATTGCCTCAGGGTCCTAGTCGGTGCATCGCGGCCTGTCAACAGTATAGTTTGAACTATCCCCTGACTCGGTCCATTCGCGCAAAGTGGCGGTGCGAAGTAGCGGTTTTCTGTCCCGGAGCCGCAAAGTATCGGCTGATTA
>CAZVAQ010000022.1:0-23162 GCA_964625145.1 uncultured Candidatus Sumerlaeota bacterium
GGATCCCGGCTCAACCACCGCCCCAGCTCCGCCGAGTACGCCCGGAACGGCGCCAAGTGCAGCCCGCTCGCTTCATGGAAGTAGTGCCCCGTGAACCCCCAGTCAACGTCGAATGTGCCCGCGCCGACGGTTTGTTCGCGGCGGCCGTACGGATCGTAGTCAAACCGCGCGACGACGTTGCCCGTCGATTCGTCCACCACGTCGCGCACCGAGCCCAAGTGATCGCGGCCGTAGTAGTACTTCGTCGAACCGCGGATCTCGCCCTGGGCAAAGTAGCGCCGCTCCACAACGGACTCGTCGTCGCCATCGCGTTCCTCGGCGATTGAGAGCCCGTCCCACAGGAAGTACCTGTTCGACTCCTCCTCCGGGGTGATGGAATTGTCCCATTCGATGATGCGCACCCGCCGCCCCATGGCAGCCTGTCCTCATTGGCCTGCGTTTGCGTCAGCACCCCGTCCTCCAAGACCCAACCGTTCGCCGGTTCCTCGTCATTGCTGGATGCTCTGATGGTTGCATCGCTGGCTTGCATCATCTCCGCCGCCGCCATCATCCTCACCAAGGCGATCACCACCGCCGCCCATGCCAGTATCGGTCGCTTCATCGCTTCAACCCCTTTCGTCCTTCTCTCACAAATCCTATCCAGTTTGGACGTTCCGCTACCCCCCCTCCCCGGTTTGTCAACCACTTTGAACACTTTTTTTGCAACCAGACTTTTTCTGGAAGTTGGACATCATGCAATTCCAGACTCCGACAAATTGCCCGGAGTGTTCCCGTCCACCATCTCCTGTTGTCCGTCTGGGCCCCCTTGTGGTGCCTGTGGGGCGAAGGATCAGGGCGGAGACCGCCGCAATCATGGCACAGGCCAGTCACGACAAGTTCCCCATCCTTGGCTATGCCATCATCAATGGCGTGGTGATCGGCATCAGCCTGGTTGCTTGGTATGTTGCCAAAACGGGATTGTTTCTGCCGCCGCCGGCGGAGGCTGCCGGGCGGCCGGGGGTGGCGGCGGCGTTGGTGTTTGTCCCGGTTTGCTTCCTGCTGGCGACGGCGTTTGACCTGGCGTGGAGGCTTTTCAGCCAGAAGCGGCCCACCGTCGAGGAGCCGAAGCGCGAGCTGCCGCGGGTCTCGGTTTCGTCCACAGCCGTGAAGCGCGACGTGCTCTCGCGCGAGGTGGAAAAGTTGTGAGCAGCGAAACGCCCTCCAGCGTCGCGCCACAACCCGCACTGGCCGCGCCCACCGCGGCCCCGATCAGCACGGCCGGCAGCAAGATGCGCCAGGCGCAGGTGCGCTTGGTCGTGTCCATACCGGTGCTGATGTTCCTGTACGCCGTCTTCACGGCGGCGGTGCTGCACTTCTATCTGGGCAGCCTGGCGGAGATGGCTTCCGACGACCGCATGCGCGAGGAGGCGCAGTACGCCGCGAACTCGACGCTGCTGATCGGCATCGGTGCGGGATTCGTCGCGGCGGTGGTGGGATTGCTGTTGGCGTGGCAGATCGTGCGGCCGGTGCAGGCGTTGACCGAATCGATGCGCAACCTGGCGTCGGGGCAATTGCAGCCCACGACGCGGTCAGTGCCCTTTGGCGAGATTGAGACTCTCGGCACGGCCTTCAACGAGATGGTGCGCGAGTTGAACACGATCTTTGCCAAGCGCGACACGCGCATGCGCGAGGCGGCACTGGGGACGGTGTTCACGCTGGACGAACAGGACCGCGTGCTGGCGGCGGAGCCGAGCCTGCGCAACCTGCTGGACATCGAGCCCGATTGGCTGATGGGGGACAACATCCTGCGGGCGCTGCGCGAGGCATGCGAGAAGACCGGCAACAGCGAGCTGCCCGAACGGGTGGAGCAGTTGCTGTCCGACGCGCGGCGGGGACTGAAGGCAAACGGCTCGGCGAAGTACCGCCGCCGCGGGGCGACGGAGGATTCGGCGCTGGAGATTCGCGTGATCCCGCTGGAGACCTATGGCGCGGTGGGGCCCGCGCGATTGCTGGACATTCGCGACTTGTCGTCCATCGAGGGGTTTCACCTGCAATTGCAGCGGGCGGACCGGCTGGCGGCGGTCGGTACATTGGCCACGGGGATCGCGCACGAGATCCGCAACCCTCTGGCGTCCATCCGCGCCATGGCCCAGTTGCTGGAGGAGGACGTCGACAGCAGCAACAAGCCGGAAGGGGCCAACGCCTATCTGGAGCGGATGATCCGCGAGGTGGACCGGCTGGACAAATTGGTGTCGAGCATCATGGACTTTGCGCGGTCGGCCAACACGCCGGCGGTGCCGACGGACATGAACGCGCTGCTGCGCGAGGCCTACGAGGTCGGTCGCCACCGGGTGCCCGACGCGGAATCGGAGCGGATCAAGGTGTCGTGGAACTTGTGGATGGACCTGCCGCGATGCAAGGTCGAGGACCAGCGCGTGCTGCAGGCCTTCATCAACCTGGTGCTGAACGCGTTGGAGGCCCTGGCCGAGCGCGGCGAGGGGGAGCTGCGCTTCTCGACCTATCAACTGACGCACAAGACATCGCGGCCGGTCACCATCGTGATCAGCAACACGGCAGATCCGGTCTCTCCCCAACAGCAGGAACGGATGTTCGAACCATTCCAGACGACCAAGGCCAACGGCACGGGCCTGGGCCTGCCGATCGCCTACCAGATCATCACCTCCAACCGCGGGGTGCTGGAGCTGCGGACCTCTGATGGGATGATGCATGCGATGATGCGATTCCCGGCAGAGGGACGCGAAGCGGAGGTGGACACAGGCGGCGAAATCACCCATTACGAGCTGTGGGAGCCCGAACCGCTGCACATTCCCCGTTGACCAACCCCGTGCCCCACCGAAGGTAAAGCCGGGGAGGCCAGTCCCCCCCCCAATATCTCAATTCGCACACCGGTTTCGCTCTCGCTTCTTTTCACTCTTCACTCTTCACTCTTCACCCTTCACTCTTCAATGGACCTCCCTTCAGACTTTCTATCGCGACTGATCCTGTTCTTTCCGATCTTTCTGTTCGCGTTGACGATTCACGAGGTGGCCCATGCGCTGACGGCCAACTGGGGCGGGGACCAGACGGCCACGTACCAGAATCGCCTGTCGCTGAATCCCTTGGTGCACATCGATCCTGTCGGGACGATCCTGGTGCCGTTGGTGAGCATGACGACCGGGTTCGTGATATTCGGCTGGGCGCGGCCGGTGCCGGTGAACGAGGCATCCTTTCGCGACAAGGCATGGAACGTGGCCGTCTCGCTGGCGGGCCCGTTCTCGAACCTGCTGCTGATCATCTTCGGCTGCCTGTTGTTCTCGCTGGCGATGCGCGTGGCCTTCGTCGGGCATGAGGCCCAATGGTGGACGCTGGAGCCGGGTGTGCAGAAGGCGTTCATCAACTTCATTTTCTTCTACGTGCTACTGAACTGGCTGCTGGTGATCTTCAACCTCCTTCCCGTTCCGCCCCTGGATGGATCCCATGTGCTCTATCATTTCTTCGTGCGCGGCCGGGGGCATTTGTACCAGGCATGGGACGTCTACTCCCGCATCGGGCTGATGCTGCTGTTGATGCTGTTCTGGTTCGGCCCGATGGGTTACTACTTCAGCGTCCTGCTGTACTGGCTGACTGTGAACACGCTGTACCTGCTGGGAGTGCCGCCATTCAGCATGGTCGGCCTGGCCTGAGTCACACGGATTCCAAGAACCAACACAAACACCAACTCCACGATGGACAACATGAACAAGACGACAGACCTCCTGCACTCCGACCGACGCATCCTGCTGAGCGGCAGCCGCCCCACCGGCCGGCAACACCTGGGCAACTATGTGGGCGCGCTGGCGCAGTGGCTGCAGTTGCAGGACACGATGCGCTGCTTCTTCATGATCGCGGATTGGCACGCGCTGACGAACAATTACCGCGACACCTCCAGCATCCCGGAGAACATCCGCGACCAGGCGCTGGATTGGCTGGCCGTCGGCCTGGATCCGAACAAGGCGACCATCTTCATCCAGTCCGCCGTGAAGGAACACGCCGAGCTGTCGTTGCTGCTGGGCATGTTCACGCCGGTCGGATTGATGGAGCGTTGCACCGGTTGGAAGGAAGCCAACGAGCGCGGTGATGACCTGCTGCGGACGTATGGGTTCCTCGGCTATCCTTGCCTGCAAACGGCTGACATCCTGATGTACCAGGCCCACGTCGTGCCTGTCGGCAAGGATCAACAGGAGCATGTTGAGAAGGCGCAGGACATCGCGCAGAAGGTGAACTTCCTGTATGGCACGGAGACCGAGCCGGTCTTTCGCGTGCCGGAATGGCAGCTCGGGACGGCGCCGATCCTGCCCGGCAATGACGGGCGCAAGATGAGCAAGTCCTACGGCAACTGCATCTACATCACCGAGGACGCGGCCTCCGTGGAGCAGAAGGTCTCCGTGATGGTGACGGATCCCGCGCGCGTGCGGCGCAATGATCCGGGCAATCCGGAGAAGTGCAGCGTGTGGGAATACCACAAGGTCTTCACCGACAAGAAGCACCACGATTGGATCTGGAAGGGTTGCACGACGGCCGGGATCGGTTGCCGCGATTGCAAGAAGCTGCTGGCGCAGGAGATCAACGCGCGCTTCGAGCCCGTGCGCGAGCGCCGCGCGGAGATGGAAGCGTCCAACTTCGATTGGCGCGAAGTCCTCGCGGCGGGGAATGAAAACGCCCGCGCTTGTGCCAAGGAAACAATGGCCCGTGTCCGCGACAAGCTCCACTTATACCCGGAGTAAGCCGCCATGATCGCCATTGTGGTGGTGACCCTGTTGGCCGCCGGCATCAGCTTCCTCTGCAGCCTGATGGAAGCCGCCTTCTACAGCATCCCCCCGAGCAAGATCGAGGAGATGCGCCGCAATGGCAGCCGCAATGGCGAGCGCCTGGCGCGGTTGCGCGAGAACGTGGACGAACCCATCGCGGCGATCCTGACGCTCAACACGTGCGCGAACACGCTGGGTGCGTCCGTCGCGGGCGCGATGGTCGCTGCGCAGTTCCCCCAGTTCGATGCGGCCGCCGCCATTTATGGTGTGGCGTTCACCATCATCATCCTCTACTGCAGCGAGATCATCCCGAAGACGATCGGAGTGACCTACGCTTCGACCATCGCCCCGAGGGCATCGCGGTTGCTGCTGTGGATGATCGTGGTGCTGAAGCCGTTCGTGCTCATCAGCCAACTCATCACGAAGCGGCTCCGCCGTGAGGAGGAAGGGAACGCGCACGCGCCGACGGAGCAGGAGATCCTGGCCTTGGCGCAGATGGGGGCGGAAGCGGGCACGATCCTGCCCGACGAGGCGCGATGGGCGATGAATGCGCTGCGACTGAATGATGTGCGGGCAAAGGATCTGCGCACGCCGCGCAACGCGGTGTTCACGCTCCCCGCGGACCTGCCGCTGAACATGGTGAGCAAGCAGAGCAAGCACTGGACGTTCAGCCGCCTGCCGATCGTGAACAACAACAACCCCGACGAGGTGGAGGGGATCGTCCATCGCCGGGAGGTATTCGACGAGCTGGTGGCGCGCACGCCGGAGGAACTGGCCACGCGCAAGTTGCGTGACCTGGCCCGGCCGGCGGTCTTCGTTCCTGACTCGACACGCTGCAATGAACTGCTGCGCAAGTTCCTCGACAACCGCCAGCAGCTCATCATCGTGACCGACGAGTACGGCGGCATGGAGGGCGTGATCGCGCTGGAGGATGTGCTGGAGTTCCTGCTGGGCGAGGAGATCGTGGACCCGCACGACAAGCACGCCGACATGCAGGATTACGCGCGCTTGTTGGCCCGGAGGCGGCTGGAAAAACTCCAGCAACGCAGCGGCGCCGGGGATGCAACCCCGAAAACTCCGCGAAATTAGCCTTGTCTGCCGGTTGCGACGGGACAAGATCTCCCCTTCATGCAGGGTCGAGCGGCCCGTGCGTGTGAAAATTTCATGGCGAGGACCTGAAAATGACAAAAGCCGAGCTGATTGATATCGTCGCCGAGCAATGCCCCGAGGTTGGAAAGGCAAAGATCGGTGACGTGTATAACGCCATCTTCTCCACCATCGCGCGGGCCCTGGAGGTTGATGGCCGCTATGCGGTGGGGGACTTTGGGACCTTTGATGTGAAGGCGCGCGCCGCGCGCAAGGGCCGCAATCCGAAGACGGGCGAGGAAATCGAAATCGCCGCGTCCAAGGCCGTCGGCTTCAAGCCGGCCGGTGCCCTGAAGGATCGCTTGAACAAGTAATCAATACCGCCGCAGAGTACAAATAACCCGGCCCCGGAAGATGCGCCTGCAATGCGTCCTCCGGGGCCGGTGTTGTCCTGCGCGGTGGTGCAGATTGATCAGATCACCATGCCGTCGGGGATGACCACGTTCTTGGGAACGATGACGATGCCGTCGCGGATGGTATAGCAATCGGCGTCGCGCTCCATCACGTTGTCGATGTTCAGGATCTTGACGCCGCGGCCGATGCGGGCGTTCTTGTCGATGATGGCGCGCTTGATGACGCTGCGGCTGCCGATGCCCATGGGGACCTTGTGGGAATGGTCCTCGAAATGGTCGCAGCCCATGATGATGGAGTCCTCCACCACGGCGCCGTCTCCGATCTGGGAGCGCAGCCCGACGATGGAATTGCGGATGGTGCAGCCGTGGAGGTTCGTCCCCTCGGCGATGCGGCAATTCTCCAGGTTTGCGGTCTGCGCGTAGATGTTCGGCAGGAAGCGCGGATGCGTGAAGATGGACCAGTCGGGATCGGCGAACTTGAACAGCGGCGGTTCGAGGAGCAGGCCCATGTGTGCCTCGTAGAAGGCCTTGATGGTTCCGATGTCCTCCCAGTAGCCGGGGAAGATGTGGCCGCGGCACTTGTGGTTATCAAAGGCGTCCGGGATGATCTGCTTGCCGAAGTCGTCGAGGTTTGTCTCCAGCAGGTACTTCTTCAGGACCTTGCGGTTGAAGATGTACACACCCATGGATGCGAGGAAGATGTTCCCCTCCTGGTTGCGGAACTTGTCGCCGAAATGCGCAAGGATCTCCGGTGGCGCCTCGAGGCCCTTCTGGCCCTCGGCGGTCTTGGGCTTCTCGCGGAAGTCGGTGATGTTGCCTTCGTTGTCCAGCGCGAGCAGGCCGAAGTGGTGGGCCATGTCGCGCGGCACGGTGTTCACCGCGATGGTCACATCGGCGCCGGACTTGATGTGCTCCTGGATCATCGGGCGATAATCCATCGTGTAGAGCGCATCGCCGGGCAGGACGAGGAAGTATTCCAGCCCCGGCGCGTCAAAGGTGTTCCAGTGCTGGCGAATGGCGTCGGCGGTCCCTTGGTACCAATGGCCGCCCCCCTCGCGCTGTTCCGCCGCGAGGATCTCCACGAAGCCATCGGTGAACATGTCGAAAGTGTAGGTCTGGGCGACGTGGCGGTTGAGCGATGCGGAGAGGTATTGGGTGAGGACGAAGATCTCGCGCAGGCCGCTGTGGATGCAGTTGGAGATCGGCACATCGATCAGGCGGTACTTGCCCGCCAGCGGCACGGCCGGCTTGGCCCGGTACTTGGTCAGGGGATACAAACGCGTTCCAGCGCCGCCACCGAGGATGATGCACAATGTCTTTGCCATGATGACCGCGTCCTTGGTTTGGTGGGAAGGGGTGGAAGTAAGTTGCCGGATGTGGCCTCAGGTGCCGCGCCGGATTCCCCTTCGCGATTCATCCTGCGCGCTGCCTGCAGGTGCGCCCACTGCATGGGCCCCGCCTATAGGCCTGGCGGCGGCTTTGGAGGATCTCCGCGCTTGCCGCCCTCGATCCATGCGCGCCGCGCCTCGAAGTATTGGTGCTTCAAGTCCAACTTGGACACCGGCACATTGGCCGATGGAATTTCCTCCTCGGGTGGGCGTTCTTCCTGACGGCCGTGGGGTATGTACTCCACCTCCGAACTTCCACGCTTTCCGCCGCCCTCCAGCACTTCCTTCAGCCGCGCGCGCAGTTCCGCCGAATCCGTCAGCTTTGCAAACTCCACGATGCGTTGTCGCACCTCGGGGCGCTTGGGACCAAGCTCCTTCAGGACACTCAGTGCGGTCAATCGGACCTCGCCGTCCTTGTGCTCCAGCCGCTTGAGCGTCTCGTCGAGCACCTGTTCGATTTGATAGGTGGGCTGGTCGGCCGAGCCAAACTCCGCCGCCGCTGCAATGGCCGCAGAGCGAACGATGGGATCCTTGTCGGAGAGACACTTGAGCACCGCATCGAGCGCCTCGACGGGAGTAAGCTGCGCCAGGCGATTGAGGGCGGTCACCTTCGCCTGGGTGCGCTTGGCCGAACCGCTGAACAAATAGCTGGAGTTGAGTGCCTTGATCAACTGACGGACTTCGTCCGGATCCAGCTCCACGATGGTGTGCGCGTGGCCGGGAAGACCCAGTATCTTGCTGTCGCGCAGATGGGAGTCTTCCTCCTTCTCGACATTGGCGAGATGGCGCGAGCTGACGCCGACGAACTTGGCCAGCGTCGCCAGTGTCTCCTCGCCGGGCGAGGCAACGCGGCCGCTGCGGATGCGTTCCAGGATGTCGCGAAGGACCTTCTCCGCATGGCTGCCGCCCACCGTCCCCAGCGCGTGAACCAGCGGCGCGGCGATCAAGTCGGGGGTGAGCTCCTTGCGGGTCTGATCCGCCGCGTCCCAGTAGGTTTCCTTCTCGTAGTTGCTCCGGCGCGATTCGTCCATCAGCAGCGCGTTGAGGAGCATCTTCTCAAGGACCGGGACGACGCGCTCCCCGCCGAGTTGCTCCAGCACCTCCGCGGCGCCGATCATGCCGCCGTTGACGGTCATGCTGCGCTTCTCGATTTCGCGAAGGACGACGTCGGGGTCCGCCTTCCCCACACGTCGCAGAGCGGCCACGATGGGCGTGCGCGAACCGAGGATGGATGCCTGGCGCTCCGGCCCCGTGTGCATGGCCGTGGATTGATCCTGCAGGAAGAGACCGGCCACCAGACCGCGGATGGCCCATTCGCGATGCTTCGGGTGCAACGATTCGGGCTTGGCGCCGACAATTTCGGTCACGGCCGCCAGCACCAACGCGGAATTCGATTCCGGCACCGCCTCCACCGTGCGCGTGACGATGATCTGGCGCAGGTCCTCCGAGGTGCGCTGTGACCGAAGGATGCGCCCGAGGGCCTCCATGATGCGGCGGGCTTCAGCAACGGTCTGCGGCTCGATGACCTTGGCGGAGAGCTTCTCCTTGAGTTCCTCCAGCAGCAGCGAGGCCGCGTCCGGCGAGGCCAGGTTGCCCAGCGCGGTGGCCAGCACCGGGTGAAGCGGCCGCATCTCGCGCTGGCGCCACAGCTCCAGGAAGAAGGGCTCGTAGGTCTCCGTGCGGAACTCCCCCATCAACTCGATGATCTGGGCGCCGTAGAATCCGTCGAGCTCATTGCGCGCCCAATCGCGATAGGCCCTGGTGACCGCTTCGTTCTTTCCGATGTCCATGAAGGTGCGGGCGACGGCCAGCTTTGCGCGCACGCCGAGGCTGCCGTGACTGCGGGTTTCCACGCCGGAGCTGCGCGCGGTCAGGCTGACGGCGCGGGGCGCGAAGTCCACCAGCAGCAGCGTGGCATCGTTGAAAAGGTCCGCATCGCCGGTTGATAGCGGCACGCGGAGGACGCTGCGAAAGAGGTCGCCGGCCGTGCGCAGGTCGTTCTCGTCCGGTTCGCCCAACTTGTTCTTGTCGGGCAGTTGGTTCATGATCTCGACCTGGGAGGCCTTCAGCACGACGACCCATTGGTTCTCGATGTTGGCCAGATTGGCGGCCATCATGTCGCGCTGGCGATCCTCGCGGGCCTTCTTCATTTCGGCGATCATGGCCGAGTTGAGGCCAAGCCGCTCCGGGGCGCGCCCAGCGAGGCTGATGAGTTGCTCGCCTTCGCGGGGGTGGTTGACACAGGTGGCAATGACCTGGCCGATGTACTGGGCGCGCTGGATCTGGCTGTCGACGTCCGAACCGGCGGCACGCACCAGTTTCTCGATGCGCTGGAGCGAAGCTTCCATGTGCTTCTGGCGCAGGAGGTCGCGCAGCTCGCGGGCCAGGCGCTCCTCGCGCACCTTCTGCATGCGCTCGGTCCATTCGTTGGTCATGCGGATCAGGCGATTGAGGGCCTTGGTGACGGTGTCGGCGATTTCCTCCGGCAATGCGTCGGCGGCCTGAAGGGCGAATTCATGGACCGGTTCCGTGACGAAGTCGCGATAGATGGCGGCGGCACACTTGGCGATCTCGATGGCGGTCTCGCGGGGGCCCAAGTCGGATTCCTCGGCCCACTGGCCTGCGTAGAGCAGGGCCGTGCGGGCGTCCCCCCGGCGAAGAAACAGGTCCACCTGACTCTGGTGATCCACCATCCTGGCGAGGCTCCGTGGGAGTTTCCGGTTCCGGCAAATGCGGCAACGTGACAGTTATCAGTGCGGGAGCTTGCCCGCCCCCGCTGCGTGTCGCAATCGGCAACTTTGCCCGCCCCACCCCATCCCCTTCCCCATTGCCCGCCGCAAAGGCCTGCGCCCGGATCCATCCATGAGCACGCCACCGCCATCGAACCCCTATCGCAGGGGAGGCGCCAACGCCCGGCGCCTGTTCGGAAGCGAACCCCGCAAGGCCGCCCGGTATTACCGGGCCTATGTGCGTTTTGTGATGGAGCATGCACCGGCCGGAGGCCGAATACTGGATTTGGGGTGTGGCGGTGGATGGTCGAGCGCCCTGCTGGCGCAGAAGGGATCTCAGGTCGTGGGGCTTGACGTGGATCCCGGTGGGTTCGAGCCGCCACGCACGGAGCGTCTCCAATTCGCCGCAGCTTCCGCGCTGGCGATTCCCTTCCCCGATGCCTGCTTTGATGTGGTGACCTCCTATCAAATGCTCGAACATATCAACGATCCAGCTACCGCATTGAACGAGATGGCAAGGGTGACAAGGCCCGGCGGTGTGCTGATCGTGGCGGGGCCAAATCTGCTGAGTCCCCTCAACTCGCTTCGCCAGATCGCCGTGGGTTGCTGGCGCAATCGGCCGGTGCGCGCGATTCTGTTCCGCAGGCCGGAGGATCCGCGGCTCCCCTTTGGCCACACGCTGCCCGAAGCGTTGGTGGCTATGGTTCGCAATGCCGGATTGTTGGCGGCAAAGTCCACCTTTGCCGGGGGGCAGTTCACACATCGAGAGCCGGACATGCGCCCGCCGTCGCGTGGCGACAAGGACGCGTGCACGCTGCTGAACCCGCTCGACGTGGCGGCTTTCCTGCGGCGGCGGGGCTGGCAGATCCTTTCCCTGGCGCCGGGAGGCCGCCCGCAGTGGTCCTCCGCGCTGGCGGGTGGGACCTGGGTGGCGGCCCGGAAGACATCGGGGAAGCAGCGGCGCGCCTAGCTCCACCTTGACCACTTCGGGTGCCCGGGAGGTGAATTCGGGTCCCGCCACAACGGGCCTCTTTCATGAAATCATCCACGAAAACACCACCTTCCCTGTCTGTAAGAAACCTCGCCCGGGTGGAGGGTTGGGGGATGGCCGTGGGTGGCTTGGCGCACGTGCTGAAGCCGCGCGATGCCGGGGAGCTGGCGGCAGTGTTCGAGCTGGCGCGGCGGACGGAGCGCTCCGTCGCTCCGCGCGGCGCCGGGTGCAGCTACGGCGATGCGGCGACCAATACCGGCGGCATTGTGCTCGATCTGAACGGGATGAATCGCATCCTGTCGTGGAATCCGGAATCGGGGATCATCGAGTGCGAACCGGGTGTGACGATCGAGCAGGTCTGGAAGCGGGTGTTGCCCGATGGATGGTGGCCGCCGGTTGTCTCTGGCACCATGTTCACGACCATCGGCGGATGCGCCGCCATGAACGTGCACGGGAAGAACAATTGGCGTGTCGGTCCGTTTGGCGATCATGTGCTGGACTTTGACCTGATGCTACCAAGCGGGGAGGTGTTGACGTGCAGCCGCTCGCGCAACGCCGACCTGTTCCATGCAGCCATCGGTGGATTCGGCATGCTGGGAATCATGACGCGAGTGCGTCTGGAGATGAAGCGAATCCATTCCGGCCAGTTGTGGGTGGAGGCATTCCTGACGCCCGACATCGGCAGCATGATTGATGACTTTGAGGAACACGCGGACGAGTCGGACTACCTGGTGGGTTGGCTGGATGCCTTGTGCGCTGACCATGGCCTGGGGCGCGGCATCATTCATCGCGCGACCTATCGTCCGGAAGGTGAAGATCCCGATCCGCGCTCGACGCTGACAATCGCGGCGCAGCAACTCCCCGACAAGATCCTGGGCGTGTTCCCAAAGTCGATGGTGTGGTGGCCGCTCAGCTTCTTCGTCAACAAGCCGGGCATGCGGCTGATCAATGCGCTGAAGATCCATTCGGCCCACACGCTGGGGACATGCGGGCAGCGATACCTGCAGAGCCACGCGGCCTTTGCGTTCCTGTTGGACTTTGTGCCGAACTGGAAGCGCGCCTACCGGCCCGGCGGGTTGATCCAATACCAAAGCTTCATCCCGCGGGAGATCGCTGCCGAAGCGTTCATGGAGATCCTCCACCGCACGCGGCGCGCGAAGCTGCCGCCATACCTGTGCGTGTTCAAGAAGCACCGCCCCGATGGGTTCCTGATCAGCCACGGTCTGGATGGGTATTCGCTGGCGATGGATTTCCGCGTGACGGAGCGAAATCGCCAACGCCTGTGGCAGATGTGCGAGGAGCTGGACGAGGTGGTGCTGGCGGCGGGAGGGCGGTTCTATTTCGCCAAGGACGCGACCCTGCGCGCGGACCGGGTTCCGCAGTTCCTGGGCGAGGACACCGTGGCAGAGTTCGGTCGGCTGAAGGCACGGTGCGACCCGGAGGGTTTGTTGCAGTCCGACCTGGCGCGGAGGCTGTTCGCGCCCGAGCGCGCCCGCATCGTGGATCTGGCGCGAGCGGTGTGAGTGGACAAGGGTGGGACAGGGGAGGCGAAGGAAAAGAGAGAGAAGAGAGAAGGCGCGGCGGGCTTACTTCGTCTTTCGTGTCCACAGGCCGGTGACGTGGTCCGTGTCGGGCCGCGATGTGCCCAGGTCCAACATGACGTCGTGGCCGGGGGTGAGTTCACGCGTTTCCGTGCGCATCAGGTTGCTGCACAGCTCGTTGAAGTCATCGAACAGGCGCCAGCAGCGCTGGAGCGCGAACGTGCCGGAAGTACGCGGACCGGTGTTGCGCAGGATGTAATAGATCGCGCCGTGGTCGTTTGGCGAGAGGCACAGCGCGAGCGGGTTGTTGAGCTTGGTGTCCGCGATCACGAGCAGCTCTTGGGGGTTGGGGACTTCGTCGCCCAGCTCGCCGGGGACGAGGGCGAACGGATCGCCCTCCGCACGAATGCCGCGCAGGCGGGTCACGCGATCCTGAATCTCAAGGAAGGGGATGACAAGCGGCGCTCCCCGCGGCACACCGCCGTTGAATCGCTTGAGGAACTCCTCGTACGAGTCGGGCAGAGGTGCGGGCAGCGCCTTGCGCAGCCGGTTGAGCTGAAGGAAGTTTGGCGCGACTCCCGGCTCAGTGATGACCCAGGGTTTGAACATCAGGACGAACCTGCCTCTCTTCCCCCGTCATGATAAGGATGTTCAACGCTTCCTGGTGCGCGAACCTCCGGACTTCTTCGAGGCATTCTGCAGCACGCGGTGGCGAACCACAAGCGGCATTCCTGTCAAGGCGAGGAATCCTTCCGCCTTGGTGTGATCGAAGCGATCGCCCGCGTCGTAGGTCGCCAGTGACTTGTCGTACAGCGAGTACGGCGAGCGGCGCGCGATGGGGCGGAAGCCGCCCTTGTACAGGCGCAGCTTCACGTCGCCGGTCACGTGCGTCTGCGTTTCCTTGATGAAGGATTGCAGCGCCACGCGCAGCGGGCTGAACCACATGCCGTCGTAGATGATGTGCGTGAAGCGGGTGCAGACGATCTCCTTGAACTTGGTCAGCTCGCGATCGTGCACGAGGGACTCCAGCTCGCGATGCGCCGCCATCAGCAGCAGCGCCGCGGGGCCTTCGTACACTTCGCGCGACTTGATGCCGACCAGGCGGTTCTCCACCATGTCGATGCGGCCGACGCCGTGGCGGTTGCCGATCTCGGCGAGCTTCTCGATGATCTGCAGCGGCTTCATCGCCTTGCCGTTGATGGCGGTGGGGATGCCGGCCTCGAAGGAGACGACCACGTCCTCGGGCTTGTTGGGGGCCTTCTCCGGGTTCGTCGTGTCCTGGTAGGCATCCTCGGGCGCCTCGGTCCACGGGTCCTCCAGCTCGCCGCACTCGGTCGCGAGGCCGTAGAGGTTCTTGTCGATGGAGTAGGGCTTGCTGCGCTTGATGGGCAGGTGGATGCCGCGGGCTTCGGCGTACTCGAACTCGTCGTCGCGCGACTTCATCTCCCACTCGCGCAGTGGCGCGATGATGCGCAGGTCCGGCGCGAGGGACATGAAGGTGAACTCAAAACGGGCCTGGTCGTTCCCCTTGCCGGTGCAGCCGTGGGCGACGGCGTCGGCGCCTTCGTCGAGCGCGACCTGGACCTGGTGCTGGGCGATGAGCGGGCGGCCCAGCGACGTGTGCATGTGGTAGCGCCCTTCATAGAGCGCGTGGGCCTGGATGGCCGGGATGATGTAGTCGTTGACGAACTCCTCGCGCAGGTCCTTGACGATGCACTTGGAGGCACCGGTGGCCTTGGCCTTGGCCTTCAGCGAGGCGATGTCGCCCCCCTGGCCCAGATCGGCGGCATAGGCGACGACTTCGCAGCCGTAGTTCTCGCGCAGCCACGGAATCATCACGGATGTGTCCAGTCCGCCACTGTAGGCGACGACGACCTTCTTCACGCCGCGACGCGCGGGAGGCAGATCCTCTTGTTTCGGGATGGTCAGGCGCAGCGTGCTGCTCTTGCCGCCGGGTTCATAGGTGGCCTTCTTGCCCGCCGGGGCCTTGGTGGACTTCTTCGCTGCTGTCTTCGGGGATTTCTTTGCCATGTCTTTTCCGCCGTCCGAAATAAAGGTGGCCGGACTCTGGGCATGGCGCCGCGCGGATCAAGGGCAATCGGGGCGCGAGGCGCCGTCGAGGTCCCATCAAGCGCGCCGATCTAATCCGCGCCCTCCGTCGGGCCGGATTTTAGGGCCCATTCACCGGTGGAAAGCATCAAGTGATGCTCCGAGGAAATCAACGCCTCACCATACCCAACCCCCACGGCAAAGGCGAGATTGGCCGGCAACTACTCGCCATGATTCTCGAGCAGGCAGGGATCACCAGAAACGAGTGGGAGGATCTCTGATGGGGCCTGCTAAAGTCCCATCCTTCCCCTTTCACTCTTCACTCTTCACCCTTCTCAATTTCTCGGCATCGGCCCCCAGGCCGGTTGGCGGTTGCTGCCGGTGTTGGTGAGTTGCACCTGGTTGGAGCCGTCGTCGAGCATGAGGTAGATCTGCCAGTTGCCCGTGCGATTGCTGGAGAAGGCCAAGTGCGTGCTGTTGGGTGCCCAGGTTGGGCTCTCGTTCTGCCCTTGGCCCTTGGTCAGGCGCTTGTAGGAGCCGGGCGAACCGTCGGCATTGACGATGAAGATGTCGTTGATGCCCCCCTCGCGGCAGACGAAGGCGATGCGCCGGCCGTCGGGCGACCAGCTCGGCGCGTCGTTCCAGGCGCCACGCGAGGTCAGGCGGCGCCTGCCGGAGCCGTCGGCGTTCATCACCCAGATTTGCGCGTTGCCGGTTTCATTGCTGACGAAGGCGATGCGCCGGCCGTCGGGCGACCAGGTGGGGCTCCCCTCGGTGACGCTTGGTGTGTTGGTCAGGCGGGTCAGGCCGCTGCCATCGCGCGCGGACGTGTAGATCTCCGAGTTGCCATCGCGGCTGAGGACCATGACCAGCCGCTGCGCCGCCTCGCTCCAGGCGGCGGAGTGATTCGTGCCGCCATAGGCCGCCACGCGCCAGGTTTGGTCCGTGGCCAGGATGTGCCCATAGATGATGGCCAGGTTCCCGTGGTAGCTGGTGTAGAAGGCCTCGGTCCCATTCTGTCCCCACACGGGTGAGGCTACCGTCTTGCCGTAGCGGGTGATGGGGCGCAGGTTGAAGGCGTCGGCGTCCATGATGCCCACCTCGCGCACGCCGCGTGTGTGCTCTCCGGTGAAGAGGATCTGGGTCTGGGCGAAGCCATCGACGTTCTTGGTGAAGCGCACGACCTCGTCGGAAATCTTGTGGGCCAGCAGGCGGACCTTGTCTGCCGGGCCGCTGATGCGGCGCTGCATGATGGCGGTGCCGCTCTCGACATCGTGGAGCATGACCTCGGCGGCCAGGCGACCGCCTTCGTCCGGCACGACGCGGGCCAGCAGCAGATGGACGGCGCCGATGCCGCGCCAGGCCTCGAAGTTCAGGTTCCCCGCGCGGTTGTCCTGCGCGTAGAGTTGGTTGACCATCTGCTCGTTGGCGGGCATCTTGAAGAAGCCGGTCAGTTGCAGGTCCCGCCGGATGATGCGGGCAAAGGTGTCGACCTCCGCCGGAACTCCGGGATGACGCTCGATCGTCGGGATGGCGATGACGGTCGGTTCGTAGACGTAGAGGGGGTTGACTCTGCCCAGGCTGGTGGCGTCGGGCTGGTTTTGGGCGCGGACGGCAAGGCCCGGAAGGGTCAGCAGGAGAGCAAGGAGCAGCGTGAGGGAAGAAAGCCTGGCCATGGGGAGCGGGAAACCTGGAGGAGAGATCGGCTATCGCCTGCCGATGGCTCCCCACTGGCCCTTCACAACATCAAGACCAATCCGCGTCCCACCCAAACCACCCGTTGCCCCCGCTGCCGGGAGATTTCACTCTTCACTCTTCACTCTTCTGACTTCGGAGCCCCTTCCATGTCCAACAGCATCGATCCCCGCGACCGCGAACTCGCCAGGCGGCTGCTCACCTATTCCGTCCGCGCCAACAAGGGCGACATGGTCTATATTCATTGCGTGGGGGATGACACGCTGGGCCTTGGCGCGGCGTTGCAGGAGGAATCCGGCCGCATCGGCGCCGGCGCGTACGTGGCCTACACCGATCCGGCGGCCGACCGCGCGTACCTGATCGGTGCGGACGAGGAATCGATCAAGCGCCTGGGCAAGTATGAGACGATGCTGATGGAAAACACCGATTGCTACATCGGCATTCGCGGCGGAGCGAACATCTTTGAGAATGCGGACGTGTCCGCACAGAAGATGGGATGGTACATGCAACACGTGCGCAAGCCGGCTCACCTGGACGTGCGCGTGCGCAAGACACGTTGGGTTGTGCTGCGGTATCCGAACGGGCCCATGGCGCAATTGGCGCAGCAATCCACTGCCGGGTTCGCGGACTTCTACTACCGCGTGTGCCTGGTGGATTACGCGAAGATGGAGAAGGCCGTGCAACCGCTGGCGGAGCTGATGCGCAAGACCGACCGCATCCGCATCGTCAGCCCGGGCACCGATCTGTCATTCTCCATCAAGGGGATCGGCGTCATTCCCTGCACGGGCGAGCACAACATTCCCGACGGTGAATGCTTCACCGCGCCGGTGCGCGACAGCATCAACGGCACGATCCAGTTCAACACACCCACCAGCGAGAGTGGATTCGGCTACGAGAACATCCGGCTCGTCTTCAAGAACGGCAAGGCCGTGGAGGCATCCGCCGCGAACGCGGAGCAGACGCGCCGGCTCAATGAGGTGCTGGACCGCGACGAAGGCGCGCGCTACATCGGCGAGTTCGCGCTCGGCTTCAACCCGATGGTAATGCAGCCCATGCGGGACACGCTCTTTGACGAAAAGATCGCCGGCAGCCTGCACATGGCGCTGGGTCAGTGCTACGAATGGGCGGAAAACGGCAACCGCTCGTCGCTGCACTGGGACATCGTCCTGATACAGCGCCCGGATTACGGCGGCGGCGAGATTTACTTCGACGACAAGCTGATCCGGAAGGACGGGCAGTTTGTGCTGGATGAGCTGAAGGGTTTGAACCCGGAAGCATTTTGAGAAGAGCAGATCCCGGCATCGTCCTTCGTGACGATGCCGGGAAGCATCCTGCAAACCTACGCGCTTCCATCCGCCATATACTCCCCACACTTCGGCGAGTGAAATACCCAGCGGAGTCCCTCCTTCATCCTCTATCCTTATTTCCTTATCCTTCTCCCATGCGCCCTGAAACCGAACTCCTCGGCACCGTGAAGCGCATCGTCTACGCATCGGACGATGGCAGCTTCATGGTCGTGCGCTTCACGGTGGATGGAGAGAATGATCTGGTCACGCTGGCCGGATCATTGCCGGGAGTGACCGCGGGCGAACGATTGCGCGTCAGCGGCCAATGGAAATCGCACCGCCAGCACGGCGAGACATTCGAGGTCAGCGCGTGCATCCCGGTTCTGCCGACATCGGCGGAGCACCTGACGACGTATCTCGGCGGCGGATTGGTGAAGGGAATCGGTCCGGCCACGGCGAAGAAGATCATCGATGCGTTTGGCGAGAAGACGATCGAAGTGCTGGACGACGCGCCGGAGCGTTTGGCGGAGGTGAAGGGCCTGCCGCGCGCGAAGGCCGAGGCATTGGCCGTTGCTTGGCGCGAGCAGCGGCAAACGCACGAGGTGATGGTGGCGTTGGCGCGGTCGGGACTCTCGCCCGCGTTGGCGCGCCGGTTGTTCCGGCACTACGAAGGGAACGCGGCGGCGATCCTGCGAACGAATCCCTATCAGGCGAGCCTCGACGTGCCGGGGATTGGCTTTGTCACCGCAGACCGCATCGCCGCGGAGGCGGGCATCCCGCGCGATTCGCCCGCACGCATCCGCGCGGCACTGGTGCATTTGCTGGAACGCGCCGCGAATGACGGGCACACGCACCTGCCCCGCGAGCAATTGCTGGAAGGAGCGCTGGAGCTGCTGAATCTGGATGCGGCGCCCATCGAGGAAGTGCTCAATGCGGAGACGAACGCCGCGCGGGCACTGCGCCGCATCACACTCGCAAGCGGCGTCGATGCAATCTTCATGGGGAGCCTCTACAAGTCCGAGAGCGGCTGCGCGCGATTGTTGGGACAATTGATCGAGCACGCGAAGCCACTGATGAAGGGGGACGCGTCGCAGTTGATCGCGGCGTTCGAGGAGCGGTTTCGCTTTCAACTCGCCGCGCAGCAGCGCGAAGCCATTCACAGCATCATCGCCGGTGGCGTGAGCGTCGTGACCGGCGGGCCCGGCACGGGAAAGACGACGCTGGTGCGCGCGTTGCTGTACGTGTTGGATTCCGCCGGACATGAAGTGTTGCTCTGCTCCCCCACCGGCCGCGCGGCGCAGCGATTGGCGGAGACAACGCACCGCGAGGCGATGACGATTCACCGCCTGTTGAAGTACAACGCGCAGACGCATCGCTTCACGCACGGACCGGACAATCCGCTGAAATGCCGCGTGCTGATCGTCGATGAGTCGTCCATGCTCGACATCGTGCTGGCGTATCACCTGTTGGGAGCGATACCGGCGGGCGCATCGATAGTCTTTGTCGGCGACGTGGACCAATTGCCCAGCGTCGGCCCGGGACAGTTCCTGGCCGACCTGATCGCGAGCAGCCGCGTGCGGACCACGCGGTTGTCGGTCGTGTTTCGGCAAGCCCGCGAGAGTGCCATCATCACCAACGCACACCGCATCAATTCCGGCGAGATGCCGTTGGCCGACGATGCGGAGGATTTCTTCCTGATCCGCCGCGAGGATCCGGAAGGATTGCAGCAGGCGATGCTGGACATGGTGGCCGACCGCATCCCGCGCAAGTTTGGATTGGATCCCATCCGCGAGATCCAGGTGCTGACGCCCATGCGGCGCGGCGCGCTGGGAACCAATGAGCTGAACCGGTTGCTGCAGGAGCGATTGAATCCGGGTCCGCCGCTGTTGCGTCTCGGCTCGCTGGGACTGCGCATCGGCGACAAGGTCATCCAGAACAGCAACAACTACGAGCTTGAAGTCTTCAACGGCGACCTGGGCGTCGTGCAGGCCGTGAACCGCGAGTCGATGACGATGCTCATCATGTTTGGCAAGCGGCCCGTGGAGTACCGTTGGGACGAGGCGGATCAGTTGTCGTTGGCGTATGCCGTGACGATCCACAAGTCGCAGGGGAGCGAATACCCTGCCGTGGTGATGGTGCTGCACACGCAGCATTTCGTGCTGTTGCAGCGCAATCTGCTCTACACCGGCCTGACGCGCGGCAAGCGGTTGGTCGTGCTGATCGGCAGCAACCGCGCCGTTGCAATGGCGGTGCGCAACGCCGACGGTTCGCGGCGATACTCGGCGTTGGCGGAATGGATGACGCGCCCGCCGGAGAGTGGGGATTTGGCGGGCCGATAAGGTGGAAGTCCAAATGCAGAATTGAGAATGCAGAATTCAAGAGTACGAGCGGCGGAGTGTGCGTGGCGCTTGCGCCTGCGGGGTGGGATCGGGTGGAGTGACGCACTTATTCCTCACTGCAAAGGAACAACCCATGGAACCTTCCCGCCTTTCGTTCTTTCGCCAACTGCTGGACACGCCGAGTCCTTCCGGCTTTGAGGCCGCCGTGCAGCGGGTGTGGCGCGCCGATGTTGCACCGCACGCGGACGAGATCATCGAGGACCCCAACGGCAGCCTGGTCGCGACGCTGCGCGGCAAGGCCGAGCGCCCGTCGATACTGATCTCCGGACATGCGGACGAGATTGGCATCATCGTCAACATGATCACCGAGGATGGGTTGCTGCACTTCTATCCCATCGGTGGCATCGATGCGGCGACCATGGTCAACCAGCACGTGCGGTTGATGGGGCCAAAGGGTTTGGTGCGCGGCGTGATCGGGCGCATCGCCGCTCACTTGACGGACAACGACAAGAAGGGCTCCAAGGCCGAAGTACACGAGCTGAACATCGACATCGGCGCGCGCGATCGCGCGGAGGCCGAGCAGTACGCGCCAATCGGAACGCCCGGCGTCATCGGCGGGGACACGGTGGAGCTGCTGAACAAGCGCATCGCCGCGCGCGACGTGGACAACAAGTTCGGCTGCTTCGTCGTCGCCGAGGTGCTGCGCCGCGTGCACGCGCGTCGCAATGAACTGACGGCGACGCTGCATATCGCGTCCACGGTTCAGGAAGAGACGGGTCTGTTCGGCGCGCGTCATGTCGCGTACCGGTTTGAACCCTCCGCCATGATCGCCATCGATGTGTCCCACGCCACCGACTCCCCCGGCATCAGCAAGGCGAAGTTTGGCGACTTTCCCTTTGGCAAGGGGCCGATGATCACGACCGGTGTGTTGGCGTCGAAGAAGCTGGTCGCCGCCTTGGTCGAGGCGGGGAAGAAGGCGAACATTCCGGCGCGGTTGGAAGTGGATCACGGCAAGCACGGCACCGACGCCGACGCGGGATCGCAGGTGCGCGGCGGTGTGCCCGTCACGACCGTGTCGACGGGATTGCGCTACATGCACTCCAGCGTCGAGGTCGCCGATCTTGACGAGATCGACCAGGTGTGCACGCTGCTGACGGAGTTTGTGCTGTCGGTGAAGGAAGGCGACGACTTCGGCGGCGCGGGGAACTGGGGATAAGGGCGCAGTCCCGCGCGTCAGGACAAAAGAAAAGCGGGCGTTTCGGTGCCTTGTAGCCGAAACGCCCGCGCGGATGTTATCAATAGGTGACCGAAGGTCAGCTGATGACGGTGACCTTGTCGGCCTGCATACCCTTGGGGCCCTTGACGGGCTCAAAAGAAACGCGCTGGCCTTCCTGGAGGGTACGGAAACCCTTCATGGTGATGGCTGTGTGGTGGACAAAGAGGTCCGCGCCGTTGTCGTCGGGGGAAATGAATCCAAAGCCCTTCGCATCGTTGAACCACTTGACTGTTCCTGTCTTCGTTTCCATCAAACAAACTCCTGTTGCTCTATGTTGGTCTTTTTTTCGGTGCCATGGGCACCGGCATCTTTACAAAACCGATCGGGACCGACTCGGTCCAGAGCTTCCTGCGTCTTTTGTGTATCCCGGAGTCTGGGACAGGTCCCAGTCATAACAAGGCTTTCCGAGATTGCATAGGACGATAGGAACTCTGGGGGGGCGAGAACGGAAGAACTTTCGCGTTTTGCCAAGATATGCGCGAGCAGGGTCACCGCGTCACCACGCCAGTGTCAACGGCTTTTTCGCAGCCATGTTGTCCGGTGGCGAAAAGGGCTGATGACGGCGGAGTTACGGGCAAAAAAAAGCTCATGCAGAAGCTGTTGGAGAGGCCAAAATGACCCCCGCTTTCTCCAATCGCTCGCGATACGGCTTCATCGCCTCGTCGTTCTTCACATCCAGAACCGGCTCGGTGTCGTATTGCTCAAAGAAGAGCGACGGAGGCGTGTCCGCCGGGATATGCAGCGCATTGCGCAGCTTCAGCTCCCGGGGGATGAACCCGCGGTCGAGCAGATTCGTCAGGGTGTTGGCGATGGTGCCGGTCAATCCGCAGATGAAAACGACGGCGTTTTGCGGGGTGATGAAGCCCTCGGGGAGCCCGGCGGCCTTCTCCAGCTTGGGCAGCTTGTCCGCCTCGAAGAAATACTCCACGCGGCCACGGAAGCCGTCCGCTGGCCAGGGCTCGCTCCCCGGATCACGGCTGATGGTGGGGAAGTAGCGCTTGTTGGCCGGATCGGTGTTGAGGGCCTTCTCCAGCTCCTCGCGATAGCCCAGGTCATGGGGATAGCTGGCGCCGTGGAGGACGAGGTATTGCTGTGTGGGGCCAAAGCGGTGCAGATGATCAAAGACCATGGAGGTGAAGGGCGCCAGCCCGGTACCCGCCGCCACCAGCACACGCAGGCGCGGGTCGTCGGCGCCGACCTCGTGGGTGACGGTGAACTTGCCGCGGAACTTCGGACCCATGAACAGGCGGTCGCCCTCCTTGAGCTTGAAGAGCAGGTGGGTCAGGGGATTCTCGGAGGCAGGGCGCACGACATAGCGAACGTAGAAGTCGAGGTAGTCCGGCAGAGTCTGCGGAGGCGAGGCGATGGAATAGGAGCGCTGCACGGGGCCGTGCTCGGGGTGGTTGAGGCCCAGCACGACATACTGTCCAGGCTCGAAGGTTTGGAAGTCGTGGGCTTCGGGGCGAACACGAAAGATGGTCAAGCCCTCGGCCAGGTCGATGCGCTTGATAAGGGTGGCGTTAAGTTCAAGGGGCTTGCGGGGGGCCATGGCGAGCGAGTCCTGCGGGGGGGTGGGATGGGGGGCGAATGCGGACTTGAAATG
>CAZVAQ010000022.1:23172-34987 GCA_964625145.1 uncultured Candidatus Sumerlaeota bacterium
CCCCCCCCCCCCCCCCCCCCCCCCCCCCCCCCCCCCCCCGCCCCCCCCCCCCCCGGGGGGGCGAATGCGGACTTGAAATGTCTGCTTACCCGATAGAAGCGGGGGATATGCCGCCGGGGAGCCGACTCAGGCAAGGGGATTGACGCAAAGCGACACCCAAATCCGGTTTCGCGCGCATCTTATGTCAAGACTCACTGCAAAGCAGGGGCTGTGCCCCCCACCAATCCGGCGACTTTATTAGAGAATTGACAATTGTCTTGACGGCCACGCCTACCGGGCCCCCAATCGGCGTAATTGATTACCCGGAGAACCCCGCCCATGCCTCCAGCACGAAAACGCGCGAAGACCAACACACCTCCGCCAGAGGCAGAGGCGGAGCAGGCAACAAGCGGGACGGGGCTTTTGCAGCGCGACAAGGATTCGCGTCGCTCCAGTTTGTTGTATCAGTTGTGGAAGGAAGGTCCGATCAGCCGCGGTGCACTTGCGGACTTGATGGGATTGAACCTGCCGACGGTGTCGGCCATCGTCCAGGATCTGATCAAGTCCGGTGAAGTAATCGAGGAAGGTTTTGCGACCTCCACCGGCGGACGCAAGGCGCAGCTTCTGGATGTGAACCCGAAGCAGGGTGGCGTGGTGGCCATCGAGTTCAGCTCGCGAGGAATCCTGTCCGCCTCCTCCGACATGAAAGGGCGGCTGCACAACCATGTGATCCGGCCGTACAATTCCGCCCTGGGCCGGGAGGGAACATTGCAGGCGATCATCGACGCGATCGAGGACCAGCGGATGTTCCTGCGCGATGACGAAGGGCTGGAGATGGCGCGCATCGGCGTGGTGCTCTCCGGCCTGATCGACGAGAAGCGCGGCGTGTCGATCTCGTTTCCCCGCTTTGACGATTGGAGCAACATCCCGGTGGCCGAGCTGCTCAGCTCGCGGTTCCAAGTGCCGGTCAGCATCTCCAGCCATGTCATCGGGACAACGCTGGCGGAGAGCATCTTCGGCCGCTTCAAGGATCTGAAGAACTTCATCTACGTTCACCTGGGGCCAGGGCTGGCCATCGGCATGGTGGTGGACGGCTATGTGTATCGCGGGCGCAAGGTGACCGTGGGCGAGTTTGGCCACGTGACCGTGGACGACAACGGCCCGATCTGTTATTGTGGCAACTACGGTTGCCTGGAGACGCTGGCCAGCGATTGGGCCCTGGTGCAGCAGGCCGAGTCGGCCATTGCCGAGGGCGTGCAGACGCACATCCCCGAGCATGTGGACGACAGCGGGAAGATCACACCCAGTGCCATCTTCCACGCGGCGGAGATGGGGGACCGGCTGGCAGGGAACATGATCGACAAGGCGGGCCACTACATCGGCACCGCGCTGGCAGGTGTCGTGAACCTGCTGGCTCCGGAAGCGATCGTGTTTGGCGGCAGCATGGCGGAAGACGGCGATCGCCTGATCAAGTCGATCCAGCACACGGTCAAGCGGCGGGCGTTGGAAGCGCTGGAGGATGACATTCAGGTGGACCTTGGCTCCTTTGGCCTGCAGGCCGGCGTGTTCGGCGCCGTGGCCATCGCGCTGCACACGCATTACAGCTCGTTTGAGGATTGATATGCATGGAGTTGGACGGCTCGACGACACGCCAACCAGGACGGCACAATCGTCCTTGAATTTGGCGTGAACGTTGCCTATTGTCTTCTTGACTGTTTGGATTGAATACCTATCGGGTGCTGACTTGAAGGATTTATTCTCCTCCAATTTCTTTCCTCCCTTTGGCGCCGCTCCGGTCCAGGCCCGTGGAGTCGTGATTCTTTCACGCTAGTTGAGCCGGGTTGATCCGGCTGCCCTGCGGCCCACCCGGCATTCTTCCCCGTCCGCATCAAATCCCGCAATGCACCCCGCGAAGTACCACGTTCGGGGTGGGCCCTAACCCTTGCGATCAGACGAGGAGATCACCGTGGTCCTTGAACTGTTGTTCCTGTTCTTCGCGCGCACCATCGACATGGCATTGGCAACGATCCGGCAAGTGTTGGTCATTCGCGGACAGCGCTGGGCGGCGGGCCTTGTCGGCTTCTTCGAGATCCTGGTGTACACGCTGGCGCTGGGAATGGTGGTCAGCGCGGGAAGCGACATCTGGCGGCTGCTGGCGTTCTCGCTCGGCTTCGGCACGGGCATCGTCCTCGGGGTGACGATCGAGGACACCATGGCCTTTGGCTACCGGCTGGTCATGGTGACCATCGACAAGAAGGACGAATGGATCGCGGCGGAGCTGCGCCGCATGGGCCACGCGGTGACGGTGATGGAGGCGGCCGGGCACGAAGGGGCGAAGCTCATGCTGAACATGGTGATGCAGCGGCGGCGGGCGCGGCAGGTGATGACGGAGATCAAGCGCCGCCTGCCATCGGCCTTCGTGGTCGCCACCGAGCCGAAGCATTTCGTGGGCGGGAGGCTGCTGTGAGTGAAGGGGGGCCGGGGTGGAAAGGCGCCGCCCCGGCCCACTTCCCCCCACGGGGGGAGACCGCTTGACACCCCGCGCCCCAACGGCCGCACATGGGGTTGCCAGATGTGACCAATCGCGCCTCAGGGGGACAAGGTGGGCAAATTCGGCCTGGTAGACTTGCGACGGGCGATCCGTCCTCTTCTTGCGACGATCCTCGTGGCTGGGATTTGCGGCGTGCTCAGCGCTTGTGGCGGTGGCGTGCGCAGCCGCGTCAACATCCAGACGATCCCCGAGGGCGCCGATGTCACGATGAACGACGTGCACCTGGGGCGCGCCCCCCTGCAGATGCCGTTCACGTGGTATTGGTATTATGATTTTGTGGCGGAGAAGGAAGGCTACAAGACCACGACCGAGCGCGTGCGCTTCCGGGCCCCGGTGTACCTGTGGGTGCCGTTCGATTACTTCGCCGAGATGCTGCCCTTCAAGATTTACGACACCAAGAACGTGACGTTGGTCCTGGAAGAGGAAGATCGCACCCCCTCACCCGAATATGTGCTTCGCTAGGTCTGCCAGAAGGGAGGATGCAGCGCTCGGGTGCCATTGGACCCACCGCTGCGATTGCAGTTAATGTCGCGCGCGAGGCTCATCCCCCAGACACCGGACTCCGGCCTGAACCTTTCGTCGTACCCCGTGGGCAGGAGCGTCACCATCGGGCGCCACCCAGAGAATGATCTGGTGCCCAGTTCCGACTCGGTCTCGCGTTATCACGCGCGGATCGAATACGCCGACGGCTTCTACGAACTGCGCGATCTGAATTCCTCCAACGGCACGTTCGTGAACAGCCGCCGGGTGAAGAACTGCGTCCTGCGCTCGGGCGACTCGGTCCAGTTTGGCGAGCTGACGATGATCTTTGAGGAGGACCGCCCGCGGGCCTCCAGCAGCCAGATGCACCTGGCCCGGCCGGCCAGCCCCGCAAAGGCCTTCCCAAACGCGTTCCCAAAGGCCACGCCCGTGCCGGAAGATGATTCCGGCGTGATTCGGCTGGAGGAGATCGAGCAGCTCGAATCGGCGACGATGATCACCTCCGTGCTGCAGCCGGAAGAGATCCGCCGGGTCAATGAATCGTCCTCGTTCCTGAATCCGAAGACCTACACCGACACGCGCTCACTGGTGCGCTTGGCGGGGCGGTTGAAGGTGCTCTACCTGCTGTCGGAGATGTTGCGGGAATCGAGCCCGGACGAATCGGAGAAGGGCCTGCTGGACGCGGCGCTGGGGATTTTCTTCGAGTCGCTGAAGGCCGATCGGGCCGTGATCATGACGCGCGTATCGGTGGAACAGCGGGAAATGGAAGTCGCCGCGCTGCGGTACCGCGACAAGCCGATCAAGCCGGAGCGTTTGCCGGTCTCGCGGTCGATCCTGGAAGAAGTGCTGAACCGCAAGGTCGCGGTATTGTGCACCGACGCGCAGGAAGACCTGCGCTTTGGTGCCAGCGAGTCCATCGTCACCAGCCAGATTCGCTCGGCCATCTGCGTCCCGATGATCCGCGAGGACCAGGTCCTGGGCGTCATCCACATGGACATCAAGTCCTCGCTGCTGCGGTTTGACCAGGCGGACCTGGAGTTCGTGACGCTGATCTCCAACGAGCTGTCCATGGCATTGGACAACCGGCGCATGCAGCAGGAGGCACTGCATCGCGAGCGCCTGGCCGCCATTGGCGAGACCATTGCCCATGTGACGCACAATGTGAAGAACATCCTGCTGCTGATGCAGGGCGGGCGGGATCTGATGTCCAAGGCAATGGAAGCCCGCAACGTCGACATGGCGCGCGATTCATGGGGAGTGGTGTCCCGGGGCATCGACCGGATCGGCCGCCTGATGCAGGAGATGCTGGAGTTTTCCAGCAACAAGAAGCACCGGCATGCCTATGTGGACGTGAACGAGATGATTTGCGGCATCGCCCATGACATCGAGGACAAGCTGATCCACAAGGGGATCACGTTGGAGCTGGGCCTGATCGAGAGCATGCCGCAGAGGCTGCTGGACGAGACGGGACTGCACCGGACACTGCTCAACCTGATCGTGAATGCCATCGAGGCAATGCCGGCCGGGTCCGGCAACATCCGCGTGCGCACGGACATCGCAAGCGACCATCGCAACTCGCTGGTCATCGTCATCAGCGACAACGGCGTGGGCATTCCGCCGGACAAGCTGCAGAAGATATTCCTTCCCTTCTTCACGACAAAGGGTTCCCACGGCACGGGGCTCGGCCTTGCCATGTGCCGCAAGGCCATCGAGGACATGGGCGGGACGATCACAGTGGAATCGGCGGTGAACGTGGGCACGACGTTCACGATCCGGATCCCACGGTCGGCGGAGGAAACGGTTTGAAGGGAAGGCCGAAGGATGAAGGATAAGGTTGGGCGGGATGGAGGTGAGCGGTGAAGGCAGTTGGATGGCAGAATGACGATGGAAGGTTGACGGATGAAGGACAATGGACGGAGCGAGGCGAAGAATTGGGCCGATGGAGACGCGTGTCCTGAAGGAAACCGCGAGCGCATCGCGCGGCGTTTCTTCAAGTTGATGCAATCCCGCTCGCCTTTCACAAAGACCCCACAGCCCCGAGCCTCCTTTATCCTTCATCCTTTCTTCGTTGTCCTTCTCTTATTGCCTCTCGTTGCTTCCGCTGAACGCGATCCTCGGGATGCCAGCGACCTGACGGCCGAGCAGCGCACGATCACCAATTGGCAGCAGGTTTCGGAAACTTGGTTTCCGTGGCCGTTCATCCGCGTGCGGCACGCGCCGGATCATGCGCAGGTTGCAGTGTTTCCGTTCGTTTCCATCACGCACGATGACAAGCTGCAGCGGAAGAATGTGGATGTGCTGTGGCCGTTGTCTTCGTGGAGACGGCGCGAGGCGGGGAAATGGGGGGTCGAGGACCGGACGGACTTCACGATCTTCCCGCTCTATTACAGCGGAGGCGGCGAGCGCCAGGGCGTCGCCTATCATCATCGGTTCCTGATCCCCTTCTATTGGCAGGGGCGGCAGGATGACGGCGGGAAGTACCTCATCATCTTCCCGTTCGTCTGGCACGCGCGGGATGCGCGGTTGGTGGTGCCGCTGTTCCCTCCGCGGAAGCAGAACTTCTCCGCCCTGTGGCCGGTTGCCGGCGAGTTTCATGACTATTGGAACCGCGACGGCTTCCAGTTCTTCCTGTGGCCGATCTTCGTGAAGAGCTGGAAAGGGCAGGGCGAGGACCGCGTGGAGCTGCTGTCCTTTGTTTGGCCCATCACCGGTTATTATCGCGGCGAGAAGGTGAAGGGTTTTCGCCTGTGGCCGTTGGTGTCCTATGTGGATGTGAAGGACGAGAAGCGGCGCGCGTACTGGTTGTTTCCGCTGGGGCGTTACAGCCTCTCGCGCGGAACCGGCGTCGATGGGGCGGACGAGAAGATCGTGCTGTTCTTCCCGTTCTATGGTCGCATGCGCACGCGGAACATCAACTATGACGCGGTGTTTCCGTTCTATGGCAAACTCCAGATGGCCGGGCGCCGCTCGCGCGGGTGGGCGTTGGCGACGTACATGGAGGACGACAACCTGCGCACGGGCATCCGCACGCATCGCATCCTGTGGTTCCTGATCCGGTGGACATCGCGCATCGAGGTGCCGACGCAGTTTGCCGACCGCGCGGCGCAAGCAAACCCGATGGAAGGCGGCGGTGTGTTTCCACTCTACATTCATCGACACAATGAGAAGCGCGACCGGATGACGGTCCTGTGGCCGTTCTATCATCGGCGCGTGGACTTGATGGATGACTATCAATCGCGCAGGTCGTTCCTGGTGCCGTTCTGGGCGATGAACCGGCAGGAAAACACGGACGGAACCAGCTCGAGCCGTGGGTTCCTGTGGCCGTTCTATCGTCATTGGCGCGATGCAGATGGGAATCGGTACCAATCAGCGCCGCACTTGTTCCCCTATTCCCGCATCGAGGCAGCGGACCGCAATTGGGCGCCTTTCTGGACGGTGTGGAGCCGGCGTTGGAATGAGCAGACAAACGAATCGCGCACGCGTTTCCTTGGTGGAGTTTGGAAACATGATCGCAATATCGCGGGGGACGAGCGGCGGCGGCTGGATCTGCTGTTGTTCAGCACGGAGAAGCGCCGGCCGGCGGATTCGGCCCCGGAAAGCGACACAAACCTGCTCTTTGGGGCGCTGGGACTACACCGTCGGGAAGGCCGCCTTTCGTTGTCGCTATTCGGCGCAGGCCGTCCTGCAGACTGATTCACGGATGAGCATCTGTTCGGGATTGACCGGGGCGCCTCGGCCATTCAGTCTTTGCAGTGTCCCATCATTGTGGCACTCAAAAGCTCGCGAGCACGTCATCCCACGCGCTGTTCCCGGTTTGAGCTTGTGATCTCCGAAAACGTCAAGGATGTCACTCCTGCCCAGGTGCAGGACACAAGCGAGTCTGAATCGCGGCTGATTCAGGCGATGCGGAAGATCAATCAATTCGTCCAGACCCTGGAGAAGTCCAACAGCGTGATGGACCTCTGCAAGGAGGCGGTGATCTTTGCGCGCCTGCAATTGGGCGCGGAACGTTGCGGCCTGTTCCTGTTGGACGGTGAGGACTTCCGCGGAACGTGGGGGACGAACAAGAATCTGGAACTGGTCCCGGAGGCCGATTGCAGCTTCCTGCGCAATCGCGATGAGGAGCGATGGGGTGTTGACAGGAATGATAACCAGGTCAAGTGGACCATCGAGAAGGGCCCGCTGTATGATTGGCACAGGGGGAAGCTGGTCGAGGTGGGAAGTGGATGGGTGGCGCGCACGGCGATTCATTCGAATGGCAAGTTGCTGGGGCTGATCTTCAATGATTGCCTGGTGAGTGCAGCTCCCATGGACCCCGTCGTGCAGGAGGCATTGGCCGTGTTCGGGGGCATGCTGGGCCAGATGATCGAGCTGCAAAGGGCCCGGGAGGAGACGCGACGCCGGGAGGCGGAGTACCGGCTCCTCATGGAGCACCTGCCCGACATCGTGATGCGCTATGACCGGGAGGGACGTCACCAATTTGTGAGCCCGCAGTTCAAGATCATCACGGGAGTTGATGCGGATTCGATCATTGGGAAGCGTTGGCGCGACCTGCCGATGCCAAGGGAGTTGATCGAAACCTACGAACGAAAACTCGGAGAGACATTTCGCAGTGGCCGCTCGCAGGACTTCGAGCTGGACCTGCCCACGGCCCGTGGCGTGCGCCGACTGCTGGTCCGCCTGGTCCCGGAATATGACGGCAGCGACCCGGAGCCGCTCAGTGTTCTGGGCGTGCTGTCCGATGTCACCGACCAACGGCGCGCCGAGGAAGCGCTGATCCACAGCGAGCGGCGATACCGCCGGGCAATCAGCCGCACGGGACTGATTCCCTATGAACGCGAGCTGGGCAGCGATGAGTATGAGTACATGGGCGACGGCGTCGAGGAATTGCTGGGAGTCCCACCGGAGGAGATGACACTGTCCCGGTTGAAGGACATGATTCGCGAGACGCGCATGAGGGGGAAATGCGCGGACATGACGGCAGCCGAAGCCGTGGCCGCCATGAACGCAGGGCGGATTCACGAATTGTCCGCCGATGTCTGCGTGGAGAACGCCCGCGGCCAGACCATCTGGTTTGCCGACACGGCCACCATGTCCTGGGATGAGTCGACGTCGAGCTATTGGGTGCTGGGCTTCATGCAGGACATCACCGACCGCGTGAAGGTCGAGACCGACTTGATCTCGAGCCAGCGGCGCTTGTCGCTGATCAATCGCGTGGCCCATTCCATCCACGGTGAATTGTCGTTGGAGGAACTGCTGTCGCATGTGCTCTCGGAGGTGCGAAGCTTCTTCCCCGAATTCCGGGTGTCTTATTCCACACTGTCGCGCGATGGACGCATGAAGGTCCTGTGCTCGCGACAGCCCTCCAGCATGCCGCCCACGGAGGGGGTGACGCGGGATTGCTCGGGGATAATGGATGAGATGCAGTACGCCTTTGAGCTGCTCCCCATGATGGTCAATGACACCCGGGAATCACACTTCTCGGATGATTTCTGGCGCGAGGGCATGACTGGCGACGCCCGGGCATGGTTGTCGGTCCCGATCCAGCACGATGAGCAAAACGTCGGCTTGTTGACGGTGATCGCGCCCCAACCGCATGTCTGGGAAGAGAACGACCTGCAGGCGATGCTGGAGATCGCGGACTTCCTGCGGCTGGTGTTGCGGGACCTGGACATGCGACAGCGGCGCGAGGCCTCCGAGCGGGCGCTGCAGGAAAGCCGCGAGTTGCTCCTGCAGTCACAGAAGATGGATGCCATCGCCCGCCTGGCCGGCGGCATTGCCCACGACTTCAACAACCTGCTCACCGTCATCTCCGGCAACATCGAATTGATCGCGGACGATCTGGAGGCAGAGGGGCGTGAAGCAGAAGGGATCGAGGACGTACGGCATGCGATCGAGCGCGCGTCGTCCCTGACGAGTCAGTTGCTCAACTACGGACGCCGCCAGTTCGTGCAGCCCATTGTGCTGCATCTGGACAAGCAGTTCGAGACGGTTGACCGCCTGCTGCGTCGCAGCATCCGGGAGGACATCGAGTATCACGTCGATATTGAGTCGGGCACGTGGCCGATCCTGGCAGATCCGGGACAGATCGAGCAGGTGATCCTCAACATCGTGGTGAACGCCTGCGAGGCGATGCCCCATGGTGGCCGGCTCGCGCTGTCCATTGGCAACGTGATGTTGGATGAGGAGGGAGCGCGCCAATGGCAGGGGCTCTCGCCGGGTCGCCACGTCCAGGCAAGCATCAGTGACACAGGCGTTGGCATTCCTGCTGAAGACATCAGCCGGTTGTTCGAACCCTTCTTCTCGACAAAGAATTCACCGGCTTCCGGCCTGGGGCTGGCATCGGTCTTTGGCATCGTGAAGAAGTTCAATGGCGACATCAGGGCGGAGAGCACACCGGGGACGGGAACGACGTTTCATGTCATCTTTCCCGCCTGTGCGGAACTGGACAAGCCCGCCGCTCCGGCCCAATCGGGCATCGAACCGCAAGGCAGCGAATCGATCCTTTTCGTGGAGGATGAGGCGAGTCTGCTCGCCATGGCCTCGCGGACGCTGCGAGCCTATGGCTATCGAGTGATCGAGGCGAACTCGCCGGATCAGGCCCTCGAGGCTTTCTCGGTGATGGGTGATGAGTTCGACATGGTTGTGACGGATGTGGTGATGCCGGGCATGTCCGGCCCGGAGTTGGTGGCACAGCTCACGACGCAGCGTGCCGACCTGCCGGTGCTCTATATTTCCGGCTATTCCGACGAGGAAATGGTGCGGCGCGGCGTGGAGCGTGGAAGCGTGAACTTCATGGGCAAGCCCTTCAGCCCCCGCGCACTGGGAGAAAAGGTGCGGGCCATCCTGGATGCGAGGAAAACGGATCGCTCTCGAAAATCGTGAAGCGGCCGGGGATCGTGGAATCCACTGCGCGCGTCCGGTGATCCAGGGAATCGGCCAACAGCTCAAAGGCTTGTTGGTGAATGCGCCATTGTTCCTCGCTGGGCTTTGGTCCGGGATGATCGAAGTTTGTCAGCAGGATGAGGAACCGCCCCGTGCGCGGGTCGAGCCACATGCTGCAGCCATTGGCCGCGTCCCATCCAAAGCTTCCTTCGCCCAGGCGGCCCAGCTCCCAACCGAGGCCCATCGTCGCGCCGCCTTCCAACCGTTCATCGGGCGAGGTGCAAAGGCTCATGGTCTCGCCGGAGACGAAACCTGCAATCCCCTTCTCGTTGGCGGCGAGCAGGAGCCTTGCCAGCGTGCCAAGATCATCGGCCGTGGTGACGATGCCGGCATAGCCGGCGGAGGGCCCCAGGATACGCGCGGCGCGGTCGGCGGGTTCACCCCACATCATGCGGCCCGCGCTCTCGCAATAAGGACCCGCCGCGGTGCGCCCTCTCCATCCCAACGGTAATTCTCCGACAGTATTGCGCAGCCCGAGCGGCTCGAAGAACTCCGCCATGGCCGCGTCGCGCACGGGCTTGCCCTTCAGGCGCTCCAGGATGGCGGCAAGCAGCAGACAGTTGAGCGGCGAGCGCATGACACAGGTGCCGCGGTCCCGAGCGAATGGCATATCGCGTACCGCCCGCATCACATCGTCTCGCGTTTGGAGATCGGCGGGCCATTGCGGCGAGGCGGGAAGGCCGGTGGAATGCCGCATCAGTTGCTCCACGGTCAGCAAAGCCTTGTCCGAATCGGAAAGCTCCGGGATGAATTCGCCGACCGTGCTGGAGAGCTTGAGTTCCCCCTGCTCCAGGGCGGACAGGGCCAGTGGCGTGACAATCAGCGCCGCCGCCAGATCGCCAATCTCATACAGGGAAGACCACTCGGCCGGATGTGACTCCGGATCCGTGATGCGATTGCCGATGCCTATGGGCATGGCATCGCCCTCCAGCGAATCGATGTACACGACTGCACCGGGAATGATGCCGTCTTCGGCAGCCTGGGCCAAAATCTCGATGCCGCGGATGTAGCAACCGGCGGAGACCTTTGCACGCTCCAGATGATCGGTGTTCACGCCGAGTCGGATCTGCTTGGCGAAGCGGTCGAGGCGTTCCTGAAGGGATGCCGGCAGAGCGATGGCACCGCCCGTCTGGTAGTGGCCCCCTTGGGCCGCAACCAGCGCCGGCATCGCTGCCAGCAGGACCGCGGAGAGCCACCTTCGCATCACGGCAAACCACCCGGAGAAACGACCTTGTGGCCGAGACCGGCCACGTTCACCACCAAATGCCCGGAGGCATTGACCTGCTCCGCACGACCACGCACGCGGCCCAAGTGAGGATCGGGAAAGTCCACGTCGGTGCCAATGGTCACACACTGGTTGCGATAGCTGGCCAGTAATCCCTCCGACGTGCCGGGATGCTCGACAGACTCCAGAAAGGCGGTGAGAATGGTCAAGGCAGCGGACAGCCATGCGGGCTGATGATCGCCCAGTTCCTTCGCCAGCGACGTCGCGCCTTCCGGCAGGTTGACGTTGGTCTGCGCGACGTTGACGCCAACGCCAATGGCCACGGCATCGCCGGCGCGTTCGCACAGGACGCCGGCGATCTTGCGGCCGTTGACCAGCACATCGTTGGGCCACTTGAGCGAGAGGGTCTCGATGCCGCAGCGGCTGATGCCCTCTGCCACCCAGGAGGTAGCGAACGGCCAGAGCAGGCTCATGGGACGCGGCGCCATGGACGGCGGCAGGAGCACGGTGGCCAGGATGCTCTCGCCCTTGGTGGATTCCCACTTGGAACCGTTGCGGCCGCGGCCTTCGGATTGGTCGTCCGCAAGAAAGACCCGCGGCCAGGCGTCGCCCCCCAGAGTCAACGCCATGCGGCG
>CAZVAQ010000023.1:0-3602 GCA_964625145.1 uncultured Candidatus Sumerlaeota bacterium
GGCGAGTGACGTACCGGAACCCGCGATCCGCAACCCAAGAACCCGCAACGGAAACAAGGAATCGGGCCATGGAAAAGAAGGACAAGATCTACATCGCAGGCCACCGGGGGATGGTGGGGAGCGCCATCATGCGCCGCCTGCTGCAGGAGGGATACGACAACATCGTGGCGCGCACCAGCAGCGAGCTGGACCTGAAGGACCAGGCTGCCGTGCGGGCCTTCTTCCAAGCGGAAAAGCCCGACGTGGTGGTGCTGTCGGCGGCGAAGGTGGGCGGCATCCAGGCCAACAACACCTACCGTGCGCAGTTCATCTACGAGAACCTGATGATCCAGAACAACGTGATCCACCACGCGCACGAGAGCGGCGTGGAACGCCTGCTCTTCCTCGGGTCATCGTGCATCTACCCCAAGCTCGCGCCACAGCCGCTGAAGGAGGAAAGCCTGCTCACGGGCCTGCTGGAGGAGACCAATGAGCCGTACGCCATCGCCAAGATCGCGGGCATCAAGATGGTGGAGAGCTATCGCCGGCAGTACGGGCGCGACTACATCAGCGCCATGCCCACCAACCTCTACGGGCCCAACGACAACTACGACCCCATGAACAGCCACGTGCTCCCCGCGCTGATCCGGCGGTTCCACGAGGCCAAGGTCGCAAGCGCCCCCCAGGTCGTCGTCTGGGGAACCGGCAGCCCACTGCGCGAGTTCATGTACGTCGACGACCTGGCCGACGCGTGCGTCTTCCTCATGGAGAACTACGACGGCAGCGACATCGTCAACATCGGCACCGGCCAGGAAGTCTCCATCAAGCGCCTCGCCGAAATCGTGAAGGACGCCGTCGGCTACACGGGCGAGCTCGTCTTCGACACCACCAAACCCGACGGCACGCCCCGCAAGCTGCTCGACTGCACCCGCCTCCACGACCTCGGCTGGAAACACCAAGTGGCGATGGAGGAAGGGATTCGCCTCGCCTATCAAGACTTCCTGAAAACCGGCGGCCGGCGCGCCGGCAGCACCCAATGACGGACTGCGCGCAGCTTGCCGCCGCTCTCCCGTCGCAAGCCTGCTTGCGACACCCGCCGGCTCCGCCAAGAGAAAATCCGTCCACCTCCACCCCGTCCACCGTGTCCACACACCCGGCCGCAAGGGCGCGGACGCCCATGCTCCGTACGGTTGACCCTTCTTTTGACGAGAAACGAGGAACTAGGAACGAGGAACTGTACTTAAGGTTTCCGCGCCCTTCTCGCCTTCGACTGCTTCGCAATGAGCCTCTCCCCCACTTCCCGCTGGTCCGACGCGCGTTCGAACACCAGCAACTTCTCGTGCAGCGCCTTTGCCTGCGCCTTGTCCGGCAGCTTCGCCATGCGCCACGCCCAATTTCCCGACTCGCGACCGGGATAGTTCATGCGCCCTTCGCCGCCGGTGCCCAGCACGTCCTGCATCGGCACGATCACCGTGTCCGCGTGTGACTTCATCGCCAACCGCACCAACTCCTCGTGCGGCGCGGTGATCTCCGTCCCGACGTACGCGCGCAGGTGAGCCTTCTCCCCGTCGCTGGCAAACTCATCCCACCATTGCCGCGACGTCGGATTGTCGTGCGTTCCCGTGTAGACGATGTCCGTGCGGTCGGCCTTGTGCGGTTGGTGGATCCCCTCCGGATCGGGGACGACCGGATTCGTCGAGCACACGCCCCAACCGAACTGCACGACCTTCATCCCCGGCAAACCAAAGGACCGTCGCAGGTCCTCCACCTCCGGCGTGATGACGCCAAGGTTTTCCGCGATGATCGGCAGCCTGCCAAACTCCGCCTCCAGCGCAGCGAACAGATCCTTGCGCGGACCCGGCACCCACTTGCCATTCACGGCGGTCTTCTCCCCGTACCTCACCTGCCAGAAAGCCTCGAACCCGCGGAAATGATCCAATCGCACGGCGTCCACCTGTCGCAGTACCGCGTGCAGCCGCTCCTTCCACCATTGATAGCCTGTCTTCTTCATCACATCCCACCGGTAGATGGGATTTCCCCACAATTGCCCCGTCGCGCTGAAGTAATCCGGCGGCACGCCGGCCACATGCGTCGGCTCGCCCGTGGCCTTCAGCTTGAATAGATTCTGGTTCGCCCACGTGTCCGCCGAATCAAACGCCACATAGATCGGCGCATCGCCAATGATGATGATGCCGCGCTCGTGCGCCGCCTTCTTCAGGCGCTGCCAATGGCGATCGAACATCGCCTGCACGAACACGTGAAACTCGATCCGCTCCGCATGTTCGCGCCGCGCCGCCTTCAGCGCCGGCGGTTCGCGGCGCCGCAATCCCTTGTCCCACGTATGCCACGGCGCGCCGCCGTGCGCATCCTTGATCGCCATGAAGAGCGCGTAATCATCCAGCCACTTGCGCACCAGCTTGTCGCGGCGGAATTGTTCCACGGCCTTTACAATGTGCGAAGGCACCTTTCGACGGAAATTGTCGAACGCCCGCTGGAGCAGCTTCAACTTCCAGCCAATGACCCACCCAAAGTCCACGCGATCGGCCGGAAACTTCGGGTGTCTTGCCTCCGCCTTGCCCAGCAAGCCGTCCTCGATCAGCAAATCCGGGCTCAGCAGATACGGATTCCCCCCAAACGCCGAGAACGATTGATACGGTGAATCCCCGTATCCCGTCGGCCCCAGCGGCAGGATCTGCCAGATTGTCGTCCCCGATGCCTTCAACCAATCCAGAAACCGGTGCGCCTGCGGCCCCAAATCGCCAATCCCCCAAGGCCCCGGCAACGAAGTCGGGTGCAGCAGAATCCCAAACCGTCGCTCGTCAAAACGCATGTTCCCGGCACCCGTTCCACCTGATTGCACTCAGGAAAGAATCTATGCTGCAATTATGCCCCAAACCGTCTAATCAGTAAACCAACGATTTCGCATTCACAAGTCACGATTCATAATTCAAAATCCCCCCTACTCCTTCTCCCCGCTCCACGAATTGTACAGCGACATCGCCTTCAGCGGCCCCACCGCCAGCACCGACTCCACGCAATCCGCCGCCACCTCCACCGACAAACGGGATGAATCCCAATCATCGCCGTACATCGGCGAAAGCACGTACGCCGCCAGGTCACGCACGGGATGGTCCGGCGCGCAGCCAATCCGCAGGCGCGGATACTCCTCCGTGGAGAAACGCTCCGCGATGTTCCGCAAACCGTTGTGGCCGCCGTGACTCCCCCGCTCCCGCAGGCGAATCTTCCCGTACGGCAGGTTCACGTCGTCGCAAATCACCAACACGTTTTCCGGCGGAATCTTGTAGAACGCCGCGAAGGGCTGCACCGCCTCGCCCGACAGGTTCATGTACGTCACCGGCTTCATCAGGAAGATCTTGACGCCCATCGTCGAACCCGCCGCCACATAGCTCTTGAAGCGCGCCTGCTCGCTCCAGCGAAGTTCATGGCGCTGTGCCAGCAGGTCCACCGTGTCATAGCCAAGATTGTGCGGTGTGCGGTTATACTTGGGGCCGGGATTGCCCAGGCCAACGATCAGCCACATAATACGTTCACAACTCCTGTCCACCGTAGCGGCTAGATCGCGAACTGAACCTTCAACCTTCCGCCTTCATCCTTCCGCCTTC
>CAZVAQ010000023.1:3702-34770 GCA_964625145.1 uncultured Candidatus Sumerlaeota bacterium
CCTTCCGCCTTCATCCTTCCGCCTTCCACCTTCCCGCCTCAGTCGCTCGTCTCGATTTCCTCGTCCTTTTCATCCTCAGGACCGTATTCCGGGACAAAGTTTGGATGATGCACGCCGGTGGTCTTCCACACGTTTGCCGTCGTCCAATAACCAAACCGGTCCGACACCTGGAACGTACCGGAATAGGTGGAGTGACCCCCAATCAGGTAGATCGCGTCATCCTTGGCCAACAGGACGTGGTCGATCCGCGTTTCCCAATCCAGCCGCGACCTTTGGCCAAGGTTACCCTTCTCGCGCAGTTTCATCCAATCCACGCCGTCCGGCGAGACCCACGCATCGCGCCGCATGTACGTGTACCACGGCTTGTCGTCGCCGCCGATGGCATAGATGTACGGACCCACCGAGACCATCTCCATCAGCACGCGCCGCCGCATCGGCAGGTTGCTGTTCAGCAGCGTCCATTCCTTCCCGTCCGGCGATGACCATGTGTCGCGATGATAGAAGTGATAATTCAACTGGAACGAGTAATAGCCGCCGCCAAGGATGACGATCTCTCCGTTGTGCGACACCGCGCCAAAGTGCGACCGCGCCGGCCACGCGTTGGCGTTCAACAGTTCCCATTCTGCCCCATCGGTCGATGTCCACACATCGGCATACCGCTCCGGCATCCCCTTCCCACCCATCACGAAGATGGCCCCGTTGTGCACCAACGCCTGGAAATGCGAACGCGGGCTCCACCCCGCCGATTCCGTCACCAGCTCCCAATCGGCACCGTCCGCCGATTTCCACACATCGTTCCGCAACTCCCCGTCGAACCCGCCCATCAGGTACAGCGTCCCGTCCAGGCTCACCAGCCCGTGCGCAAAACGCTCAGACCAAGGAGCCTTTTCCGTCAGGCACTTCCAGTCCGTCCCATCCTCAGAGGCCCACACGTCCCCGAGGTACATGTCGTGCATGTTGTAGCCACCGCTGATGATCATCTGGTCGCCATGCACCGTCCCCCGGTGCATGAATCGCTCGCCAAACTCGGCCTTCTTCCTGCTGGGTTTGTACAATCGCTCCCAATCGTGCCCCAGGAGCCGCACGCGGGACGTGTCCCAATCTTCTTCCCCCGCCGCCCATGCGACACTCGCGCAAAGTCCACACAACAACGCCACCGTGCCCAGTAGGATCCTGTTCATTCTTGATCTCCTCCGGCGGCCGCTTCGGAGCTCTCTCCGCCCGCTTCCCTCCGGCGCTTCTCCGACACGGACTCGATCCCCAGAAGCTGCGCGCGCACGATCTGCTCGGGCAACACCACATTCTCGCGCGGCGTCAGCTTGTACAAGTGCATCTTGTCCCCGCGGAAGTTCTCGTAAACGTCATAGCTAGCCATGAGCTCCATGTCAAAGAGCAGCTCGTACCACTCCACATGGCCGGAATACGCATCGTTGGGCGAGATGCGAAACAGCGCGTCGGCCAGGACCCAGCCCGGCTTGAACTCTTCAAGACGCTCGCGCAGCGGCGTCATTCCGTAGCGGTCGTGCCTCGGCTTCAGCCCATTGCGCAGCGCCAGCGCCCCCGCGCCATGGCCCATGATCACCCGGTTCCCCGAGGGATCCGCCTCCACGATGCGCAGGATGTCCCGCGCCATCTCATTGTGCGAATCGCTGTCGGCCGCCATGGCCGAGGCGATCCGGTGCCCCTGCCACCCCGTCGAAAGGGCGATCACCACGACGAACAGGTACGCCCCCAGCCGGAACGGCCCGCGCATGTCCAGCAGGTACCGCATCGACACCGCCCCCCAGACGGCCACCGGCGGCACCGTCATCACCCAGAAACGGGGGAAAAACCGGCCATAATACGAATACATCACCATGTACAACACCACCCAGGCGATGGACAGATATGTCAGCGGGGACAGCCGGTACCGCCGCGAAAGGAACAGCAGCAATGGCGTCACGAGGACGGACGATTGCACCAACCACCGGTCCAAAGTGGGCATTGATTCCATGAAGTCCCGGAAACGGTGCCACCAGATCACCGGGTGCGCGGACGCCGCAATGTTCAGGTTCAGCGAGAAGAAGTATTGGAACTCCTCCATGTGGGGCCTCACCAGCGCCACATACCAGGTGCCCATGATCGCGAAGAAAATCGCCGAACAGAGCAGGAACTTCAGGCCGATCTTCTTCCAGTCCAGCTCCTGGATGATCACCAACAGCCCGACCAGCGGCGTCGCGAACACGGAATTGTACTTCGTCAGCAGCGCGAACGAGAACGTCACCGACGTCAGGATCGCGTAGACCCACCACTTCGGCCCGCGCACCCGCACGGCAAAGGCCATCGCCAGCGTCACCCACATGGCCACCGGGATCTCGTCGATGGCAAAGCGCGTGAAGACAAAGAGGTAATGGTTTGTCAGGAGAAGGAAGACCGCCAGCAGCGACGTCCGCCAATCCTCATATCGCCGCACCAGAAAGTAAGTCGCTACCGCCATCACGATCATCGACACCACAGTCACCAGCCGCGCCGCCACCAGGTTCATCCCGAAAATCAGGAAAAAACCCGCCTTGATGAACTGCATCACCGGCAGGTTGATGAACTGGTTGTAATCCTTCTCCAGGTAAAACACCCCGTCCTGGAACCATGTCATGGCGTCGTGGTTGTAGAAGCCCTCGTCGCCGTAGACGTCCCCGTCCCACGAATAAACCAGGTATTTCCCCGGATAACCGAGCAACGGCGCATGGGCCGGGATGTCATGGGTGAGGTTGATGACCCGGCCCACACCAAGAATCGCCGAGAGGATCAAGACCACCACAAACAGCGTCTGGCCGATGCGCCTTTCAACATGCTCGGGGAACCAATCCCCACGAGCCCGAGGTCCCTCATTGGGCTCCCGTGGGCCGAAACATTTCACCTCTGTTTCACCCATTGGCATTCAGCAAATCCTCTTGGGGTATGATGATAGTCCTCCCCCCGCACTAGGTTGGGGACTCTCATTCCAGCGGTTCCGGCTAGGTCAAGGCCGAATGCCGGGAATGCCCTTGACCTTGCCCGCCATCCGCCCGGTCGACTGTCCTTGCGGGTGCGAACACATCGCGAGCCCGATCCAATATCCCATTATGTCACGCAAATCTTAGAGGCCACAAAGATGCCAAAGACCCTCATCACCGGCGGCGCCGGTTTCATCGGCTGCAACGCTGCCAAGCGCTTCATCGAGCGCGGCCACCACGTCGTCGTCCTCGACAACCTCTCCCGCAAGGGAACCGAGGACAACCTCCAGTGGCTGCGCCAGACCTGCGGCGAGTTCACCTTCGAGAAGCTCAACATCCGCGACCGCGCCGCCATGGAGGACGTCTTCGCCCGCCACCGCGACGTGGACAATGTCCTGCACCTGGCCGGCCAGGTCGCCGTCACCACCTCCGTCACCAACCCCCGCGAGGACTTTGACATCAACGCCCTGGGCACCTTCAACGTCCTGGAAGCCATCCGCCTCCAGAACATCAAGCCCAAGCTCCTCTTCTCCTCCACCAACAAGGTCTACGGCGGCATGGAGGAAATCCGCACCCACGAGGCAAACGGCAAGTACCAATACACGGACTACACCAAGGGCATCGGCGAGGACGTGAACCTGGACTTCCACTCGCCCTATGGCTGCTCCAAGGGCGCCGCCGAGCAATACGTCCGCGACTACAGCCGCATCTACGGCATCCCCACCATCGTCTTCCGCCAATCGTGCATGTACGGCCTGCGCCAGCTCGGCATGGAGGACCAGGGCTGGGTCGCCTGGTTCGTCATCTGCTGCGTGCTCGACCGCGACCTCACCATCTTTGGCGACGGCAAGCAGGTGCGCGACGCCCTCTTCTCCGAGGACCTGCTCGACGCCTACGAGGCCGCCTTCAACAACATCGACAAGACCGCCGGCAAGATCTACAACGTCGGCGGCGGCCCCGACAACCAGCTCTCCCTGCGCGAGCTCATCGCCTACCTCGAGGGCTTCTCCGGCAAGAAGATGAAGGTCGGCTACTCCGACTGGCGCCCCGGCGACCAACCCGTCTTCGTCTGCAACATCGAGAAGGCCCACCGCGAGTTCGGCTGGGCCCCCAAGACCTCCCTCAAGCAGGGCATCCACCTGCTCTACGACTGGGTCGTCGCCAACGAAGACATGTTCCGCGCCATCCACGGCACAAGATAAGGATAAAGGATGAAGGATGAAGGATAAAGAGGGTTCACCACGGAGACACGGGGGACACGGAAATAAGGGAAGGATAAAGGCTAAAGGATGAAGGATTAAGAAGGTAGAGACTCCCGGCGCCGGGCTCTTCCGTCAGAGTCATCCCCGGAAAAAATGCTTTCCTCCGTGTCCTTCGTGTCTCCGTGGTGAACCCTCTTTATCCTTTATCCTTCATCCTTTATCCTTCCCAACAGCCTTTCCTGCTCCGCCCACATGCGCTTCTTGTCCCCCGGCGTGGCATGGTCCCAGCCCAGCAGATGCAGCAGCCCGTGGACCAGCAGGAGGTCGATCTCCTCGGTCAGCGTCCGCCCCTGCTGCCGCGCGTGGCGGGTCGTGTAGGGAATCGCGATCGCCAGATCCCCCAAGTACGGCTGCTCCGCCGGGTTGAGCTGCCCGGGGTCATCGACGGTGGGGAAGCTCAGGATATCCGTCGGCTCGTCCAGATCGCGAAACTGACGGTTCAGCTCGCGAATACGCTCGTCGGAACAATAGAGCACCGCCACACCAGCTCCGGGCCACCCGACCTCTTCGCAAGCCAGCCCCAGCACCCGCCGCGTGCGCCGCGCCAAGTCCGCCCGGCCCGTCCGCAGGCCGGAACTTTCGAAGACTACCGTGATGGGAGAAGAAGAGCGGCTTGTCATGGTGGCAGCGCTATGATGTTGGTTTCCGGGAACAAAAGGACCCGCACGGCGGTCTGACGTCTGCGGGCCGCGGCGCCCCAACCTGTCGCCCGGAAGAGAACCGCATCATCAGGCATACCCGATTACCAGCTCAAGGAGCTTCCTACCCATCATGCGTTCACCATCCCTGCGCCTCGGCGCCGCCTTTGCCATGGCGGCCATGGCCACTTCCCCGGCCCTTGCCCAAAACGACCAGAACTTCAGCCTCACCATCTACAACGGCGGCTTCGCCCTCGTGCGTGACCAGCGCACCCTGACCCTGACCAGCGGCATCTCGGAGATCGACGTCGAGAACGTCCCCGCCCGCATCGACCCCACCAGCGTTCTCCTCCGCAGTCTGGACGCGCCGAACTCCCTGCGCATCCTCGAGCAGAACTACCGCTTCGACCTGATCTCTCCGGAGACGCTGCTGGACAAATCCGTCGGCCAGCGCCTCTCCATCCTGCAGACATTGCCCGACGGCCGCCAGACCGTCCTGAACGGCACGCTGATGAATCCGGCCTCGCCGGTTCAGATCCCCGGCCGTCAGCAATACTCCAGCGGCCCCGTCATCCAGCTCGAAGATGGCTCAGTCGTTCTGCGCCCGCAGGGTCAGATCACCCTGGAGAAGATGCCCCCCAACGTCACGCCGCGTCCGACACTGAACTGGATGGTCGACAGCGACGAAAGCGGCTCCCAACGCGTCGAGCTCGCCTACATGACCGAGGGGATGAGTTGGGAAGCGTCCTACGTCGCGCTGGTCAGTTCCGACGACACGACGCTCGACCTGGCCGGATGGGTGACCCTCAACAACCAGAGCGGCATCGATTACAACAACGCGGAGCTGACCCTGATGGCCGGCGACGTACGCCGCGTCCAGCCCCAGCCGCAGATGGAGCTGATGTACGCCCGCGCCGCGATGATGGACACGGCCTCGGGTGCGAGTCAATTCGAGGAGAAGAGCTTCTTCGACTATCACCTCTACACCATGGCCCGCCCCACCAACATCCGCGACCGCGAGATCAAGCAACTCTCCCTCCTGGGCGCCGAGGAAGTACCCGTCGAGAAGCATTACATCTATGACCCGCGCGGCAATTGGTTCAACTCCTGGTACTCCCCCGGCCGCGGCAACTACGACCCCGGCGCCGGCGGCGACACCATCACCGACGCCAAGATAAACATGAAGCTGCGATTCGAGAACCGCGAGGAAAACAACCTCGGCATGCCGCTCCCCAAAGGGAAGGTCCGTGTGTACAAGATGGACGACGGCGGCCGCCAGCAGTTCGTCGGCGAGGACAACATCGACCACACCCCGCGCAACGAGGAAATCAGCCTCTACATCGGCGACGCCTTTGACATCGTCGGCGAGTTCAAGCGCACCAACTACCAACGCATCGACGACCGCACCGTGCGCGAGTCCTTCGAAGTCGAGCTGCGCAACCGCAAGGAAACCGACGAGACCATCACCGTCATCGGCCGCGTGTGGTCCGACTGGGAAGTTCTCTCCAAGTCCCACGAGTTCGAAAAGAAGGACGCCCGCACCATCGAATTCAAGATCCCCGTCGAAGCCGACGGCACGACGACGCTGACCTACACGGTGCAGACGAGGTGGTGAGGGCTCTCACTGGACGTTGATAAACGCCCGGCCGCTACAAGGCCACAGGAGGCGCAAGAACCCCTTCTTGCGCCTCTTGTGCCTTTTGCGGTCAATTCTGCACTTGCCAGATTGCCCCGCATCCGCGATCAAGGCGAGGAATCATTGAAACGAATCCGGGATTGCGAGGTGCCAATGAGCAACGGAACGACAGCGACAAGGCCATCACTCACCGAAAAGATGCAGGCCCACGGGCATGCCCGGACCCTCGCGGAGTTGATCAAGGAGCAGGGAGTGCACCCGCTGACCAATCCTGAAATGCTCCATGGAACCTGGCCCGGTGATTTGGCCGACGGATTCGAAGCTGCCGTGGAAGAGCTCAGGCGCGCCACCGATCAGCGCCCCGGCCCACAGTCGTGATCGAAACTATAGTCGCCGATACAAACGTTGTATCCTACCTGATGAAGGGAGGACCGCTGGGTGCTGAGTACGCGGTCGTGATTCGCGGCAAGGTCGTCGCCATTTCTTTCATGACAGTGGCGGAGTTGTTGTATGGCGCCGAGATCGCGCAATGGGGACCTGCACGGCGGACAAAACTGGAGGAACTCATCCACAACTTCCTGATACTGCCGTATGAGTATGAGACATGCAAGGTCTGGGCCGACATGACCGCAGCACGCCGACGGAAAGGAAAGGCCATCTCCTGTGCCGATGCGTGGGTGGCGGCCTGTGCCATTCAGCACGAGATACCTCTCGTCACCCACAACCACCGGGATTTCACCGACATCCCCCGATTGCAGCTTATTACCGCCTCATCCGGCGCGTGATCCGCCTTCATCCTTCGCCAAACTCCCTTTCCACCTCCCCCCAATCCTCCCGCTCCGGCGCGTAGGCCTTTGCCCGCTCCAGGTACTCCATCGCGCGTGCATCATTGCCAATCGCCTTGTAGCATCTCGCGACAATCATCGCCAGCGCATGCCCAAGGCTCGCCTGCTCCTCCGTTGCCCGCGCCGCGTCGGGGATGTTGCGCAGGTATGGCATCACGATCGACACCGCATCCTCGTATCGCTGCTGCAGCAAATACGAACGCCCCAACTGAAACGCCAACCACGGCGAACCGCGCATCACCTGGCCCGAACGCAGGCCGCCGCCGATTTCGTTGCCGCTGTCCAGCACAAGGCGCACCTCGTCGAACTCCAGCAAGAGATCGATCGACGGATCCTCGCCCGCGATCTCGCGCGCCTGCAGATAACGCTCCGTCGCGCGCACGACGTTGTGGTCGCGGTACTCCACGTGCCCTTCGAACAGGATCGGATTCGCGCGCTGGTAGCGATCAATGCGATCGGCATACTCGCGACGCAGCACGGGCGACATGTCCACCAGCGGCAACACCGGCACCTGGTTGTCGAACAACCGCCCCATGTTCACCGCAATCGGCCGCGCGTCGTATCCATGCCGCGGCGCGAGGAACTCCAGGATCGGGAAGTCCTCCGTGTTCAGGGGCCCATCGCCCAGATACACATCCAGCGCGCGATCGTCCGTCACGAAGGACGCCACGACCTTTGCCGGATCGGACAAGCCAATGTCCACGAGGTCACCCTGGATGCCCGGAATCTGCGTCGCGCGGATGACCGCCTCCATGTCGATCCGCACCTCGTCTCGTCCCGCGATGAACAGGCAGTAATGCGTCGGCTGGTTCGTGAAGTACCACACCTGCATCTGCGGAAACACGTCGTGAAACGTGCGCGTCATGATGCGGAATGCCTCGTCGCTCAATCCTGCCAGCGGCACCCAAACCACCACGAGCCCGCGTTCGCTGATGCGCTCGCGGCAAAGCTGGAAGTATTCCCTGTCGTAGAGGTTCGCGTTCGACTTGTAGCGCAGGTCCGTGCAATCCGTCGCGATCACGTCGTACTCCACACCTGTGAATCGCAGGTACGCGCGCGCGTCATCAATCACCAAACGGTAGCGCGGATCGTGCGTGACGTATCCCGGCCCCGCGCGATGCGTGTACGCAGACAACGGCTTCACGCCGTGCGGCAACACGCCGTCGGGGCCAAGCCTTTGCAGTTCGCGCTTCAATGCCGCATCCGTCAGCACGATGCCATGGTTCGCTTCCGTCAATGTGATCGCTGCCGAAGGGACCGTTGTGGTTATTTCACACGCGTGAATGTTGTTTATGTCGGGATACAATGTGTAGCTGTGTGACGCACCGCCCGCGCCGAACCCCACCGTCAGAACGCTCTCCGCCTCGCCCCCCAACAGCATCATCGGCACATGCGCCAGCGTCTTCTGGTCCGTCTGGATCACCGGATCCGTCCCCGCAACGCCGACCCCATCGACATAGATCGTCCGCCAACCCTTCAGGTCCTCCACCACCGACACCGTCGCCAAGGGCCCCTCCTTGTAGAAGACCAGCTTGTCGTCCTCCAGCAGCCGCTGGAACGAACCCGCCCCCGGCCCCATGACAATCCGTACCACAAACACCGCCGCCACCACGGAGCACACCCCCACCAACATCCCCCGCCGCGGCCCGGACAGGACCGGCGACAGCGCCAGAGCCCCAATGCCGATCGCCAAACTGGCCGCCGCCAGGATCGCCAACGTGATCGAGATCCCCACCAGCGGGATCAGGATGAATCCGCCGAGGAACGACCCCACGATCGCCCCCGCCGTGTTGATCGCGTACAATCGCCCGATGTCCGCGCCGACTTCCTGCACATTCCCCGACACGATCCGCGCAGCCACCGGGAACAGCATCCCCATCAGCAGCGTCGGCAAGCCGATCACCACCGCCGTGCGCGTCATCACGTTGCCGATGGCGAACCACGTGTTCAGGTTCCCCGACCCGTCGTCCGCAATCTCCGGCCGGAGCATCCAATCCGGCAGGTCCGTCATGATCAGGAACAACGACAGCCCGGACGACAGCCCCAGGAGGATCTGCAAGAAACCATAAGCCGCCAGCGGTTGCCGGATCTTGTCCACCACCGCCTGCATCAACGCGCTCCCCACCGCCAACCCCAGCAGGAAGATCGTCAGGATGCTGGAGAACGCGAAGGTCGTCGCCTTCAGGTGCTCGAACCCAAAGATCAGCGACCGGCTCCAGGCCACCTGCAGCGACAGCGCGATGAGTCCGCTCACCCCGTACGTCAGCAGGACGTACCGAGCCGCCCGCGTCAGCACCCGCCGCGGCTGCTCCACCGCCGGCGACACATCAACAGCGCGCACCATCCCCCACCCGATCAGAATTGCCAGAAGCCCCACGACCGCATCGTTGATGACCGCAAGAACCGTCGTGTGCCAGATGCCAAATCGCTCCAGCAGGACGAAGCCCGTCAGGAAAGCCCCCAGCATCGCCCCCAGCGTGTTGACCGCGTACAATCCCCCTACCCGATGGCCGATGGATTCCAGGTCCCGCACCACCGCCCGGGACAGCACCGGCAGTGTCGCCCCCATCAGCGTCGTCGGGACCAGCAGCAACCCGCCGATCAGCCCAAACCTCAGTAAGCTAAACGAATAAAAAGAGGCGTCTCCACCGGTCGAATACGCCCAGCCGATGACCGGCGTGACCCAATCGAGTACATACGGAAAGCCAAACGCGGCCGCGGCCGTCAGGATCTCCAGCACGCCAAACGCCACCAACGGCCGCTTCATCATGTCCGCGCGTTTTCCCACCAACCACGACCCCAGCGCCAACCCGCCCATGAAAGCGGTCAACACGGTGGATACGGCGTAGATGGTGGCGCCAAAGACCGTCGTGAGTTGCCGCACCCAGACGACTTGATACACCAGAGCACTGACGCCGCTGAGCAGAAACAACAGGGAGATCAGCAGGCCGCGGGAAGTGATAGGCAGTGAAAGGCGATGCTGCTGCGGCCGGGCGGAACGGCGCGCGGAATCCGCAGGCGAGGAATCGGTCATCGTGAAGTCAGCTCGGGCATGGTGGAGAAACGCAAACCTGCCACACGACAGGCCGGCCCGTTGCATTCGGCGGCCTGTTGCGGCGTTGCAACACCACGCAACCGCCCCCATGCTGGGTCAATATGACATCAGCCACCCACGGCCGCCGAATCGCTGCAAGGCACGAGAAGAGCCGCCACAGGGGCGTGGCGGCTCATGAAACGCAGTCGAAAGAAAGGCGAACTTTGCCGCCTCTCAGTTGGTGGCGTCTTCCACTTCCTTCTTCACGTCCTTTGCAGCCTCTTCTGCCGCATCAACGGCGTCCTCCGCCGCTTCCTGCACGTCCTCAGCAGCCTCCTCGGCTGCCTCCTGCACCTGCTCCGCAGCCCGGTCAATCTGGGCCCCCGTCCGCTCGGCGGGTCCCTTCTCCTGCGTGCAGCCCACGGTCATCACGGCTGCAAACAAAACGGCACTGATTGTGGCAAGTATCTGCGTCAGTTTCATGGCTCTTCCTCCTTTGGGGATTGGACTTCACCCACTTCGGAGGCACTATCGGTGCCACAAAAGGCGATAAGACGGGTCGGAAAAGGGGCCGCCCGCGGTAAATCACCCCCGCCGCGATTCGCCAATCAGCGTCGCCACCTCATCGCGCCAACCCGCAAACAGCCCCTGGGCCACCGGACCCGGCATTCCGTTCCCGATCAATCGCTCCCCCACCAGCACCACCGGCATCACCTGAATCAGCGCATTGGTCAGGAAGACCTCCTCGGCGTTCCACAGGTCCTCCGCGTTCATCGCCTCCACCCGCACTTCCATCCCCTGCCGCTCGGCCACGCGCAGGACCCGCCCGCGCATCGTCCCGGGCAGGGCCCCATCCTCCACGCGCGGCGTGTAGAGCCGCCCCCCGGAAACCATGAAGACGTTGGCCATGGAGGCCTCCGCCACAAGACCCCGCGTGTTGAGCATCAACGCCTCGTCGAATCCCATCGCCTGCGCCTGCCGCCTCGCGAGCAGCGACTCCGCATAGCTGGTGCACTTGATCGCCGCCAACGGGGAGCGCTCGTTGCGCGGCCACGGCGAGATCATCAGCCGCCACCCGTGCTCACGGTCCGCATCCGTGCGCCCGTCCAGCCGCGTCGCCGTGATGATTTCCGTCGGCTCGCCTTCTGTTTCCGCAATCGGATGCCCGCGCAATGGCCCCCGCGTGATGGTGATCCGCAGCCGCGCGTTGGCGATGTCGTTGGCATCCAAGACCGCCTGCGCCCGGGCCAGCAGCTCCTCCGGATCATGCCGCCAGGAGATCCCCAGCACCCGCAGACCCCGCGCCATTCGCGCCAAATGCTCCGCAAAGCCGATGATCTGGCCCCGTTCCACCCGCAGCGTCTCGAACACGCCCTCACCCACCAGCACTCCTGCGTCCGTCGCCTCGACCCGCGCTTCCCCCAGCGGGACAAACTCGCCATTCAGGGAAATGACATCCACGCGCGGCTATCCATTCGCCTTCAAGTCGGGTGCCGTCTCCTCGTCCTTGCCGCCCGCAACACCTGCGGTCGCCACGGCCGTGGAGGAGGGACGCAACTGCAGGCTTCGGGGCTTGTTGCTCACGCTCGGATCCAGCTCCCGCGACAGGAACTCCTGCACCCGCTTGTCCTTGCTGCTGCGAAACTCTTCGGGGGTCCCCGCCATGATGATCTCGCCATCGTACAGCATGTAGATGCGCTGGGCCAGCGCGAACACCGAAATCAGGTCGTGGGTCACGACGATCGTCGTGGCCTTGGTCTCCTCGTTCACGTCCGCCACAACCCGGTCGATGTTATCGGACATGATCGGATCCAAGCCCGCCGTGGGCTCGTCGAACAGGAAGCAATCCGCTTCCGTCGTCAGCGCCCGGGCGATGGCCGCGCGCTTGCGCTGGCCGCCGGAGAGCGTCGCGGGGGACTGGTCCTCGCGCCCCTCCAGCCCCACCTGCACCAGGACTTCCGACACCCTCTTCTCCACATCCCGTTTCCGGCTGAAATCCAGCTCCCGCAGCGCCAGGCCCACGTTCTCCCCCACCGTCAGCGACTGCAGCATCCCGCCCCCTTGGAAGATCATCCCGAACCGCCGGCGCAGGGTCAGCATCCGCCGCTCGCCCAGGGGGACGATGTCCTCGCCGTCGATCAGGATGCGTCCGCTATCGGGCTTTAGCAATCCGACAAGGTGTTTCAACAACACGCTCTTGCCGGAGCCGGACCCGCCCACGATCACGGCCAGCTCCCCCGGCTGGATGTCCAGGTTCACGCCCTTCAGGACCTTCAGCCGACCGAAGGACTTGTGGAGATTCTCCACCTTGATGTGCATTGCCATGAAGGAATCCTCCGCGATTCAGCGCCGCAACTTCACCACGACCACCCTCCGCCGCGAGGGGAAAAGCACCCCGCCCCCTCCCCACCACCACGGGGTCCATTTGTATCAGATGCTAGAAAAAAGAAAAATGCGTGATAATTTATAAAAAACAAATCATAAGTGCCCAACACCATTCCGCCAAAACGTGCAGCGGCACCAGCAACTCCCCTTCTCCCGGCCTCGCCGTCATCACCGCGGTCCGCACACCGGCCGAAGTGGACTGCTCAAACGTCAAAGTCACCTCATTTCCCGGCGAAAACGGCCCCAGCAGGAAATATCCCGAGCTGTCCGAGGCCGCCGTCATCATCAAACCGTCCGAAGGGCGCCGCGCCGTCACCAAAGTCCCCGCCGCCACATCGTTGGCGTCCGCCACTATGCCCGAGATGGTCTGGTCCGCCGGCCGCAGGATCATCGTTGGCAGGACCAACGGCTCCATGCCCTCCAACTTCACGATGGTCGATCGGGCGACCAGGCCGCCGTCCTCGATGACCTCCGCCCGGTAGTGCCTTCCCAGCTCCAGATCCGAGAAGACCGCCAGCCCTTCATCGTTCGTCCTCTCATGGTCGATCATCGCCACGGAGTTTATAGATGGCTGATGCGAAAGGAGTTGCACGAGAGCGCCCTCTCTCGGCACCCCCCGTCCGTCGATGAGGCGAATACTCAACGCGCCGGTTTGTGCCTCCTCCTCCCGGGGTTCCAACGGGATGGGAGTCGCCGATCCGCGATCACCTCCGGCCAGAAACGCGGTCAGCGCGCGCACCTTTTCACCCAGCAAACTTTCCGGTTCGGGGCTGTTGCGAACGATGTCCTGAAGCGCCCGGGCGAATTCCTCGCGTTCGTCCGCCCCCATGGACCCGATGTCCTTCCGGTAGAGCCGCCAGGCCAGAATCGTGGCCGAGGCGCTGATTACGGTCTGGGGCGTTGCCGATAGGTACTGGTCATTGGCCAATTTGACCCGCAGGGCATCGGGATCCTTTACACCGGGGATTTCCACTTCCCCCAATTGGTTGGTGGTGACGGTGCGGGTTTCTTCCGAATCGGGGGAGGAGATGGTGAATTCCACGCCCGGCAACGGCATGCCCTCGAAGTCGCTGGCGCTGATGATCAGCAGTCTACCAGTCACTTCGGCGGCTTGCGCGGGAGTCTTCTCCTTCTGGGCCGCGTCGTCTTGAGCGGCCAAAGGGGCGATGGGGACGATCAGGAGCGGTAGACTGAGGGCCAAGGCCCAGTTCTTTGGCCCCGTCGGGGAGAGGAAACGCCATTTGGGGCTCATGATTGCCGGTCCGCCCGCCATTTGGAGTCGTCGAAGAGTACCTTGATAAGGGATTTCGCGGGGGTCAATGGGGTTTGGTCGGGGTTTCACTTGACCGTGGCGCGGGAATGGCCGAGTTCGTTCCCATCGCGCGATAATTGGTGACAGAAAGAGAGCCTTGATGACCACGACTGTTTCACGTGAAACACCGGGCTGGGATTCCGGCAACCCAACCGCCAACTCGGGAGGCCGTGTTTCACGTGAAACACGGCCCAACCCCCACATCATCGCCGTCATCAACCAAAAGGGGGGCGTTGGCAAGACCACCACGGCCGTTTCTCTCGCCGCGGACCTCGCTCAACGCGGCTATTCCACCCTCCTGATCGACCTCGACCCCCAAGGCAACGCCACCACCGCCCTCGGCGTCGATCTCGACACCCCGGGAAACCCCACCACCTACGATCTGCTCTTCGAGCCGGAAACCGTCCCGGGGCCCATTGTCCTCCCCGAACCACTCCCCCATCTCTTCCCCGGTTCCGCCTCCCTCATTCGGGCGGATATCGACCTGTTGGGCCTCGGAGACCATCGCGACCGCATTCTCCGCGACCGGTTGACCAATCTCCCGCACCGTTATGACTTTCTGATTCTGGATTCGCCCCCCTCCCTTGGCATCCTGACCCTCAACATCCTCATCGCCAGCCGGCATGTTCTGATCCCCGTCCAGTGCGAATATCTGGCCCTCGAAGGCCTCAGCATGCTCCTTCAGACTCTGGAGCAGATCACCCAAAGCCATAACCCGGACCTCAAGGTCCTCGGCTGCCTGGTCACCATGAGTGACCTGCGCACCACCCTCGGCCAGTCCGTCGTGGCAGAACTCCGCCAGCACCTCCCGGATCTCGTCTTCGACACGATGATCCCCCGCACGGTCCGGTTGAGCGAATGTCCCAGCCACGGGAAGACCATTTTCCAGTACGATCGCTGGGGCGCCGGATCGCGCAGCTACGAAGGCCTCACGAATGAAGTACTGACACGACTGAGTTTACCGAAGCGGGCAGACCAAGTCGAACCCGTTGCCAAGTCCTGATCTCACCCTGTTCCCGATTCCCACCCGCGAGGTCACCACCCATGAGCCACCGCCGCAAACAAGCCCTCGGCCGCGGACTGGGCGCCCTTCTGGGCCCCCAACGCCCCCATCCCCCCGTGTTCCCGGTCGCGCCTCACGAGGCCGAGTCCCCCAATCACACCGCCTCGGGCGCCGGGGTGGCGGTACAGGCGGAACCCGCCAATGTTCTGGAACTCCCCATCGACAAGATCGAGCCGAACCCCCGCCAACCCCGTACCGTCTTCGACCAGGAGAAGCTGCAGGAGCTTGCCGAGTCCATCAAGACCCACGGTGTGCTGCAGCCCCTGCTCGTCACGGTTGGCAAGGACGGTGGCTATACCCTCTTGGCGGGGGAGCGGCGCCTGCGGGCTTCCGAGTTGGCGGGGCTGGAGAAGGTCCCGGTCCGCCTCTTCGAAGCCAACGAAGTCCAGCAGCTCGAACTCGCCATTATTGAGAACGTCCAGCGCGACGACCTGAACCCGGTGGAAGAGGCCCGAGGCTACCAGGCGCTCATGGACTCCTTCCAATACACGCAGGAGCAGATCGCCAAGAGTGTCGGCAAGTCCCGTGTGGCGATTGCTAACTCATTGAGATTATTGAAGTTAACTGAAAATTGCCTGCGCTCGCTGCAGGCAGGCGAGATCTCGGCCGGTCATGCCCGGGCGATTCTGATGCTCCCCCACGCCACGCAACAGGAGCTCCTGCGCAAGGAGATCATCGATGGAGGCCTGTCCGTGCGGGAAGCCGAGGCCCGCGCGAGGGCAATTCTGGAGGGCCGGGCGGAGCCCGCGAAGCGTCCTGCAAAACAAGTAGCGTCAGACGCGAAGGAAGATCTTGACGTTCATGCACTGGAGGAGAAATTGACGCTCCGACTGGGATGCAAGGTCCGCATCCGTACGCGCGGAAATGGCACTTCCGGGACGATGGAGGTTGCCTGGCGCAATCTGGATGACATGGACCGGATCCTCGACCTCCTGCAGGTGAGCGCCGACTAACACACTCGCCGACGCCTGCGCCGGGGTCACACCCCCTCCCCCAGGGAGAACAGCGACGTGGCGTCCATGACATCGATTCTTGCCATCAATTGGGGCGTCGACCTCGTGACTGCCATCATGCAGTCCGACGTCATCGGCATGCTCTGCCTGCTCATTCTGGCCGGGCTGTCGATCCATTCCGGTTACTGTATGTTTGCCAAATACTGGGAGTCCGGCACGCCAAGAAGGAGTCGGAACTGTTCGTGGAGGACTGCCTGGAAGGGCACAAATCCCTGCCGGAGATCTACAAGGCCGCCCGGAACTATCCGAACTCCCCCCTGGCCGCGCTCCTGCGCGAGGCCTACGTCGAGTATGAAACCGACATTCGCGACACTTCCCCCCGCGAAATGTCCCTCGAACACCGCGTGCAGCTCTCGAAGACCAGCGTCGAAAGCGCCCTTGAGCGCACCATCGCCGCCGAGATGCGCAAGATGGAGAACAACCTCGTGACGCTGGCGACCGCCTCCACCATCGCGCCGTTCATCGGATTGTTCGGCACGGTGTGGGGCGTGCTCGGCGCGTTCCAGGCCCTGGGAAGGGAAGGAAACGCGAACTTGGAAACCCTCGCGCCGGGTATTGCCACCGCCCTGACCACCACGATCTTCGGCCTGATTGTCGCCATCCCGGCCACGATCATGTACAACCATTTGGCCGGGACCATTGCCCATCTCAGCAGCCAGATGGATTCCTTCGCCCACGAGTTGAGCAACGTCTTCCAGAAGCACCTCCTGCGGAGAGGCAAGTAAAGTTCCGGGTTCCGGGCGATTCGGGTTGGAAGCGGCTGGTTGGCGTCCGAAGCAAGTTTGGAATTTGCGGTCCTGAAGAAGTGAGGTTGGTTCCATGCGTCGCCGTCGTGCAGTCAACAAGCCCACTGCAGCCATCAATGTGACGTCCTTGTTGGACATCACATTTGTGCTGCTGATCGCGTTCATGATCGTGGCGCCGGCTTTGCGTCACGGCGTGGAGCTTGACTTGCCTCGTGTGCGGGAAGCGCCCGGGCTGAAGCAGGACAAGCCGGCCACGCTGGTGGTCCGGTACTCCATGACCGGAATGGACATCGAGCTGGATGGTCAATATCTCACGCTTGACAACTTGACGCCTCGTTTGCAGGAAGAGGCGGTCAAGTTCGAGCGCTATACCCTGACCATCTCCGGCGACCGGCGCGTGCCTTGGGAACAAATGGCCCAAGTGATCACCGCGATCCGGAACGCTGGAGTTGAGAACATCGGCATCCTGACGTTGCCGGCCACTGAGGTGGCGGGAGCTGTAAGCTAATGCGGCAAAACGACCGGGCAGTCGGCGTCGCCGGGACGGTTGTGCTTCACGTCCTGCTGGCGGGGATCGTGTTGGCGACCACGCTTCAAACCAAGGCGGTCTCCTTCGATCAGATGGCCTCCGCGGCCCCCGCGCCGGTGGAAGTCTCCTTGGCGGACTTGGCTCCCCTGGAGACCCCGCAGGCGACTCCTCCCCCAAAGAATGATCCGCTCAAGGACGAGCCGCCCCCCAACCCGAAGGACATCATCATTCCGAAGGAAGCGACCCCGACCCCGCGGCCGACTCCCACGCCCACCCCTCGCCCGTCGGCAACGCCCACGCCGAAGCCAACGGCCACGCCCACACCAATACCCACCGCCACGGCGACACCGGTGCCCACGGCGACACCGAAGCCGACGGCGACGCCCACCCCGAAGCCGACGGCCACGCCAAAGCCAACCCCGCGCCCGACGGCGACTCCCAAACCGACGGCCACGCCGCGCCCTTCGCTCTCCGCGGAGGAGATTCGTCGACTCCGGGAGGAGGCCAACATCTCGCCTACGGGCCGTCCCTCGACGGGCAGCACCACCCGGACCCCTCCCCCCGGCACCACACCGGTGCGCGGCGGGAGGCCGGGTTCCGGCGGCAACGGCCCCGCGACAGCTCCGGCAGGCCATACGGTTGGTTCGGCGACCCTGGCTGGGAGCGAACTGCCGTCCTCCTACGTGACCGCGGCGCTGCGCCATGTGGGGCGCTTCTACAATGTCCCGCCGGACAAGCGCGGTGAGCAGACGTGCGTGGTGCGGTTCACGATCCTGAAGTCCGGCGAAATCCGGAACATCGTCGTGTCGAAATCCTCGGGCGACGGAGAACGGGACCAAATGGCGGTCAAGGCCCTGCAGGACGCCAAGCGCTTCTCGCCATTGCCGGACAGCTACCGGAAAGAGAGCTTCACGGGGGAGATCACGTTCACGTACAAGCAGTAGGTCTTGAGGATGTAAAGTTTCAGTCGAATTCTTATCCTTGGTGACAATATGGCGATGCGGGTAATTGGTCGGGACAGTGACCGCGTGAAGGAGTGGCGGTCGCTCTCCCGGCGCGAGGGCCGGATGGCTCTGCGGCGGTTTCTGGCGGAGGGTCCCCACCTGGTGGAGGAGGCATTGCGCGGTGAACGATGCCGCCCGGTGACGCTGCTGGTTTCCCACGAATACACCGGGGCATTGCCGCCCGGGGCGCAGAATGTGGAGGTGGTGAGCCTGTCGCCGAAGACCTTCGACCTGGTCAGCGATGCGCAAGCTCCGCAGGGGATCGCCGCGGTGTGCGAGCTGCCGGCCGACGATACGGTCCCGCCCCGGCCGGGGCGTTGGATCCTGGCGGAGGAGGTGCAGGATCCGGGGCATGTGGGTACCTTGATCCGCACGGCCCACGGGGCCGGATGGTCGGGCGTGGTGTTTGGACCTGCCAGCGCGGATCCGTTCTCGCCAAAGGCGGTCCGGGCCAGTCAGGGTTCCATCTTCCATGTGCCGACGGTGCGGGCGGAAATTGGAGAATGGGTGACCGAGCTGCGGCACCTGGGGTGCCGCGTCGTGGCCAGCGTGGTGCGCGGCGGTGCGGACTATCGCGGCGCGGCGGGGGAGGGGCTTTCGGGGCTGGCGCTGTTGCTGGGGGGCGAGGCGCGGGGACTCTCGCCGGAATTGGCCGGCATGGCGGACGCGCAAGTCACGATTCCGCTGCCGGGCGGGGCTGAATCACTCAGCCTGCCCGTGGCAGCGGGGATTCTCGTGTTTGGCCTGGTTCAGGAGGAACGGTGCCAGGGAGCGTAAAGCTCGGCGCGGCGCTGGGCGCTGCGGTCGCTGATGACGTGGAAGCGGATCTGGTCGCCGGTGATTTCATAGCGATACTTGCCGGGGACGCCTGGGGAAACATCCAGCGACGGGTCGTTTGTGAAGACGATGATGTTGCGGGCGGCGGTGGTGTAGGTGCCCCAGATGTCGCGGCTGAAATCGCCGTCCATGTCGACTTCAAAGTAGCCATGGTCGGTCAGGGTCATGCGGATGGCTGCGCGGCCCTCGGTGGCGTCCTTGTAATACTGCCCCTGAACCGACGGCGGATCGGCGGGCATGTAGGTGAAATCACGCCGGCCGCAGCCAACGAGAACGATCAGGGCGGCGGCGGCGAGCATCACGCCCCCGAATGAAAGCACACGGGTCATCTTCATGAGACGGTGACTCCCGGGATCATGGTCCTCAAAACGCTATCGAATTTGAGGATACATCCACTCCGGGTTGGTGGGTGCAAGCAGGAATGAGATGGTTTGGGGCGGGAGGAGCTTGACGGCGCTGGCCAGGAGACGGAGGGAAAGTCCCAAGCCCTTAAGGAGAGCAGCCATGCCGTCGCTTCGCCCCTTGCTGGTGCTGATGATGCTGCTGGCCGCGTCCGTGCTGCGCGCGGCGCCCGTGGTGGTGGAAACCGATCCCCCCAATGGCGCGCGCGACGTCGATCCTACACTGGAGTTCATTCGCGTCACATTCTCCGAACCCATGAGCCAGAATGGCTGGTCCTGGTGCGGGGGAGGGTACGCTTATCCCGAAGTTGCCGCGGCTCCCTTTTTCGAGGACGAGCGCACGGCCGTGCTCCCGGTGAAGCTGGAGCCGCAGCATTCCTACACCGTCTCCGTGAACTGCCCCTCCGCGGAAAACTTCCGCAGCGCCGACGGCGCCGGCGCCGAGCGCCATGTCCTGCGCTTCACGACCGGATGGGGCGATCCTTTGCTGGCCAGCACGGATCCGCAGAATCTGGCGGCGTACAACACGCTGGTCGAGCTGCTGGCCGGGCGGTATTCCTATGTCGACCGGACCGGATACGATTGGCGGGCTGCCTTGGAGGGGGAGAAGGATCACCTGCTGAACTCGCCAAACCCGACCGAGTGGGCCGTGCGCCTGCTGCCGCTGCTGGAGCCCTTCCACGACAAGCACCTGCGCGTCATCATGCCGGACGGCGAGAGCGTCGGGACATGGCATTCCCCGGGCCGCTACAACGCCAATCCCGCCGCCATCGAACGCCGCTTCGGGCCGCTCAAGCACTTTGGCAGGATCGCCTCCACCGGCGGCACAGGCGATGTTGCCTACCTCGCCATCCACACGTGGTCTGGTGATAGGAATGATACACATCTTCTACATCAGATACTTGATAAAGCCCAGACTAAACAAGTGATAATCCTCGACGTGCGCGGCAATGGTGGCGGCGACGAGCTGCAGGCGCGCGAAATCGCCGCGCGGTTCCTGAAGGAGGGCGAGGGCGGCACCTATGCGCGCAACCGCATCCGCGACCCGGAGGCACCCGACGGCTGGACGCCCTGGTACGACCGCGTCGTGAAACCCGCCCCCGCGGAAAAGCACGTCGGTGCGCGGGTGCTGCTGCTGCAGGGGCCCGTGTGCCTGTCGAGCAATGAATCGTTCATCAAGATGATGAAATTGTCGCCAAGGGTAAGAACATTTGGGGCGACGACCGGCGGCAGCTCCGCGCGGCCACAGCGGCATTCCCTGCCGAACGGCATCGAGATCTCCCTGCCGACCTGGTGGACGACGCTGCCGGACGGCACGCCCCTGGAGGGGAACGGCATCCCCCCCGACATCGCCGTGGATGGGGATTTTGTGGCGGATGATCCGGTGTTGGTGCGGGCTTTGGAGGAGGCGAGCCTGAAATAATTCCAGGTTCGGGGTTCCAGGTTCCGGGTTCCGGGTTGACCGGATGGAGCGACCCGAAAGGAGTCAGGGCGTCCCTGCCCGGGCGGGCAGGCGCGCATCCGGGAGAAGATAATGTAATCTGCAATGCTATAAATGTGTTAATATTGTTTCCTACCCGTTTATACCTCTCTCCTCCGGCGGCAGGAGCACCTCCAGGCGCCGCCGGCGTTGGCGCAGGATCTGGCGGATTTCGTCCGATTCGGCGGCTTCGGTGGCGGTGTCCAGGTGCCGGATGGCTTCGGCGATGCGGGCGCGGGCGGTGGTGGGGCGCAGGCGCTCCCAGGCGGGTGAGGGGCCCAGGGGCTGGCGGTCCAGTTGCCGAAGCAGCGTGATCGCGTTGGAGTCGCTGCGCACGAGCGTGTCGGACAGCAGCGCCCACAGGCGGGCCTGGTTGGCGGCCTCGGGTTGACTGGTGACCTGGCGCATGATGGAGCGGGCGGTGGCGTGATCCTGGAAGACGCTGGCCAGCAGGTGGGCCAGGTCGGCGGAGCGGGCGATGTCGCCGGCGACCTCGGTGCGCAGGTTGTTCAGTGCGGTGCGGCGATCCTCGGCGGTGGGCATCATGCGCGCCCTCAACACGGCCATGAAGACCTCGATGCGCTGCGTCAATCGGGGGTCGGTGGTCTGGGCCTGGACGAGGCGGGCGTCGGCCATGGCGCGGCCGTAGGCGCTCTCGCGGGCGGCGATCATGGCGTCGAGCATGACGGCTTCGGTGACGCCTTCGGCGCGCAGGCTCGCGGCTTCCTGGTTCGCGGTGGTCAGGTCGCCGGAGTAGAAGGCGGCCCGGGCGCGGATCAACCGCAGGGCCGGATCGGTGGGGTTGAGGGAGTGGATGCGGCGGGCTTCGCGATAGGCCTCCGCATCGTCGCAGTACTGGTGCAGGCGGTCGACATAATCCAGCACGTGGGTCCTGAATTCGGCGGGATGATAGCGATAGAGAAAATCATAAAGGTCGCGTACATTTTGTTCCGTTGGGAAATCCGAGGCGCGGACCCAAGCCAGCAATCTCACCACGGGCCGGGAATCGCCGGGGTTGAGGCGTACGGCCTGGCCCAGGGAGCGCAGGGCCTCGCGCGAGGCCTCGTCGGCTTCGGCCGGATCGGTGCGGGCGATGACGTCGTGGAGCATGGCGCGCACGTGGAACTGGTCCTTGCCGCGCAGGGTGAGGGAGGCCTCATCCAGGAGCATCAGCCCTTGGCGCGCGTCGTTGAGGGCCAGACGGCGCAGGACATCCGGCGGGTTTGTGGCGAGCTCCTCGCCGGCTTCCGGCGCGTCGGCTTGGCGGAGTTTCTCGCGGGCAAAGGCGAGCTGCAGCCGGGCGCTCTCAAAGTGGATGTCGCCCGCCTGGGGCTGCAGGCGCCGGGCCAGGTCGAGCGCGCCATTGGCGGCGAACAGATAATCCATCCGGTTGGAATCCTGCGCGCTGGCGGCCTGCGCGATGTACATGGAGCCTTGGGCGAGCAGCAGCCGGCCGGAGAACCATTGGCCGCCCAAGCCGCCCAGCCACGCGACGGCCGCGGCGACGATCACGGTGGCAAAGCTCCAGGCCACGAACCCCAGACCCGTCGGCCGACGGCTGCCGGTGTTCACCGGTGGCGGGGGGAGATCTTCCGGTGGCAGATCAGCCAGACCGACGACGCGTTCCTCCAGCCGGGGGACCTCGAGGCGCCACAAACGCTCGCCATTTCCCCACACCGCCATCATGACGAGCAGGGTGCCGGCGACCAGCGGGATCCGAAAGGCGGACTCGATCAGCGCGAATGCCAGCAGGGCGAGGATGGAAACGAAGATCCCCAATTGCAGGGTGACATGATCCTGGCGCACGCAGCCGCGCAGCGAAGCCCATCCGGATGTCAGCAGCAGGTAGGCACCGCCAATGACCAGAACCGCTCCCAGCAAGCCCGCCTCGAACAGCAATTGCACCAGATCGCTGCGGGCATGGGTGAGGCCGAACGGTGCGGGAGCCAGGATGGAGTCCGGGTGCATCTGAAAGAATCGCGCGCGGGCCTCTGGGAACACATAGGCGAAGGAACCCCACCCGGAGCCTTCGATGGGATTTTGCAGGATCATGGGGATGGAGACGAAGAGCACACGAAGGCGATCTTGCACCCCCAGCCGCACGGGCTGGATGTCGGCTGATGCGTCGCCCTGGATGAACTCGCCGAGCTGGAAAGCGCGTGGCGGGTCGCCGGTGAGGACCATGGAGGCCATGAGGGCTCCGGCGACGAGCGGGATGCCGACGACGGTGGACATGCTGAACTCGGTGCCCGCGCGGCGGCGCAGGAGCCACACCAGCAGGACGAACGCTCCCAGTGCCAGCAGCAGGCACGGCAGATCGGCCCACTCCAGCAAGGCCAGCAGGATGACGGCGCTGGCCAAGGCGAGGAGGACCCGATGCCAGGATGACATGCCTCCCGGGCCGATGCACAGGACCGTCCAGGATAGGAGCAGCGGCGGGATCAGCAGCACGGGGAGCCAAGTGGATGGGGCCCCGAGAGGCGCGGTCCCGAGGGAGCCGGCGAGCAGCTCCGGGCCGGAGGGCCTTTGGACGATGATGGCGATGACGGCTGCGATGACGCCGACAAGGATGGTCAGTCCCATGAAGGAGTAGACGAATCGCCGGGAGCGCACGGCGTCCTCGGCGGCCAGATACCATGCGAAAGCCAACGATAGGAGCAGGGCCCCCTCCAGCGCGGCGGGCATTCGCGCAGTTGCCAGCCGGTCGATCTCCGAACCGAATCCCGAGATCGGCGGCAAGTAGGCCACCCATCCCCCGAAGAAGTACGACAGGAAGGCATGACCCAACAGGCCGATGATGGAGAACAGGAACAATCGGCGGCGCCATCGGTTGCGTTTCTGTCGCGGGGCGCGGGACGGGTCCTCGAACACGGGGCGATGGCACAGGGCCTCGTACAACTTGGCCAGGACATGGGCGCCCACTCCGAACAGGGCCAGGATCGCAAAGACCGCCACACGCAGTTCCCAATCGGGGAGCGAAGGATGGAAGAGGTGGAGAAGGTCGGACGCGTAGGCGGCGATGTTCGTGTCGGTGATGGAGGGCATGGTGCCGCCGTTCATGTCGGCGATGGCGGTGGCCATGCGTACCTGGAATCGCGCGGGCAGTTCCGGGGGAACGGTGATGACGGCGCCGATCAGGGCGGCCAGGATGGACAGCTCGACGAACTTGCGCAGGAGCGCAGGGATGGCCAGGCCCGGGGGCGCGGGCCGCGGTTGTTTGCGCTTGGGGGCGCGGGTTGGGTGTTCTTCGCCGGGTCGGTCACTCATCACAGCGCATGGCACCGCCCCAGGGCGGGAGCGTCAAGGGGGGCCGTGAATTAGTCAGGGCAGGGACAGCAGGGACGAGATACCAGAGACGCCAAGGATGACGGGGGGCAATCGGCCCCGGCCAGGCAAGTCTGCATTGGGGGGCGGGCAGCAGGGTTGATCAGATCAGTGTTGATCAGGTCAGGGCGTGGGCGGGCGCATCTGGTCGCCGAATTTTTGCAGGAGCGTGTCGTAGCCGACGAGTTCGATGCCCTTGCGATCGAGGAGTTCGCGCAGGCGCGGGTCGCACAGCGCGTCGAGCTCGGCTTGGCGATGGTCGGGCATGTCCTTGGGGCCGGTCTCGTTCAAGTCGCGCAGGACTTCGAGCTCGGGCGTCTTCACGGCGGGATGGACGACGAGGATGTAGATGCCGGGCTCTTCGAGTTTTTCGATTTCCGCGAGGAGGAACTCGGTCTTTGTGATGGCGGGCTGGAAATAGATGACGGGCTTGGCGATCTCGCCGAAATAGCGTGAGATGGCGAGGTTGTAATCGGCGGCGATCTTCTCCAGGCGCTGGCGCATCTCGGGTGTCTGCACTGCCGCGCCCATGTGGTGGTCGATGTAGGAGAGCTTCAGGCCCTTGGCCAGCGCCAGGTCGATCTGCGCGCGGATCTCGCGGTCGATCTCGTCGATGTTGGGATTGTTGGCCATCAAGTCGGCGCGTGTGCCAAAGAAATCGCCCCATTCGTTGACGAGGGAGGGGACTTCGTTGGCGGGCAGGACGGGGCCCCAGCGATAGGGCTTCCATTCGGCGTTCAGGCACGTGTGCACGCCGTAGCTGATGTGCGGGTTCTTGTTGGCGATGGCGACGGCTTCGTCCACCCAGCCGGTGTTGACGATGATGGAGCAGGCGGTGACGACGCCGTTCTCGGCGCCGAGGCGCTCGAGAGCCTGGTTGGAGGAGTGGTTGAATCCCGTGTCGTCGATGCGAACGACGAGACGGATTTTTTCGGCGGCGTACTCTTCGAGGGTTTGCACGGGTTCGGTTTCCTGGGCGATGGAGATGGAGGAGAAGAAAAAGGGAAGAAGAAGGGCGAACAGGGGAATGGCTGACCACCGGTTGGGGACCATGGGAGGGGGCCTCGCGATTGAGGGATTTGGAACCTTGCGGTGAAGAGAGGAGGGCGGTGGCGGATTGTCAAGGGCCGCGACGGGAGAAATCGGGACGGGATTACAAGATCGACGGGATTGGGAGAGTGTCGGGTTCGGATCGACATTGACGGGGGGCGGTGGAGTTCGGAGTCTGCTGGGGCGCGGCAGGCGCGAATTGGTTGGCGGCTGCACGCGTGCTGAAATCTTCACCAGGAAAACAGGTGGTCATGAAGACGTCGCACTCTATCGCGCGCCAGTCTCTGGCGGTTATTGCCATGCTCGCTCTGGCACCGGCTCTGTCGGTGGCCGAGTTTCGATTGTTGGAGATGGATGGCGCGACCAGCCGCGTTGCCGAAGCGCCCTGGTCCGTTGGCGTGGAGTTTCGCACCGATGCGCAGCGCGCACGCTCGGCGGAATTGCCGCGGTTTCCATACACGATGGCGGTGACCGATGAGGTGACGGGGGAAGTACGCGTCGTGGAGGGCGAGAGGCCGGAGCCGGATTTGCTCGCGGAGCGGACGGTGATCCTGACGCCTCGGCTGCTTTCGGCGGAGGAACTCAAGTCCCGCGTGCATGTGACGGAGTGGCTTGATGGAACCCCGGCGACGGATGCGGACGCCGAAGATGCAGTGGTGGTGCGGCCGTTTGGGTTGGGGACGGCGTTGACGGGTGTGGAGATCATCGCGCGGCCGGGGCGTGTGCGCGATGCCAGCGGACAGGAACGCACGGCGGGGCGGATGGAAATCGATTTGGAGGGTCCCGCGGATGTGCGCGGGCGGGTGGAGGTGGATGCGCGGGCGATGCAGGATCCTCTGGTGCAGCGGGTTCTGGCGACGTCGGTGCTGAACGCGGACGCGGTGCGCGCAGGGCGCTCGACGCAGACGTTGGCGCGGCGCGACGTTGCGCTGCCCGAGCCTCCGGGGGATTACCGGCTGACGTATTCGGGTGGCGACGAGATGTTCATCGTCTATCCGGACCAGATTGGGATCCAGGATGCGACGGCACTGGGTGCGTTGGTGCTGGACCACCATGGTGTGTCGATCCCTTGGCGCCAGATGCCCGATGGCGGGATCCTGTTCTACGCGCCTCGGCGAGTGACGGATTCGGACAACAATGATTCGGTGTTTGCGCGGCTGGACGCTGGCGCGGAGTCGACGCCGATGCGCACGCGCGCGGCGTTCACCACGATCGCCCCTCCGCAGAATCCGGGACAGGCGACGGAGCGGGGGATACAGCGGTCGAAGTACAAGAGGCTCTCGAGCTTTCACCGCGAGTACCTGACCACGCTTCCGCTGGGACAGCGCTTTGTCTCGCCCCGCGTCAGTCGTCTCTCAACCAACACGTTGGTGACATCGATTCCGATCTGGGACATTCCCACCAATAGCTATCTTCACTTGAAGGTCGTGACTCACGGCGACTCCGCCATTGAGGGCTATTCGCCCGATCATGTGGCGGGGCTTTCGGTCAATGGCACCCAATTGATCCATGTGGACTGGGAGGGTTTCACTCGTGTTGCGAAGATAGTTGATTGGACTTCGGCGATTCCTGTCGGCTCTCCATTGGACTCGGTGCAGGTGACCTATCAGGTGCCGACGACGGCCCCGGCGGGGTATCCTCCCTTCCCTGCCGGCGACACTTTCCAGCACGTGGAGAGTCTGGAAGTGACGTATCTTGGCAAGCCCCGGGTGGATGATGATTATGCAACGACAGTGCGAGTGGTCGCGGGGGACCAAGGCCGGATCAGTGTGGGGGGATTCCCGGCGGGAACGCTTGCGAGCCAGATTGCAATTCTGGATGTGACAAATCCCCATGATCCGGAGTGGCTTCTCAATCCTGTAGTATTTCCGGATGAGACCGGCGGCTCGGCAGTTCACTTCCAGTCCCCCATTGCCGGACGGACTTATCGGGTGCAGTATCTTGGCACTACCGGGGCTCCGGAGATCGTGGAGCCGTCGCACCGACTACCTGACACAATGGAACTGGAGGTTCCGCTGCGGGCGATTTATGTTCGAGATGCTGCCTATGCTCAGGCTCTGGCGCCGCTGGTTGCGCATCGCGGGGCAGGTGTCGTGGAGATAACCCCACAGGCAGCCTATGACGCCTTCAACGGCGGGCAGCAGTCCGTGGATGCCTTGCGACAAGCGCTGCAGGTGTTGATCGCCCGTGCGCCGGAATCCAGCACATTCCCATCTGTCGTGTTGTTCGGCTATGGAACCTTGGATCATAGGGAAGTCTCCGGCCAAGTGCTCCATCCACAGATTCCCGGCTCTGTGGTCGCCTCCCCGCCAGTCGCCTCCGCTGGGGGACCTGGTGGCATGCGGATTGGCGAGAACATGGTCGACTACCCTTACTCAACCCTCTTCGGGGACGACGACTATCCGGATGTTCGGCTGGGACGCGTGCCGGTGAGGGGGCCGGCCGATGTTGCACGTTTTGTGAATCGGCTATTGGCTCACGAGGGTCTGTTCGCCGGAGCAGCCGGAATCAGTCGCCCTTTGGTCCTTACCGCTGGCGTGGGACAGCCACCTGAGCCGTCGGATAGGTTCATCAATACACATCGCGATTTTGTCGAACCCATCTGGGATGACACCCCATTCGAGAAACGGGTTGTCGAATACCAGGAACCAACAGTTGGGAGCCATAACTTCGAAGCATTTCGGGATGCGGTGGAGGCAGGAAATGGCGCTTCACTCATATTCTACCTTGGGCATGGAAACGTGACTCTTTGGGGTAGCGGAAATGCACCATTCATCCGGTCAGGTGTCCTGGCTCCGAATATCCCCTACCATGTTACATACATCAATACGCGGAACAAGTGGCCGATCACAATAAACTTCACGTGCGCCTCGGGGCGGTTCATGAATGTAAACCGCGACGAGATCAGCCAGTATAGCATCGCGGAAACCATGCTGCACTACGTCAACCCGGACTTTGGAGTCCCCGGGGGGGTGCTTCCGAATGAGGCGCGGGATGACTTGGGTTCCGTGGCCGCCATCATGCCGGTCGGGTTTGAGTATGCTGAGCCCATGATCTTCATGGAGTTGGAGTTCACGGATCAGGTTGCGGGGAACAATGCGGTGGGGCTGCATCGTCCGCTATTCCTGGGGGATGAGTGGCTGGCCACTCAGGTTGAGTATCTCGATGGCGTGGTGAGTTTGTTCCCCGAGTATGCAAGCTCGCTGAAGGAATTCATCCTCTTTGGCGATCCGGATACGCTGACCACGCTCGTGGGGACGTTGACCGATGTGGGAGTGGGGGCGTTGGCGATGCCGGGCAAGGCGCGGCCGGGGGATGAGGTGACGATCCGGGTGGTGGCATCGGCGACGGAAATCGGGGACGAGGCGCGCGGTGTGGTGGCGGAGGTGGCCTTGCCGGCGGAGTTGGAGTTCGTCGGGGCCTCGGCGCCGTATGGCTCGGTGGAGGAAAACTTCGGTTTGGTGACCTGGCAGGCGGGGAGCTTGCTGCCGGGGGTGGAGCTGGCGATGGATGTGACGGTACGGGTGGCGGCGGATGCGGAGTTGCCGTTGGAGGCGTTGGTGACGCTGACGTCGATCACGCAGGACGTGGATCCTTCGGACAATGGGGTATCCGTGATCATCGGCCCGGCACCGGATGTGGTGGATTCGTTGGGGATTTATTGATGAGATAGGAGTCAGGAATCGAGAGTCGGGAATTGGAATTCAGGAGTCGGGATTCCGGGCTTTGGGGTGACGGGGTTGTAAAAGGGTTTAGCGGCAATGAGTGCCATCTGTGGCCATAATGCCGGGTTCTCGGCGGGTGTGGAGCATATGCATCGCATTCTTGGGTAGGGGGATGTCGAAAAATAACGGATTCGCGCGACTGTCTCAGTGGCGTCACCTTTGCGAAAGGTGCCGTCAATCAGTCCGCGGCGGATCATATCGCAGCGGTATTCCCTGAAAGCGAAAGTATCAATGGCGACTCGATCAGGTTGGAGAGGGGGGCTGGCTGGGGCAGCCCTGTTCGTAGTTGGTATTCTGGGGGCCGGGGGCTCTGCCATGGCCCAGCCTCCAGGCGGGGAGATGCCTCCGGCCTTGGTGGAGACTGTGCCGGTGGTGCGCGACCGCGTGTATGAAGAGGTGCGCCTGACGGGGACGATCCTGCCGCGGCGCTACACGATGGCCATGGGCGAGGTCTCCGGGATTGTGGAGCAAATGCACGTCGACGATGGCGATTTCGTCCAGGCGGGTCAGCCGCTGGTGACGCTGCGTAGCGCACCGGCGCGTTTTGAGTTGGAGGCGGCCCGGGCCGACTTGGCGCAATTGGTGGCGGAGCTGGAGGAGCTGGAGAACGGCGAGCGGCCCGAGGACATCCGGGCTCGCGAGGCGGAGCTGCGCGACGCCAAGGCGCGGTTGGTCCTGGCGGAGGAGGAGGAACAACGCGTGCGCGAGCTGCTGGATTCGGGCACGACTTCGCAGAGTACTTACGACACGCGGCGGGCGGAGTTGGAACGCGCGCAGGCGGCGGTGGAGCTGGCCGGGGCGGCGCTGGACCGCGCCCGCAATGGCGCGCGGCCGGAGATCATCGCCAGCAAGCGGGCCGAGATGGAAGCGGCGCGGGCGCGGGTGGATCAGTTGCAGGACCGGTTGGAGCGCCATGTCCTGAGGGCGCCGTTCTCCGGCGTCGTGGGGCAGAAGGCGACCGAGGTGGGCCAATGGATGGCGGCCGGCACGGCGGCGTTTGCCTTGGCGGAGGTGGAGGTGCTGCGGGCGGAGGTGAACCTGCCCGAGAAATACTTCAACCGCGTGTCGCTGGGGATGAAGGGTCAAGTGACCATCGATGCCCTGCGCGGGGTTCGGAAGGAAGCGGAGGTGACGGTCAAGGTGCCGCTGGGGAGCCAGACGTCGCGCACGTTCCCGGTGCGGCTGGATATTCCGAACGATGATTTCCAGATCGCGCCGGGGATGTTGGCGCGCGTGTCGTTCCTTGTGTCGAATGGCGGGGGGGAAGCCGCGGCGCTGCTCGTGCCAAAGGATGCCCTGTTGGTTCAAGGCACCGGGGACTCGCGGAAGTTGTGGGTGGTGGACTTCCCGGCGCCCGTGATCGTCGGCACGTCGATCAACGCGATCACCGTCTACCAGGGCGTCGATCCGGACGGCAACGGCCCGGAGGAGCAGCCCGCGCCGACGCTGATCATCGCCGGCGAGTTCACCTCCATCGGCGGCGTGGTCAGCCCGAACATCATCAAGTTCGGCCGCGTCGCGGACCTCGAGGCGGGCGATGATGAGGTCGATCCGGAGGCGCCGGCCTACCGCCCCCGCCTCCTGTGGGAGGAGATGGGCGGCGGCACGGACGGCCCGGTCAACGCGCTGGCGGTGTGGGACCAGCCGGACGTCTTCGGCTCGGAGAACGCCCTCGAGCCGATCCTGGTCGTCGGCGGCGCCTTCACCAGCGCGGGCGGCGTGCTCGCCCTCAACCTCGCCGTGTGGGACGGCGAGGAATGGGACGAGCTCGGCGGCGGCGTGGACGGGCCCGTCCACTCGCTGACCGTCTCG
>CAZVAQ010000024.1:0-34043 GCA_964625145.1 uncultured Candidatus Sumerlaeota bacterium
TTGAACATGCTCGCTGGCGGTGCCGCGTTCTGCTATTTCATCGACTTGCGCTAGTGTCAGTCCCGCCAGACGCAGCCGTTCGCGCATGGACTCCACGGCAGTCTTGTTGATCGCGGCGGTGGGACTATCGGTTGTGGCGCCGCGTTGCATCGCACTGATGGCCTGCAGGAACTCGTGCTGCACGTTGAGCAACTCGGGGCTGTACAAAGTCACAACATGCTGACCGCGCTCGACGCGGTCGCCCACGAACCGTGCCATCAGGGCGTCGACGCGCCCCCCAACGTTCGCGCTGATGTGCGCGCGGCGCCGGGGATCGACGGTCAATTCACCCACCAAGCGCACGGTCCGCATTGCGGCACGCCGCTCGACTCTTGCCGTTTGGATCCGCGAGAGAGCGACGGCTTCCGGACTCATGACCAACCGCCGTGGCGAGGCAGACGCGCCCGCGGATGAGCCATCCGCATAAACCGGCTGCATCTCCATTCCGCAAATGGGGCAGGGCCCCGGCTCCTCCATCGGCGGCAGGCAGTTCATCGCGCACGCGTAACCGATGGGCTTTGACGTGGCACCTTGCGATGCGTGATCGTGCGCGCTGCCTCCGGCTTCCGTCACCGGCACCAACTCCATCCCGCAGATGGGGCAGCTCCCAGGTTCGCTCTGACGAATCTGCGGATGCATCGAGCATGTATAGATTGTCTCGGACGCGATTGATACAGGCGACGGCTTCGCCTGATCATTCCCACCGGCGCGGCCCGCCCCCAGGTTATAGGCAACGAATGCAGTGACCAATATGGCCGCCACAACGGCCAGTTGCGCCACAGTGGGAACCATCTTCTTCAGGAAGTTCAGCACTGCTGTTCTGTTCATGGACGGCTCTCCTGCGCGTCGGTCACAAGTTCAAGGGGCAGGCCAACCGCGCGTTCCAGGTCGGCAATGGCCAGTTGCCGGTCGCGCTCGATGCGCAACACGTCGCGGCGCGCGGCGATGAGCGTGCGTTGCACATCGATGAGATCAGCATAGCTGAAGCGCCCCACGCGATAGCCCGACTCGGCGGTCTTGTATGCTTCGAGCGCCAGGCCGACCACACCGCTTTCGTACACTTCTTTCTGCCTGCGCAGGGCCTCGGCCATCGCGAAGGTCGATTGAATCTGCGCGAGTATCTCGTTTTCCGCGGAATCGCGAAGCAGCTCCGTCTCTTGTTCGCGCAATCTGGCCTGCTCGGTCGCCGCGCGGCGGCGAGCGTTTGGAATCGGAATGTTCACCCCCAGGGACACGATCCACGAATCCATGCGCGTATCCGAATCCGGCCTGTAGAACCCCGAACCATCGGACCCCATCGCCTCCATCCCCACGCCGACGGTGAAGTCCGGATAGTAGTCCGCGCGCGCCAGTTGCGCCATGCCGCGCGCGGCATCTTGTTGATGCTGCAACCCTTCCAGCTCCGGCCTGTTGGCGATTGCTTCGTCGATCAGGCGTTGGGTGTTGGGCAGGTCGGCGATTTCGTCAGCCGCATCCGTGTCGAACTTCAGCACCCAACCGCGTCCGGTGCCCAGCAGCACGGCCAATTCGCGGCGTTGCACTTCGATGGCGCCATTCATGGCGTGCAGCTCGGCTTCGGTGCGCGCCATCTCCGCCTGCACTTGCAGCAGCGCGGCGCGGTCGGCCTGGCCCACCTCGTATTGCGCCGTCGTGACCTGCAGGATCTGTTGGAGCAAGTCATGCTCCTGGCGCGTCAGCTCAAGATTCGCGCGCTCATATCGCAGCATCTGCCACGCGCGAATGATGTCGCGGCGGATGTCCAACGCCTGTGCGCGGTATTCCTCCAGCGCCTGCATGGCCTCGCTTCGTGCGATTCCACCGCGCAGCGCGCGCTTGCCGAACCAGGGAAACGTCTGGCTCAGCGTCAACATGTTGGACTGCTCATCGCCCATCCCGCGAAATGCCTGCTGTTGGGAGACCATTGCCATGGGGTCCATCAGCGACGATGCCTGCGGCTCTTCCTGCAGCATCGCTTCAAACTTCGTGTACCGGGCCTTGAGCGATGGATTGTTCTGCAGCGCCCACTCGATTGCTTCTTCGAGCGTGAGCGGCTGAAGAGGTGCGACGGCTTCAACTGTAGGGGCAGCAGCAGCGGCATCGCTCGCGGATTGCTGCGTCAATGCGAGGTCATGCGTTGCCGGTGGCCGCGAGGCACAAGCCGCCAGCCCAAGTGCAATGCCCGGCAGCAACAGCAGACCGAGGCGAATGGTCATGATGCAGACTCCTGATCATCGGTCGATGGCTTCGGGGCGCGTCAAAGGCGCCCGCATTCACCATGCGCACACGCGAAGATCACCAGTGCATGCGCGGCCAATCATCCGGCATGCGATGCGGCACCAGTGATCCGGATCAGGATATCAAATGATGAAGACGGAATGCAGGACGTGAATCGGCGCGGGTGTGGGCGGGCTGCCGCGAATGGTCAACCAGCCGGGGATGTGCACCGATGACACCAACAGCCCCACGGCAGTCGGCGTGGGGATCGGATAGCTGGCGACGTGCTTGACGGTAGTAAGGGCAACCGCGCAGGTGATCGTAGCTTGCGAAGTGCCGGAGTCCTCACTCACCTGCACCGGGCAATCGCACGGTGCGTCCTCTTCTTCGCAAGGAAGGTTTGACGTGGGTTGGGGCGCCGGGGCCTCCTCCTGCTTACCCGATGGGCAGCACCCCGTCTCCGGTTCCGGCGCAGAGGCCGGGGCAGCCGGAGCGTTGGCCAACTCGACATGCAGGCAATGCAAGCCGCATTGGCAATGCGGCAGCTGGGCGACGATAATGGAACAGACGAAAAGGAAGCCCACCAGGGAGGTGAGCAGACGGAGCGCGAAAGTTGGGGCACATCGCTTCAACATCATGCGCGAGACATGAGCGAAAAATGCGCCAGCCTGTCAAGGCGAGTTCCTTTAGTACACCACCGTGTTTGAGCCTTCCGAGTACCCAAGGACGCATTCCCCGGCGAAACGGACAGCGCAAGTCACGCCGGAACAAGGGGCTTCGCCCTTGCTCCCCCCGGACGTTCCCTTCAGGGTCCGCATTCGTTCATCGAACCCGCCGCCGGTGAAGATCGGAAGCCGCCATGTCGACCAAGAACAGAAGCGACAAATCCGGCTACAAGTACGCCCAGATCAAGACCGACCTCTCGATCCAGATCCTCGAGGGGCAGTTGCGTCCTCATGACCGCATCCCCTCGCTGAACGAGATCACCCAGAAGTACAAGGTGAGCAAGATCACCGCCCGCCGCGTCCTCAACGACCTGGTGACCGAGGGCCTCGTCTACGCCAGCCGTGGCCGGGGATCCTTTGTCAGCGACGGCGTCGCCCGCCAGAAAAAGCGCGTCGGCCGCGAGAAGAACCGCTCGCTAGGCGTCGTGTTCGAGCACGCCTCCGGCTCGTTCATGAGCGACATCATCATGGGGATCGACGAGGAGGCCTTTGACCGCAAGGCGCAGATCACCCTGTGCCTGTCGAACAATTCCTACGAGCGCGAGGCCGAAAACCTGGAACGCCTCGTGCAGCAGGGCGTCGACCGCATCCTGCTGTTCATGGTTCTGAAGAACGACAGCAAGGCCGTGAATGTGAACATCCCGCTGTACCTGCGCCTGCAGGACCAGGGCGTGCGCCTGCTGCTCATCGCCTGCAACATCCCCGGCGTCCAGATCCCCTCCCTCACCTATGATGACTACAACGCGTTTCGGCGTCTGGTGAAGCACGTGCGCGACCAGGGCTGCCGCCGGCTGCTGTATGTGACGCGCATCGACAACGCCTCCACCACCATCGAGCGCTTGCGCGGCATCAAGGACGGCCTGTTGGAGTCCGGCCTGACCTACGACGCGCGCTCGATCCTCTCAATCCGCATTCACTCGATAGACACGGTGGTGTCCGACACGGCCGGGCAGGTGGCGGCACATCTGAAGCAGGGCGGGGAGTTCGATGCGATCCTCTGCTCGGACGAGATGGTGGCGGCCGGAGTCTTTGAAGCCCTCGAGCAAAACCCCAGTCCCCGGCGTCGCGACAAGCTCCCCTTGGTCGGCGGCATGGGGAGCACCCGGAACCTGCACGTCCTGAAGGGGAACCCCTACATCCTTCTGGAGGACGACACCCACCGTCTGGGGCGCGAGGCCGCCGCCATGATGCTGGGCGATTCGATGCCCAAACCGGGAACTGCGGACATGGAGTCCCTTCATCGGGTGCTGCCGGTGCCTCTCCGGCTCCCCCGCGGCGGCAGGCGTTGAGCAGGCGGTCCTTCCTTGGTGTGTATGTCCATCATTTGAAACCCCTGATCCCGGCCCTGATACGCCGCACATAGTGTGTATGCAAAGTCCTTGACCTGAGCAAACACCTCCCCCAAACCGTGGAGAGTCACAAACGCATCTCCCGCGTGGCAGGCAGGGGACCCATGGCGTCAGCACCAGACAGCCTGAAGCGATGGAGTCGCACGGCGGCTTCCGCATTGGGCGTGTTGCTCCTGGCATGGCTCTTCATCTTTGTGCGCGCCGAGGAACATCTCCCCACGGACCGCACCGTCATCAAGTTGTGGCAGGTCACCGGCGGATTGGATGTCGACCCCGCCGCCCCGAGATGGTTCAACGAAAGTCAGGACGCCATCTATCTGCAGCCTGTCGGTCTCCCGTTTATGGAGATTGAACAGAAGTTCCTGACCGCCGCGGTGGGTAATGTCCCTCCGGACTTGTTCGAGTACTTCGGCTCCGTGGCCCAATGGTCCACGCGCGGCGCGCTCATGCCCTTGGATGACTTCATGGAGCGCGATGGCTTCGACCGCTCAAAGGTCTTTGATGCCTTGTGGGGGGAGATGACCTGGGAGGGCCACACCTTTGCCATTCCAACCGGCACGGGAAGCGAGGGGTTCTATTGGAACAAGGCGCATTTCCGCGAAGCAGGACTCGATCCCGACCGGCCGCCGCAGACGTGGCAGGAACTGGAGGAGTACGCCCTGCTCCTGACCAAGTACAACACCGACGGTTCCATCGAGCGCGCGGGCTACATCCCGGGGTACTGGGCACCCGGCGCGTCCCCGATCTTCCTCGGCTGGGCCGTGCAGAATGGCGCCCGTTTCCTGAGCGAGGATGGCACGAAGGTCATCATGACCGGACCGGAACACATCGAGGCATTGGAATGGGAAGCGCGTCTGTTCGAGAAGCTCGGGCGCCAAGCCCTGCTCACCAAGCGTGCCTCCTATGGGCAGGGCAAGCAGCAGGGCTTCCTTGGCGGCAACCTCTCCATGATCGTGCAGAAGTCGAGCTTTGTGCAGGAAATCAGCATGTACGCGCCGGACTTGGAATACGGCGTCTCGCAACTGCCCGTGCCCGAAGAGGGCAAGCACGGGGTGGTGGCGGGGCCGGTGTGGATAGGGATCCCATCAGGAGCACGCAACCCGGAAGCCGCATGGGAGTACATCAAGTACTACACGCAGTCGGACGTGCAGGAGCGCGTCGCCGAGTGGGCTGCCAGCCAGAATCTGGCGGGATTCTTCCCGGCGGACAAGCATGCCGCCAACAGCCCCGCAACAAAGGGCATCCCGCACATCGAGGTCTTCGTCGAAGGCATGCAGTGGGCTCATCCCACCACTGTCGTGCCGCTGGCCCACACACAGTTCTGGCGCTCCTATGGCGAGGCGTGGGACAAGGCCATGCGGGGGACAGAAGCACCGGCGGAGGCGCTACGGCAAGCCGAGCGCGAGGTGCAACGCGCGCTGAACGCAAACATTGAATACAGCCGCTTCTACTCCGAGAGCCTTCAACGCATGCATGCAAACGACACCGGCGGAGGCAGACAATGAAGCCGCCCTCCGTTCTCAACAAGGCCAGTGCATGGGTGGAGCAACGCGAAGGCCTGCTTGGCTACCTCTTCGCCATGCCATGGCTTGTCGGCTTCTTCGGGCTGACGCTGATCCCGGTTATCCTCTCCTTCTACTATAGCTTCACGCGCTTCGATGTGCTGCGGCCGCCCATGTGGGTGGGCCTGGAGAATTACACCCACCTGCTGTTCGAGGATCCCAAGTTCTACAAGGCGATCTGGAACACCGTCTACTTCACCGCACTGCGCGTGCCGATCGTGGTGCTTGGGTCACTGTTGTTGGCGATGCTGGTCGCAAACCCCCGGCCGGGTGTCGGCGTGCTCCGCACCGTCTATTACATGCCATCCATCGTCTCGGGCGTGGCGCTCTCGGTGATCTGGTTGTGGATGTACAATCCGCAATACGGCCTGGTGAACCAGGCCCTGGCCCTGTTCGGCGTGCCCGGGCCATTGTGGCTGGACGATCCACGCTGGTCCAAGGACGCCATCATCCTGATGGGTCTTTGGTCCATCGGCGGCGGGCGCATGATCCTCTTCATCGCCGGTCTCAACGGCATCCCGCGCCACCTGTATGAATCCGCGCGCGTGGATGGCGCCGGCTGGTGGACCCAGTTTGTGCACATCACGCTTCCGCAACTATCCGGCATCATCTTCCTCATCATGGTGGTGGAGATCATTTCCTGCTTCCAGGTCTTCACGGAGGCCTACCTGATGACCAACGGCGGCCCGCTGGATTCCACGCTCTTCTACAACTTGCAGCTCTACTTCAAGGCGTTCCAGGATTACGAGATGGGAACAGCTTCTGCAATGGCCTGGATCCTGTTCGTGCTGACCATGGCCGTGACAATTCTCCTCTTCAAGGGCCTTGGCCGCTTCGTGTACTACGAGGGGGAACGGTGATGCGCGTGCCTCCCATTCGGAATCTTGTACCTGCGATCCTCTTCCACGCCACCACATGGGGGATCGCGCTGTTGTTCCTCACGCCCTTTGCATGGATGATTTCCAGCTCCCTCAAGGGCCCCGAGGAGGTCTTCACCCCGGGAGTCGGCCTCATTCCCCATGAGGTGCGGTGGGACAATTACGCCCGGGCCTTCGAACAGATGCCTGTCCTGCTTTACACGCGCAACACGGTGCTGATCACGCTTGGCTGCATCATCGGCTACATCGTTTCCGGATCGCTGGTGGCGTATTCGTTCGCGCGCCTGCGATGGCCCGGACGCGACACGTGGTTCCTGATCCTCCTGGCGACGATGATGCTCCCGCCCCAAGTATCGATCATCCCGCTGTTCGCCATCTTTCGCGAGCTGCGCTGGATCGATACCTACTACCCACTGATCGTGCCGGCATTCCTTTCGGGATGGCCATTCTTCATCTTTCTCATGAGGCAGTTCTTCCTGACGATTCCACACGAGCTGACCGAGGCCGCGCGCGTCGACGGTGCAACGCACCTGCGCATCTACGCCAGCATCATCCTCCCCCTGGCCAAGCCTGCGTTGGCAACCGTCGCCATCTTTGCGTTCCTCCTCCACTGGAACGATTTCTTCGGGCCGCTGATCTTCCTCACCTCCGAATCCAAATTCACCCTCGCCCTCGGCCTCACCGTCTTCGCCAGCCAGCACCCGTCGGAGTGGAGCGTCCTCATGGCCGTGTCGCTCATCATGCTCCTGCCGACGATCATCGTCTTCTTTTTCTGCCAACGCTACTTCGTCGAGGGCATTGCCCTGACTGGAACAAAGGGCTAAACAATGTCATCGCTGCGCCTCTCCAATATCCTCCTGATTCTCGTACTCATGGCCATGCAATGCACGCCTGTCCTTTCCGCGGACGCTCCCCCCGTTCCTCCCGGCTCGATCACCGCGACGGCTTCCAGCACGTTCTATCCCCCGCTGACCAGTCCACAATTTACGTGCGATGGCAGTGGCCTGACTGGCGATTTGCATCACGCCAGCCCGTCCGGCGACGACATGTGGCTGTCACAGGCCGGTGGCGGCGGCAACATTGGGAACAACCCCGCCGGCGTGGCGGGTCCGGCGTGGCTCCTCTACACGTTCAGCGCGCCACAGGAACTCGAACGCGCACTCATCTGGAATCACAACCAGGCCAACCTGACCGATCGCGGCCTGCGCAATGTTGCGATTCACTATCGCGACCGCGCCGGAGCGTGGCACCACTTCACCGATGTGGCGCTCAGTCGCGCACCCGGCACACCCGACTACGCGCCCGGCAACGAGATCGACCTCAATGACATCCGTGCCAGCGCGGTGCTGCTCACCGCCTTGCCGACGCAGGGGAACTACGGCTCCGATTATTTCGGCCTCAGCGAAATCCGCTTCCACGGCACGACGCTGCCGTGCTTTCCGGATGACGAAGGCCTTCGCCTCGTGTCCATCGAGATCGAGGAGGAATACACCCAGGCATTCTCGCCGCGCGCGCAGGGATGGCTCGGCTCGGACGTGTCCTACGGCATCGCGCTGGATGAACATCGCATCCTGTGGCTCTACGGCGATACATTCCTCGGCACATCCAGCGATGGCAAACGCAACGGTGGAGCCCTGTTTATCAACAACTCCATCGCCATCCAGGACATATCCTCCGGCCAGCCCGGAGAGATCCAGTTCTACTGGAAATCCGGCGGCTCATCTTTTTTCCCGCACCAATCCGGAACTCCCGGCTCGTTCTATTGGCCGACGATGGGGATCATGTTGGATGGCGAGCTCTTCATCTTCTGCTTCTCGATGAGCACGGGAGCAGACATCAACGTCGCCGGAACGACACTGCTCCGCATTCTGAATCCGGAGGCCCCTCCCCCCCAATGGCAGGTCAATGCCAGCAACTTCAACATCGGCGGCAACAATCTGACCATTCACACGGGCCTGCGCCGCGAAGGGGATATCGTCTACTTCCTCGGCAGCCACCGCCGCGCCGGCGTGGGCGATGTCATGATCCTGGGGCGGATGAATGTCGCTGACCTGCTCGCGGGGGCAGATGGCTCGCAGATGGAGTTCCACAACGCCACAAGCAGCACCTGGGTCAGCAATCCCGCCAATGCCACGGTCCTGTTTTCACCGGGAGTCACGGAATCCTCGCTGTATTATGACGAGTCGCTTGGGTACTACCTCGCCCTCACATATGAGATTCTTACCGGTGTCATTCGCCTGTCGTGGGCGCGCGACATCACGGGCCCGTGGCACGCGCCCGTGTGCCTGTATGTCGTTCCGGAACACGCCGCGGTCAGCTTCCCCATTGGTTCCTACGCCGCGCGCATCCAGCCCGATCTCTCGGAAAACGGCCGCCTGCTGATCAGCTACGCCACGAACTCGATGGGTACCATCGCGCCACTGTTCACCGAGGAAGGTTTTGGCATTTACCATCCGCGCTTCATCTCCGTTCAACTGGCGCCGATCCAGATGTCGGCGATGACTGTCTATTGAGCTGTTTCCAATACGTCCGCAAAGGATCACCGCATGTTGACGAGCCTTCTTGATCTTCGCGACACGCTATCACTGACAAGGGGCTGGACCGAGCGCGACTGGCAGGGGCAGCGCGTCCTGGCCGCGGAGTTTGGCGGCAACGAGATGCGTTTCCGCGTTGCAAACACAAAACGGCTGGCGTTGCACATCGTGACGGAGCCATACGTATTCTGCCACGTCCTTGCGGATGGCAGGCACATCGCCAAGATCCGCCCCGAAGCCAATCCCGCGATCATTGACATTCCGGTTTCACCGGCAGGCACCGAAGTCACTTTCCTCCGCACGGCCGTTTCCAGCGGTCCGTTCTACGTGGATGCCATGGTGATTGCCGCGGACACCGATGAGGGTGCCACGTTCCTGTCACCAACGACGCCAGTCCCCGAAAAGGTGTTCGCCACGTTTGGCGATTCCATCAGCGGCAACTGCTGCATCGGCGACGACGCTCCCTTCGATCCCTACGGCCTTGGCTATGGCTACCAGATCTGCGAGCGTTTTGGCTGGCAGTATTTCAACTGCGCCCGCGATGGCTCGGGCGTTTGCTGCACGCCGTTTGACAACCCGCTCGCCATCGATCGCGTGGAGAAGGACCTCCTTCGCCACAATCCGGACTTCCTTCTCGTCTATTACGGCACCAACGACGTGCGGAATATCGTCACCGCCGACCAGTTTCGCGAAGGATACTCCAACCTCCTGGAGCGCATCATCGCGGGCCTTCCCAATGCGCGCATCGCAACGTCGGGCCTGCTGTGGACGGGGATCGTGACGGACGAGAAGATCGAGAGTTTCAACGATGTCATCCGCGATCTCTCCGCGCAGTTGCACCTGCCGTATTGCCATCCCAAGCCGCTCTTCACCATCGACGATTTTTGCGATGATGTGCACCCGGGCGTGGGCGGCCAGAAGAAGCTCGCCCGCGTCTTTGGCGATTTCCTCGCCGCGCATTGGCCGGAGTGCCAGCAATCCCCCAAGGCCGCGCATTCATGAGTTCCACCCTGCGCGTCGTTGCCGCCCGCGATCTGGGGCCGCAGTTCACCTACAACCCGCATCGCATGATCGGGCAGGACGGCGCCTACTCCATCCCGCTCGACGATGGCGCGTTCTGGTACTTTGGCGACACGCTTGTCGGCCGCCGCACACCGGGCGAAAGCCTCTGGTTCCCCGGCGGCGTGCAGCTCGGCCCCGGCGACATGTCCGGCAAACATGGAATCGACCGGATGATCACCAACACCGGGTTGATCCTTCGCGACAAGTCAGGCCGGCAGGGATTGAGGGACTTCCGCTATGTGCAATCCGACAGTGGCAAGCTCCTTCAAATCGTCCCCCACCTCCCCGGCGAAAGTGTCGACGAGTTGCGCGTCTGGTGCCTCCACGGCATTCATCTCAAGCCAACGCTTTATCTCTACTACATCATCGTTCGCATGCTGGCAGAGGGTCCCATGCCGGTGAACTTTGATCTCGTCGGCAGCGGCCTGGCAAAGGGTTCACCGGACGGACGCAACTTCACGCGCATCGCGCACAATGGCGACACGCTCTGGTGGCCGCATCCGCTGCCGCAGTTCGGCACGACCGTCCTGCGTTCGCGCGATGACGGATTCCTCTACATCTATGGCGTTCGCAAAGGATCCACCGGCCAGCAGCAATGCTGCGTTGCGCGGGTGCGGCCGGACAACATCGGGTCATTGGACAGCTATCGCTATTGGGCCGGCGATGAGAGCGGCTGGCAGACCGATCCCGCCACGTGCGCCACTGTCATGACGGACATGCCAAACGAGATGTCCGTCAGTTGGAACGATCATCTGCAATGCTATCTGGCTGTGCATTCCCTGGAACTGACCGGCGCAATTGTTGGCCGCACGGCTGCCACGCCGTGGGGACCGTGGAGCGAACCTGTCACGCTGTGGCAAGTCCCGCCTCCTCTGTATGATTATCCCGTGCCGTATTCTCCGCTCATCTACGCGGGAAAGGAACATCCCGAGCTGGCCGAAGACGGCGGCCGGGTTCTCTATTTGACCTACATCGAGTTTGAGGAATACTTTCCGCACCTGATTGAAGTGACCATCGCCTGAAGCCCGCACGGTGATTCCCCGCATGGCCGACGCCCACGACGCCGCAACACGCCGAAGGGGATGGATCGTCGGCGCAGCCATCACCACTGCGCACCTGCTGGTTTTCCCATTTCTCGCGGATCACATGGCGCTTGCATGGTTCGAGGTGCCGATCCTCGCCATCCTGCTGTTGGGCACTTGGAAGGGGCGCCTCCCCCACCTTCTGCCGCTTGCCTATGTCTTCCCCATCCTGAATCACCTCTTTGATCCCGCGACAGGTTGGGGATTTCTGCCGTGGGCCATTCCGGCAACGTTATTCGTCATTGTCTGGAAGCATCCACTCCCTCTCGCGCGCATGTTCTTGTTGGGTCTGTGGATCGGTGCGCTTGCGTCGTCCGGCATTTTTGCCTGGGTATGGCAATCGGCTGTGGTGTTCTTTGAGATGCCGCATCCCAAGGCATTCCCCGTGTTTTTTGCCGTTGTGCTGATCGGCGCCATGCCGACCGCTGTGTTCGTGCTGCTTTGCGCGCTGCTGCATCGCCGCATTGGCGCCCCGGCCGGAGTTGTTGGCGCGTTCGTGTACACGGTAATCGACTACTGGTCGCCGCCGGGTCTCGCGCTGAACCTTGCGCTCGCGCTGGTGCACTATCCGGTCCTGCTGCAAGCCGTCGACCTCATCGGTACGCCGGGCGCGACGATGCTCCTCGCGTTGGCGGCGGGCCTTGCGGTGGGTGGCTTCGAACTGCGCGCAGCCGGCAACCATCGCGCAGCCTTCATCGCGTTTTGTGCAGCAGCCGTCGTGGCAGCCGGCCACATTGGCTACGGCCTGGTTGCACTGAATGCGCATGCACCAAGCGACTCGCGCCCCCCGATCAACGTCGCGCTGATACAACCCATGGCGCCGCTGAAGATTCGCTCGGGCGAAGCGGACCTGCGCTCGAAGACGGCCGCAGCAAACGTCGCGTTGTCGCGTCAGGCCATCGCGCAGCAACTGCCCGACATCCTCTTCTGGCCCGAAGGCGCCGGGCCGTTTGCGCCGAATTCCCCCACCTTCAATCCGGAGTTCATGCGCGAGATTGCCGCCTTTCACGCCGAACATTCCGTGCCACTCGCGGTCAATTGTGTGGAGTTCACGACCGACCCGGGCACCGGAGCCATACGCTACTACAACGCCGCCGCGATCATCGGTCCGCAAACCGGCCCGGGCCCGACTTATCGCAAGAACATCCTGATGCCATTTGGCGAATACCTCCCGCTGGAGCGCCAGCTCCCGTTCCTGCGCAAGCTGTTCCCGGAATCGCGCACCATCCTGGCAGGCGAAGCGTCCGAACCGCTCGACGCGCCCGGCGGCCGGTTCGCGCCACTCATCTGCTACGAGATCCTCTTCCCCGAATACGTGCGCCGCATCGCGGCAAAGGACGCCGCCTATCTGGTGAACTTTACGAACGACCGCTGGTACGGCCTGCGCCAGCAGCCCCGCCAGCATCTGGCCTATGCAGTCCTTCGCGCGGTCGAGAATCGCAGGCCCTTGGTCCGGCCCACCAACTCCGGCATCTCCGCCATCATCGACCGCCGGGGCATCATCGCGCCGGGCAACCGGACGGACACCGGCCAGACGGCCACCCTCTCCGCCCGCATCGAGGCCAGGGCCGACATCACCAGCCCCTACGGCCAGTTCGGCAACCCGCTCCACCCGTACGTCCTCACCCCGCTCCTGCTCCTACTGCTCGTCTATGTATGCCTACCGGATGGCCTCCGGCGGTCGCTTCGCCTCCCGGGAGCCTGGTCGGAGTAACCCGCCAAACGCCCATGGCGATGGCATTTTCCCCGGCGGGAGATTGCTCTTGACCGGAGCGGCAGTTGCCGCCAGCTTGCCTATGTGTATGCATACTTGGGGACCTCCAAACCAACGAGGGATCAGCGCCATGTCCTCCCGCCATTCCCTGTCGCCCATGGGCACCCTGATGGCATTGAGCCTGCTTGTCTGCTCCGCCTGCGCCGTGGGGCAGCCGCCACCGCTGCCGATTCGTTCCGCCCAGTCTGATCCGGTCTTTGACCAGATGCTCAAACCACAGCAGCGCGGCTACCTCGGCGCCGACGGTGCCGCCTCTGTCGAAATCGCGCCCGGCCGCGTGCTGTGGATCTTTGGCGATACGACTCTGGGCACTGGATACAGCGGTTCGCGCAAGGGCCCCATGATCCGCAACAGCATCGCCATCCAGGACATGACGCAGGGGCTCCCTAGAACGGTGGAGTACTTCTGGAATCTCGAGGACAAGCTCGTCAGCGACTTCTTCACGCCCGAGTCATGGGCCGACGAGTATTGGTATTGGCCCGGCTGTGGCATCAATCATGACGGCAAGCTCTATCTCTTCCTGACAAAGCTCCGCTCAGGCGAAGGCCCCGGCGGCTTTGCGTTTGAGTCGTACGATTGTACGCTCTTCCGCGTGCAAAACCCGCTCGAGCATCCCGACCAATGGGAGATGAACCGCGTCGATCTCGGTCACGGAGACCAGCACTTCGGGCTCAACGTCGCCGCGCATGTTGAGGACGGTCATGTTTACCTGCTCGGCTATGATGATGGGCCGAACGACAATCCCATGGTGCGCGCGGCAATCCTGGCCCGCATGCCGCTCAATGCCCTGGACAGCGACAGCCCGGGTTCGGCCATCGAGTTCTTGTCCGAAGGCGACCAGTGGCGGCCGGACCGCGACGGTCTCAAGCCCCTCTTCCGCCCGGGAACCACGGAGTCAGGCCTGTATTACAACAGGAAGCTGGGCCGCTACATCACCGGCACCATGGAACCATTCAAGCCGCAGATCTACCTCGCGACGGCCGAAAAGCTGACCGGTCCATGGCAGTTGCAGAAAGTCTATGATATCCCGCAACTGATGGAACGAACCGACGACCTGTACCATGCCTACACGCCCCGCGTTCATCCGCAGCTTGCGCAATCGGACGACACGATCGTGATGACATACGTCATCAACACAACGGACTTCTGGGCCTCCTTCTCGGACATGACCATCTACTATCCGCGCTTTGTGCGGTTGGAGATCGGCGAATGAGCGTGGCGTTGTCATCCGAATCGCCAGCCGACTTGCGCGGCAATGCCCAGCCTGATCCGGAACTGGACCGGCTGTTCGCACCGCACCAGGAAGGCTACCTCGGCGCGGACGTTGCCCTGTCGATTCCGATCGATAAAGACCGCGCCCTCTGGGTCTTCGGCGACACGCTCTACGGTGCCATCGCCGGTTCGCGGCGTCGCTTCGATGCCATGCCGCGCAATTCCGCGGCGCTCGTCTCCATGGACGGGCACCGCCCCATCAAGAGTGAGTGGATCCTCTCCCCCACTCACGACTTCCTCATCCCGCCATCCACCAGCGCGGAAAGATGGTTCTGGCCCGGCACGGGGTTCCACCGCGCGGGGCGGGTGTATATCTTCGGGTATGAATTGGAGAACGGCACCGGCCCGTGCGAGTCGCTGGCGTTCCGCATCGTTGGCGCGCGCCTGTTCCGTCTCACGAACGTGCAGGAGCCCCCCGCCCAATGGCAAGTGGAGTCCGTCGCTTTCACGCCGCCGCATGGCGAACAGATCTTTTGCTCTGCGCATCTCGAGCACGATGGTTATCTGCACTTGTTGGGCTACGCACAAGATGCCGTCGGAAGCCTCCCGTACCCCAAGACCGTGATGGCGCGCATACCCATCGAGGACATTGACACGGGCGATCCGGGGGCGCGGCTGGAGGTGTTGGCGGGCGATCCGGATATGCCGCGCTGGCAGCCGCCATCCGCGCAGCCCGTCGCACTCTACCAGCCCGGCGTCAGCGAGTGCACGTTGTGGCACGACGCGCCGCGGGGGCGATACCTCGCCACGACGTATCACACGGGCGAAGGTCTGTTGCGCATCACCAGCGCGCCGGAACTGACCGGTCCGTGGAGTGATCCCGTCCCCGTCTATCGCGTCCCGGAGTTCCGCGGCGCCGATCTGCATCATGCCTACACATTTCGCATGCATCCCGAATTGGCGGCCAATGCCGACGAGATGGTCTTCACCTATGTCGTGAACACAAAGACACTCGAGACGGTGCTCGAGGAATTGGACGTGTACTTTCCCCGCTTCCTTCGCGCGGATCTTCGCCTTATCTGACAGCGCCATCCCATCAAGGCACACCCTCATGACCCACTCCGCAAGCGCCACGACCCTCTCGATGCCCCTGCCGATGGAGTGCCGCGAGCTTGGCACGGGTGAGATGCGCCATCGGTGGCGCGATCATTTCAGTCATCCGCCGCTCTTCAACGAGCTCGGCTGCCTGCGAGTCGCCCCAGACCCCATGGCCATCGCGAACTTCATGTTCCCGCCGTTCTCCGGAATGGGTGAAGGCACCGCGATGCTTTACATCAACCGGCGACACTCCGTCGCCGCCGATGTGGAAGTCGGCTACACATGGTATCCGGACTGCGTCCGCCGCGTGGCGACCTTCGAGGGCCTTGCAATCGAGACCATCGCGCGCGCCCTGCCAGCAGAACCCGGTGCGATGATTCGCTTGCTGATCACCAATCCGTCGTCCGAAGTGCGCGAAGCGGAAGTCGCCATCAAGCTGGCCGGCCGTCTGCTGCATACCATCGACGGCTGGGCCAGCATTGGTCCCTCCATCGGCATCGAGGACGAACAACGCGAGCTGTGGCGCTACAGCGAAAAGCTCGGCGCAGTTGTCTTCGAATCCGCGGAGAGGGCCTTCCAATGCCAGGGGGCGCGCCCACGGCCGCATTCCATGGAAGGCAAGACGCTGATCTACAACATCCGCCTGCGACCGGGCGAGACCTGGACACTGCAGTTTCTTGCAGCCCTCGGGGAGAATGAAGAGCAGGCTGCCGCGCGGTTCCTTGCGGCCATCGACAACTTTCAAGGCACCGAACAGGATTCCGAGGCCATCTGGAACGATCGCATCGCCAGCGCGTTCCTGCCGGGCAACAAGCGCTACTCCGGTCATCTTCCGCTTCTTCACACGGACAATGAGGACCTCAAGCGCCTGTACATGGCGACGACTCTGGGCTGCATCGCCCTGCGGCGCAACAATCCACTGAGCAAGTACGGCCCCGCGTTTGTCACGCTCTCACCCAACTATTGGACCACCGCCTCGTTCCTCTGGGACATGATGATCGCCGCGCCATTCTATGCGCTGCTCGATCCCGCGCTGCTTCGCAACCACATCGAGGTGTGGATCAACGCGGACATCCGCCGTTGTCTCGCCACGGACTACGTCACCGGCAAGCCACTCGGCAATTGGTATGCCGTGAATAGTTCCGCACTGGTGCGGCTGGCGCACGATTACCTGCGATACACGGGCGATTTCGATTGGTTGCACAAGCGCATCAACAACCGACCCGTCATCGACCACCTGGAAGAACACGCCCTGATGTGGCGCGAGTACGACGTCAACGGCCATGGCCTCGCGGATTGCGGCGGCGTGATCAACCTGTTGGAATGCGTCAGCACCTACACCCACGAAGTCGCCGCCTTCAACGCCATGTGGGTTGCCGCACAACGCCAGGTTGCCGCCATGCGACGGCACACCGGCGAACCCGATCGCGCGAAGTATCTCGACCAGCAGGCCGGAATCCTCCTGCGCAACGTGCTCAGCCTGTATGCCGAGGGGAAGGGCCATTGGCGATGCCGCCAACCGGACGGCAGCTATCACGACGTGCACCACATTTACGACTTCGTGGCCGTGCTGGAAAGCATCGCCGACGACCTGCCGGCGCACGTCCAGCGCGAGATGGTCGCCAACTTCAAGCGCGAACACCAGACGCGCAACTGGACCGCAAGTCTTTCCGCGTGGGACGACGACGCGCACCGGGCCCTGCGCGTTGATCACCAGTGGACGGGCTCCTTCGCGTCCATCTCAGCGCAGGCGATCAACGGTTTGTACAAGGTCGGCGAAGGGGACAGCGCTTTCGAGTGGCTGCAGCAGGTCGCCCTCGTCGCCCATCAGGGCCCTATTGGCCAGGCCCATTGGATCGATCCGCTCTTCCCATCCTACAAGGGCGGCCCATGGAAGGCATCGTACATGATGCCCTTCATTACCGATTGGACCGTCGCGGCCAATGGCGCGTATCCGGCCATGATCATCGAGTCCGTGTTCGGAGTCGATGCGACGCTCGGCAATGGCGTCCGTTGGAAGGGCACAACCGCCGCGCTCGATCCGGGTGCGCGCCTCGAGAATCTGCGCTACCAGGGTGGCAGCTACACGGTCGATCACTCCGGCATTCACAAGACGGACTGACTCTCATCATGGCAAAGCGCCCGCTTCGCGCGCACATCGTCTCGCAAACCCATTGGGACCGCGAATGGTACCTGCCGTTCGAGGAGTTCCGCTTCCGCCTCGTGCGGTTGATGGACCGCGTCTTCAACCTCTTCGAAACACAACCGGGGTACCGCCATTTCGTCTGCGACGGCCAGACGATCCTGCTGGACGATTACCTGGCCATCCGTCCGGAGCGCGAAGCCGACCTGCGGCGCTACATTCAGGAAGGCCGTCTCGTCATCGGTCCGTGGCATGTCCTGCCCGACGAGTTCATCGTCAGCGGCGAATCCCTGATCCGCAATCTGCTCATGGCCCGTCGCGTTGCGGCGCGCTTTGGGAAGCACTCCAACGCCGGTTATGTCCCCGATCCATTCGGCCACGTCGCCCAATTGCCGCAGATCCTGGCCGGCTTTGGCATCGACACGTTCATCTTCCTGCGCGGAATGCCGCAGGCGGAGAAGTGGGGGACCGAGTTCTTCTGGGAGGCACCCGACCGCCGAAGCACCGTGCTCGCGATCTGGATGAAGAACATCTACTTCAACGCCTCGCTCCTTGGCTACGAGTCCGGCTGGGGAGATTCCGAGCTCCTCGCCGAATCCTTCTCCATCGAGCGCGCGATGAAGCAGCTCAAGGGCCAGGTCGACGACTTGGGCAGATGGACGCGCCGCGGCAACATCCTGCTCAACAACGGATGCGACCACACGCCGCCGCAGTACGAGATCCCGCAGGTCATCGATGCCGCCAACAAGCACTTCAAGGAAGTGAAGTTCGTTCATTCCACCTACGACAAGTTTGCGCATGAAGTGAAGAAGGCGCCTGGCAAGCTGCGCACGATGCGCGATGTCGAACTGCGCAGCTCGCGCTACATCGTCATCCTCCCGGGCGTCCTGTCCGCGCGGATGTACCTGAAGCAATGGAACCGCGAGTGCGAGGCCCTTCTGGAGCGCTGGGCGGAGCCGTCATGCGCTTTGGCCCAACATCTGGGCGGGGAGAACCACGCGGGCTCACTCGTGGAGGCATGGCGCCTCCTGCTGGAGAATCACCCCCACGACAGCATCTGCGGGTGTTCCGTCGATGCCGTGCATCGCGAAATGATGATCCGCTTCGAGAAGGTCGCCCAGTTGGCACGCAGCGTCCGCGATTTCCAGTTGTGGGGGATCGAATCGCGAATCAACACGGCGCATCCTGATTCCGCCGGTTCCATCATAAGCTGGAACCCACTCTTCACGCAGCACCGCGGGCCATTGTGCGCCACGGTCACGATGCCGGCTGACGCACCACGGCATTTCCGCCTCGTGGACTCCGCAGGCGCCGGGGTTACATTCCAGATCGCCTCTGTCGCCCAGCGGACGGAGACAAGCTATCTCTCCTTCAACAAGCCGCTGAAGGACATCGAGATTGCCATCGCGTCCAACCAGTCGGGATGGGGCTATCGAACCTTTCACGTTCTGCCAACCAAGCCAGGTCAGCGCGACGCCGACATCGCGTGGTGCCGAAAGGCCACCGACGCGGGGATCGAGACCGCCGAATACCGCATCAAGTTCCACTCCAATGGCTCGTTCGACCTGAAGGACAAGCACACCGGCGCGCTGCTTCGCAATGTCCTCGTCTTTGAGGACACCGAGGATGCGGGCGATGAGTACGATTACTCCCACGCCGCGCGCGGCGCGCGTCTGACCACTGCAGACGCAGCCGCCAAGGTCAAGCTCGTCGCGCGCGGCGCCGTCTTCGCCGAATACTCCATCGCCATCCCGTGGCGATTACCCCGCAGCCTCTCTCGTGATCGCCAGCGCCGAAGCAACGCAACCGTCGATGCGACCTTGCGCGTGACCATGCGAGTCTACAAGGAAGGCAGGCGCATCGACTTCGCTCTCCGCGCCGACAACCGTGCGCTCGATCATCGCCTCCGTGTCTTGTTTCCGGGTCCATCCAACGTGAAAGAGTCTGTCGCCGATGGGCATTTCGCGACCGTCCGCCGGCCGCTGCACGTTGAAACAACCCCGCAGCATGACGGCCTGGAGCCGAGCACCCATCACATGCGCCATTGGGTGGCATTGTTTGGCGACGATCATGGCGTCGCCGTGCTCAACCGGCGCCTCACCGAGTACGAGATCCTGTCCGGCCCGCGCGGATCGCGCACCATCGCCATCACCCTGCTGCGCAGCGTCGGTTGGCTCTCGCGCAAGGATCTGCTTACCCGGCCGAACTTTGCGGGTCCGATGATCGAGACGCCGGAGGCACAATGCCTCGGACCGATGAAGACCGAGTTCTCCCTCCTCCCCGTGGCAGCGCGCGACGCCGAGTCAGAGATCATCGCCGAGGCCGAATCCTATGCCGCGCCGGTCCTCCTGCGCTGGGCGACTCCGCATGATGGCCCACTGCCGCCGGACAACACGTGGATCGAACTGCACGGCAAGGGCCTGGTCGGAAGCACCTGGAAGCCGGCGGAGGATGACAACGGATCGGTCCTGCGGTATTACAACCCGATGAGGACCCCGCGCGAGATCGAACTGAAGACGGCCGCTCCGCTGCGCATCGCCGGTCGCTGCAACTTGGGCGAGGATTCCGTTCAGGGCACTCGTGGCTGCCCCAAGTCTGTGGGCGGCTGTGAGATCCAAACTCTACGCCTGGGCGGGAGCGACCAGCTCTTGAAGCCACGCCGGAGGCAATGATGAGCCGCCAAGTCCACTCCAATGTGTATACTCTTTATCCCGCCCCCGCCTCCGAATCAGGGGTGCAGCGGGGGACGCTGAAGGCTGGCGGGATGAGGAGGAGCACTCCCTTCCCCGGAAGAGCGGAAACCGGTCCAAAGTTGCTTGACAAGTGGCTAGGTGTGCATACTCATTGCCCTACACTGATTGGAGTTCCGCAGGGGCCCTCACCGGGTCAGCAATCCCCCGGGTACGGAAAGGAGGAACTCGCGCTGTCATCCCAAGGCAATCTCGGGGTCATCGCAGATCCCCCGCTTTCCAACCACCGAAGGCGTCGATGGCAATTGCACCGGTTGGAAAGTCGCACCGCGTCATCGAGATGATGCATTTATTGTCTTCACCAAGCAGGGCTCAAACCCACACCAAGGCGAGAGGTACCGACATGGCTACACGGTCATTCCTTTGGATCCGGATTCTGGGGGCGATGTTGCTATTGGCCCTCGGGTCGACGGCACAGGCCAACATCTGGCTCGATGAAAACTTCGAGGGCGACAACATCTTCGTCCAGCTCGAAGGCACCACCCCCGGCGCCTCGGGCTGGGACAGTTACTCAGCCGACCCATTGCTTTCTCCAGCGTCATGGACGACAGGCTACACGGAAACCGGCCTGCACACCGCCGACAAGGCCTTCCAGGGCGACAATAGCTACCGCCTCGGAGTCGACCAGGGCTTGGGAGTCGGCATTGAGTACCAGGATCCGCAGAACGGCAACTTCCAGCTCTTCCAGTTCGCCATCAACGTCGACCCCATCCCCGCAGCAGGAACCGTGGCCACCTTCCGCTGGGGCCAGGACATGAACTCCCTCGATGATCCGGCGGACCACTCCTTCTATGTGCGCCTGGATTCGGACGGCACCAAGGTCACCATCTATGGTGGCGAGGATGAAAAGCACGACCCCATCGTTGAGGGAGTCCTTGGCACGCTCGACTCCACCGACGACTGGGCGTTCATCTCCATTCTGTCCCAGAAGGATGCCGCCGACACTCCTGACAGTCGCTTCCCGTTCCTCGGAAATGTCAGCCAGGGCGTCCACTTCTTCAACTCCAGCGAGACACCCGCCCTTTCCATCGATTACATCGTGGATTTCGAAGGTGCCTACGCCGGTCGCGAATGGAACTTCACCGTCGAAAGCGGTGCCATCTACCTCGATGAGCTGTACTGGGATGGCGGATTGGACGATGACGCGGCGACTTCCAACTTCCGGCCATTTGATCTTGGCGCCACGTCACCTGCCAGCGTCACCGATTGGATGATCGTGGAGTGATCCTTCTTGGTGGGGGGGGAAGGCCGGTACCCTTCTCGGCCCTCCCCCGCCACAACCTGCAATCCCAGAGGCACCGTGCACTGTCGTCTCAATCCCCCGACTTAAAGAAGTGAAACCGACCGCAGGAGCAGCCTCGCCTCATGAAACCGCGCCACAACGCCTTTACCCTCATCGAACTGCTCATCGTGGTGGCGATTATCGCCATCCTTGCGGCGATCGCCGTGCCGAATTTCCTGGAGGCGCAGGTCCGCGCCAAGGTCTCCCGCGCAAAAACCGACATGCGCACCATCGCCGTCGGCCTTGAGTCCTATCGCGTCGACCAGAACCATTACCCCCGCGACCGCACATGGTGGCAATCCGCCGAGTCTCCCGTCAACAATGGCGACATGGCTTTGACACGGTTGACGACTCCCGTTGCCTATCTCGCTGCTGTGCCTTCCAATGTCTTCCCCAACGAGACGGACAACCGGTTGAACGCCCCGCAGTACCGTTATTTTGCCGAGCATTGGCTTGAGGTCGTCACGGAAGGCGCCGGGAGCAACCCGCTCTTCGTGAAGAGCACTTCATTTGTGTGGTCGTTGGTGAGCACCGGTCCCAACCGCATCTCCAATTTTGGCGAGCACCTCATCTTTGGCAAGGAAACCTTCGAGCAGAAGTATCCCAGCTACCTCCCAAGCTGGAACGCCGGCCCGGCTGCCATCTATGACCCCAGCAATGGCAGCGTCAGCGTCGGCGACATCGTCCTCCTCGGACCCGGCGGCGGCTTCGACTACTGATCCGAATTTCCCCCAACGGAGAAGCAACACCATGATCACGCCTGAACAGGTGATGCATTACCGCGAGCAGGGCTACCTCTTCCTCCCGGGTCTTCTCGACGCCGCATTTGTCCAGCAATTGCGCGACGAGGCGGACGCCACGCTCGATCGCATGAACAGTCATCGACTGAAGACGAACTACCTGTGGCAAGGATCGTGGATGAGCGACGAGAAGCGCCAGGAACAACGCATGGACGCCATCCACGACATGCAGTTTCACTCCGCGGTCTTCACGCGCCTGCTCTATCATCAGCCGCTTCTCGAGGCATTCGAGGCCCTCATCGGCCCCAACGTGCAGCTCCACCACACCAAACTGCTGGCGAAGCCACCCAAAAAGGGGGGAGGTTTCCCCATGCACCAGGATCATCCCTACTTTCCACACGAGCGCCATTCCATGATGGCGGTCAGCATCTACCTCGACCCCGCAGACGACGAGAACGGATGCATCCGCGTAATCCCGGGAAGCCACAAGCTCGGCCCGCTCACCTGCGATCCCGGCGGCTTGTACCTGCCGCCGGACAAGTACCCGCTGGAGGCAGGCGTGTCATGTCCGGCACAGGCCGGCGATGCATTGTTCTTCAACTACCTCACCATTCATGGTTCCGCACCCAACACCAGCGGCCGCCCGCGCCGCAACATCCTCATCCAGGTGCGCGACCCGCAGGACCGCCCCACCGAAGAGGTCCACATCTCGCGCGGACAGGGGACCATGCTTTGCGGTTTTGATCCGCTACCAATCGGCACTCACGCCGAAGAACCAGTCGCCGCCGCCAAGTCCTGACGAACAGCTTTCCGAACTTGCCCACAACACCGCCCTCGGATGACTATCGGGGGCGGGAGGAACAGTCTTGAGCAACCACACAACAACCATCTGTGCAGGCATGGACATCGGCGGATCGCACGTCACCGCCGGGCTCCATGATGCACACACTGGAAGCCTGTTGGACGAAACCGTCGTCCACGCACCAGTCGACTCCGCCGGACCGGCGGAATCCATCCTCGATGCCTGGGCCGATGCGTTCAGGCGCGCCCTCGCCCATGGCACCGGCCGGCAACTGGTCGGCATCGGCATCGCCATGCCTGGCCCATTCGAGTATGACCTCGGCATTTCGCGCATCCGTGGTTTGGCGAAGTACGAATCGCTTTTCGGCATCAACGTGCGCACCGAGTTGAAGCGCCGCCTTGGCCTCGATGTCGCCACACCCATTATCTTCCGCAATGACGCCGCGTGTTTCTTGCTCGGCGAATGCTGGACGGGAGTCGCCCGCGATGCCAACCGGGCCATCGGGGTAACGCTGGGCACAGGATTTGGATCTGCATTCGCCGCCGACGGCGACTTGGTCGAGCACGCGCCGAACGTCCCGGAAGGCGGCTACTTCTATCCATTGCCGTTTCGCGGAAAAACCGCGGAGGAATGGTTCTCCGGCCGCGGACTGCAAGCCGTCGCCAAGTCCGCCGGCGCACGCGACTATCCATCCCTGCGTGAATATGCCGACGCCGTCCGAGACGGCCGCGAATCAGCCGCCGGATTCGAGCAATACGGCAATTTGATGGGCGAGTTCCTGGCGCCGTGGGTCGCGCGATTCCGCCCCGAAGTCATCGTGGTTGGCGGCAACATCTCACGCTCACTCGATCTCTTTGAGCCTGCAATGCGCGCGGCCCTCAATGATCCCGTTCCGATTCGCGCCAGCCAGCTATTGGAGAAGGCCGCGCTCGCAGGCGCGGCGTCGTTGCCGCTTCACCACCACGAACCGGACATCGATGGACCTACTACATCCCGACAGGACTCGACATGACCACCACCTCCCAGCGCCGCACGACCCAGTTCCTCATGCCCCTCAAACGCGAGGCTCACTCGATGGATGTCTACGACATCTATCCGGCCCATGAGGTCGAATCCGGCGCGATGGCCGCGGGCTTCGAAGCTCTCGCGTGCCAATTGGCTCGGCACAACCGTGTGGCCATCGATGGCTTTGTCGGCATTGACTGGGAGGATTTCCGCAAGCCTCTCGACGCCGCGCTGAAGGCCCTCGGCGTACAGGCCGAATGGCGTTCTGCTACCGGGGCCATGTGGCCTGCCGACGTCATCAACAAGATGGTCGAGCCGTTCCTCGGCGGCGATGATCCGATCTTTGGCACGCGGTTTACCGGCGCCTTCACGGATTTCTTCGATGGCGAAAGGCTCGTCGCGCTCCGATCCGCGTCCGCCGCCAGTCATACGATCATCTATGGTTGCGGCGCGGCGCTTGTCGACGAGGACGCCTTTCTCGTTTACGTCGACCTGCCAAAGAACGAACTACAGTTCCGCTCGCGCGCGGGAGTCGTGAAGAACCTCGGCGCTGACAAGCCGGATGATGCGAAGCGACAATACAAGCGTTTCTACTTCGTCGACTGGCCGGCGCTGAACCAGCATCGCATTACCATCGTGCAGCGCATCGCGGTCATCGTCGATGGCCAGCATCCGGAAGGCCCCTCCTTCATGGACGGCGGTGCATGGCGCAAGGCGCTCGACCAACTGGCCCACGGATCCTTCCGCGCGCGTCCGTGGTTCGAACCCGGCCCGTGGGGAGGCCATTGGATCAGCGAAAAGATCCCCGGCCTCGCGTCCGATGTTCCCAACTACGCGTGGTCGTTCGAGCTTATCTCGCCGGAGAACGGCCTCGTCTTCACCAATGGCGGGCTCCTGCTCGAATGCTCCTTCGATTGGCTCATGGCCGCCCGGCGCGAGGAAGTCATCGGCGAACGCGGCCGCCGCTTTGGCCGCGAGTTCCCCATTCGCTTTGATTATCTCGACACCATGAGAGGCGGCAATCTATCGCTCCAATGTCATCCCCGCCCCGAGTACATTCGGCGCAACTTCGGCGAGACTTTCACGCAGGACGAGACCTACTACATCATGGATTGCGAACCGGGCGCCCTCGTGTACCTCGGCTTCAACGAAGGTGTGGACCCGGCAGAGTTTCATGCCGCCCTGCGCGAAAGTTACGACAAGGCGGTTCCATTCGATGCCGAGAAGTACGCGAAGACGCTAGTCGCCGAAAAGCACGGCCTCTATCTGATTCCCAACGGAACGATTCATTGCTCCGGCACGGGAAACATGGTGCTGGAAATCAGCGCCACTCCCTACATCTTCACGTTCAAGATGTACGATTGGATGCGTCTCGACCTGGACGGCAAGCCGCGACCGCTGAACATCGACCGCGCCATGGAGAACCTCTACTTCGAACGGCAAGGCAGCCGCGTCGAGGAGGAACTCGTCTCGCGCCCGCGTGTCCTGCGCGAGGAAGCTGGCGGCCGCCTCGTCCATCTTCCCACCCATCCCGAGCACTTCTACGACATTCACCGCTTCGAGCTCTCCAGCGCCATGGAGGAGCAGACCGACGGCAGCGTCCACGTGATGTGCCTCGTGGAGGGAGAACGCGTGTTGCTCCACACGCCAGACGGCAGGACGCGGCGCTTTCACTACGCCGAAACTTTTTGCGTCTCCGCCGCCGCCGGCAGCTATCTCCTGGAGACGGAGAACGGCGAAGCAGTCAAAGTCGTGAAGGCCTTCCTCAAACCCACTGCCTGATCGCGCGGAGGCGCGTCACCCATGCGAATCATTGCCTTGTTGGCTCTCATGCTGCTCACATTCGGATGCGCCAACCGGCCACGGACCGTCATCAGCTACGACGATTTCCAGCGCGCCATTCCCATTCCGAAGCCTACGCCGGAGCAGCGGGCGAAGTTCAACAAGGACATGATCGCCGAGGAAGTATCCATCGTCAAACCCGGCGGCGTCGCCATCTATGGGTTTCACTCGGACAACCGCGCGTTCCTCGATGAAGTAATCACCCCCGCGCTGGAACCGCACCTCGAATGGATGCGCACGCTGCCTCCCATAGAGTGCATCAACGTGCTCGCGCTCTTCGGCCATGAGATGTATCGCGTGTACTTCGGGAACGACGCCTATCGATGGGGAGGCGACTTGTTGGACCTTGACGATCCACAGGAACGCGGCCCGAATTTTCAGCTTCGCTATGGCCTCGATTGTTCGGGCTTTGCATCGCTCCCCTACGAATTGGCGGCGCACTTTGGCCTGATGGACCCCGCCGATCCCGCGATGATCTTCTCATCGAAGGGCTTCGAACTTCACGCCCGCGCGCACGGCATGACCGACAAGGGCGGCCGCGAAGGCACCACCAACAATTGGCGGGTGGACACTGCGGACCTAGCCAAACTGGGACGCGTCATCTTCACAATCCCCAAGGACGGCGAGCCCGCACCGGAGGACCTCCTCAAGTTGCAGGCGGGCGACGTCGTCCTCATGCCCGGTCACGCAGGCTTGGTCGTGGAGATTCGCGGCCGGTTCTACTACCTGGAGTCCGGCGGTTGGGTCGTTCCGCCAAACGGTGGTCTGCCCCATGAAATCGGCGACGCCTTGCGGATATTCGCCGGCATTGGGCCGCTCGAGATTCGCCGCTCCATCCCCGACCACGGACCAATCGCGCGGCGCTGATTCGTCTGCCATTGCCCCGGCGCACGGGATGACGCACAAGCGTTGGCAATTGCGTCACTCACCTTCATGAATGTGTGCCATTCCATGTCTCCCACCACTGCACGACTCCGCGAAGTCCGCGACCTCATCAGCAAGAACCTCCACGACAGCGTCCTCCCCTTCTGGATGAAGCATTCCCCCGATCGCGAGTTCGGCGGCTACTTCAACTGCCTCGATCGCGACGGCAGCATCTACGACACGAAGAAGCACGTCTGGCTGCAAGGCCGCCAGGTGTGGATGCTCTCGCGTCTTCACAATGCCTACCACGCCGGGCAGCAGGCTTCTCCCTACCTCGAACTTGCGCGGCTCGGCATGGACTTCATGCGCAAGCACGTGCAACGTCCCGACGGCCGCTGCTACTTCTCCCTCGCCCGCGATGGACAACCCGTCTTCATCCAGCGCAAGCCCTTCTCCGAGTGCTTCTATGTGATGGCCCTGGCCGAATACGCCCGCGCCACCGGCGATGATGAATGCCACCGCCTCGCGCATGATCTTTTCGCGAAGGTCGTCCACTGGATGCTGCGCAACCCCGCCGAGCTGGGCCGCCCCGTCCTGCCGGGCGCGCCGCCGCAGATCGATCTCTCCTTCCCCATGATCCTCCTGAACCTGATCCTGGAGATCCGCGACCCCGGCAGCACCCAATACGAGGACATCGCGCGCGAATGCCTCGCCCGCATTCATCATCATGTGCGGCCGGAGTTGAAGCTCGTGCTCGAGCATGTGAAACCCGATGGCTCCCGCATCGATTCCCCGGAGGGCCGCATCGTCAGCCCCGGCCATGCCATCGAAGCCGGGTGGTTCCTGCTCAGCTACGCGCGTCGCACGAACGACAGCGAGTGCGCGCAGATGGCGCTCAACATGATCGAATGGTCCTTTGACTTCGGTTGGGACAAGGAGTTCGGCGGTCTCTACGCCTTCATGGATTGCGAGGGCAAGTCACCCATCCAGCTCGAATGGGACATGAAGCTTTGGTGGCCGCACAACGAGGCCATGATCGCCTTCCTCCTCGCCTATCAACACACGCGCGACGCCAAGTGGTGGGACAAGTTCGAGACGGTCCTGGACTGGACCTGGAAGCGATTCCCCGATCCGGAGTTCGGCGAATGGTACGGCTACCTCAATCGCCGGGGAGAAGTCACCCATCGCTTCAAGGGCGGCCCGTACAAGGGATGCTTCCACGTGCCACGAGCGCTGTTCCTCTGCGAAGGCATTCTCGACGAAACCATCGCATCAAGCTGACGGCATGGGGCGTGGCGCGTAGCCAGCCGGCTCCCCTCCCTGCTGTCCCTCCACCACCTTCTCAAGAAAAAGCGCGGCCCATCTCGGGCCGCGCTCTCTTTATTTCGTGGTTTCGCCGTGATCCTTACAGCAGATCCACCAGCTCCTTCACCGCCGCAGCGGACTTGTCCAGCGCCGCCTTCTCCTCCGCCGTCAACTTCACCTCGATCACCTTCTCCACGCCCTTCGCGCCAAGCACCACCGGCACGCCGACGTACAGGCCCTTGATGCCATACTCGCCCTCCAGATACGCGGCGCACGGCAGGATGCGCTTCTGGTCCTTCAGGATCGACTCCGCCATCTGCACGGCCGCGGCACTCGGGGCATAGTACGCACTCCCCGTCTTCAGCAGCGCCACAATCTCGCCGCCGCCCTTGCGCGTGCGCTCCACGATCGCGTCCAGCTTGTCCTGCGCGATGAGCTGCGTGATCGGAATGCCGCTGATCGACGTGTAGCTGATCAGGGGCACCATCGTGTCGCCGTGGCCGCCGAGCACCAGCGCCTGGATGTCCTTCACGCTGTAGCCCGTCGCCTCGGCCAGGAACGCGCGATAGCGCGCCGTGTCCAGGATACCCGCCATGCCGACGACGCGCTCCTTCGGGAAACCGGAGACCGTCTTGGCAACATGGCACATGGCATCCAACGGATTGGACACGATGATCAGCACCGCGTTCGGGCTGGCCTTCGCGGCACCCTCGGCACAGGCCTGCATGATCTTCTTGTTCATTGCCAGCAGGTCGTCGCGGCTCATCCCCGGCTTGCGCGGCAGGCCGGCCGTGATGATCACGATATCCGAATCCGCCGTGTCGGCGTAATCGTTCGTCCCCTTGATGCGCGCGTCAAACAGCTCGACGGGGCTGGCCTGGAACAGGTCGAGGCCCTTCCCCTGGGGCATCCCCTCCGAGATGTCCAGCAGGACGACGTCGCCCAGCTCCTTGGAAGCCGCCCAGTGGGCAGCCGTGGCGCCGACATTTCCGGCACCGATGACAGTAATCTTGTTGCGGCGTGGCATGTTGAGAGTCCCCTCCCGGGATATTTGAGGACCCAGCTTCCCCCCACCCCGCCCCCCGGGGGCAACGCTGATCGATCAAGGGGTGTCGGATTCGTCTGAATTCGGATGCAGCCGGTACAATTGCAGATCCCGGTCGTCCACATTCTTCAGGATGTCCATCGGCCCCAAGTGCTCGATCCGCCCGTACTCCCGCAGGATCCGCAACCGCGCCACCGAATCCCGGGGATCGCCGTCCACCTGCTCCAGGATGATCTGTTGCGCCGACGGCTCCACCGGGTACTCCGCCACCATCACGTGCGGCCGCCACCGCGCCAGGCGCTCCGCCAGTGGCCCGGTTTCATACAGGTCATTGACGGGGATGAAGTCCTCATACAGCGCAAACGTACAGGCGATGTGCCCCAGCAATGCGCGATTCGGCAGGTCGTGCTCCTCATACAGCGCCGCCACGCGCGCGGCCCCGTCGCTGTAGGTATACTCCAGGTTCGAGTACATCCGCACCAGCGAGGACCCTCCGCGGGCCGCCACAGACACCAACATCGCCGCACCCGCCACAAACGCCAGCCTCTGCAACGCACCGCCGCGGCGCGAGTCCCACAGGGCACTGACTCCCACCGCCACGATGATTCCCAACAACGGCGACACTGCTGCGTAGTAGCGGAACTGGCGGTTGCCATAGACGGAGAACGTCACAAAGTAGATGAAAAGCGCCACCGCCGCGCCAATCGCCAGCGGGCTCCGCCTGAAGCGCCGGTTCAGCAGAAACAGACACGGCACCACAAAAAGCACGTAGTTGAACACCACCCGGTCAATGCGTGGTAGCTGCTTCAGGAACCAGTTCGCGTGCTCAAACCAACGGTATGGATTCATCTCCGTGCGGTGGCCTGTGTTGATCACGCGAAAATACTCCACATCGAGTGGATACCACACCCGCATCAGCGCATTCCATCCCAGATACCCACCCAGCACAATGACACTAAAGATTGCCGCGGAGCCAACCATGGCCGGCTTCAGCCGCCAGCCACCGGGCCAATTGCGAATGAACAATCCCATCGCGATCACCGGCGCAAAGACGATGCTGGGCGTCTTTGTCAACACACCCAGCAGAAAAACAAACCCCACGATGGCCGACATCCACCACACGCGCCGCCCACCCGCATACGTCGCCAACAAGGCCGACGCCACGATGAACATCATCGCCGGGTTTTCACCAATGGCCAGTCGGCTGTGCGTGAAGAAGAAGTAATTCGTGGCCATCACCCACACCGCTGCAATCCCCACCCACGGCGCCTCGAACCGGCGCACCAGCAAGTAAGTCAACGCACACAGCGCAATAAAGCAAAGCACCGTCACCGAACGGGCCGATTCAATACCCACTCCAAACACGGAATACATCGCCGCGTGCATCACATTCAGAACCGGCATCACCACCGCCAGGTTCAAGTCCCCGTCCATATACCAATCACCCGTGCGAAACCAACGCACGGCCCCTGCCGTATACCAACCCTCGTCGGTGTAGAGAAACCCGTCGCGCACGAAGCGCTTGCCGATCTTGTCCAAAGGGAAGTCCGCCCGCAGCGCCACGAACCGCAACGCCAGCACGGCGCACGTCACCAATGCCCAAACGTACAGGACCTGCTTCCAGAACGGCGCAACCTTCGCCTCCGCGCCAGCCAGCATACGGTCCACCGGCGCCAACGCGCGATTCACCGGCGCGAGCAACCGCGTGAGTATCTCCTCGAGATGCACCTTGCGCAGCCAATGCGCGATGTCTTGATCACTCTTCATTCGGCTTCCTGCGGCCATGCATCAGGCTTGGGCTCCAGCCAGTAAAGCTGCACGTTTCGCCCCGCATTGTTCTTCAGCAAATCCAATCCACCAACGTGCTCAACCTCATAGTAACGATTGATGGTCTCCCAAGCCTTGAGGGAGTCCCGCGGCTCGCCACTGGAGCGCTCGCGCTCGACCGTCTCCGCGTCCGGCTCCTCAAACGGCCACTCCGTCACCATCACGTGCGGTTTGAAGCGCAGGATCCGGTCCTCCAACGATCCCGCCGCGTAGAACACGTTCACCGAAGTAAAGTCTTCGTACAGCGCAAACGCGCAGGCAATGTGACTTAACAGTGCATTGTTCGGCGCGTGGCGTTCCTCCATCAAGTCTCGGACTTTTGCGGCGCTTTGAGCGTAGGAGTACTCCAGATCGCCGATGTACTCGCGAATCTTCGTGCCTCCGCGAACCGTGAGCACCATCACCAGCAGCACCATCACCAAGGCCGGAACGCGCGACAGCGGCGTCTCGCGGCGGCGTTCCCACATCGCGCCCAGCCCCATCGCCACCAGAATCCCCACCGGCGCCGCCATCGCCACGAAGTAACGCAACTGCCGGTTTCCGAAGTAGGACCACAGCGCATACCAGATGAGAATCGCCAGCATCGGCAGCAGCACAGCCGGCCGCCGATGAAACCGCGGCGACAGGATCAGCAGCAACGCAACGCCAAGCGTCATATACTGGAACAGGTACTTGTCCACGTGTTCCAGGTTCTTCCAGAACCAAACCGAATGCCGGTACGTGTGGTACCAATTGATGCCACTGCGCGTGCCGATGTTCGTCGCGTTGAAGAATTCCACGTCCGCCGGAAACGCCGTGCGGATGTATGATTGCCAGGCAAACAATCCCCCCAACGCCACGATGCCAAACAACACCGGCGCGCCAAACGCCACGGGCCAGCTCCTGCGATCCGGCGTGAAGTTCACCGCAAAGATGATCAGCGCAATCACAGGCCCCAACAGCGTCGCCGGCGTCTTCGTCAGCATCCCCATCAGGAACACCACACCGACAAGCGGCGCGACCCACCAAGCCCGTTGCCCCCGTGCATACGTCGCCAGCAACGCCGCGGCCATCACGAACATCATCATCGGCAGCTCGCCAATGGCCAATCGGCTGTGCACGAAGAAGAAGAAGTTTGATGCCATCACCGTGACGGCCGTCATCCCGACCCAGACTGGTTGTCCCACGCGCAGCAGCAACAGGAACGTGAACAGACACGTCAGCACAAACCCGCCCGCCGACGTCAGCCGCGCGCCCTCGATCGTCGGCCCCATCAACAGGAAACTCACCGCATGCGCCACCTGGTGCATCGGCAGGATCAGCCCGGTGTTGTTCTCCCCCGGGATGTACCACTCCCCAGTCTTGAACCACCGCCGCACCGATGTCGAATACCACCCTTCGTCACTATAGAGGAAGCCGTCGTTCAGGAACCGCGACCCCAACTCCACCGGGAAATCCGCGCGCAGCTCCACGCATCGCAGCAGCACCAGCACCACAATCACCGCCCACCAGACCACAAACAGCGGCCTGCGAAACCGCGCCAGCCAATCCTCGCCGCGGTCGATCGCCCGCGCCACGGGGGCAAAACGCGCCTCCAGCGGCCGAACCACCCACGCCAACCCGCGGGCGGGCGCCGATGTCATCTGCTGAAGGGTCTTGATCAAATGCGCTCTTCCTCGCCTTGGCCAGTCTGACTGACCGGCGATGCGAAGTCGCAAACCCCACTGCCGCAACTGGAAATGGGGGCTGGGCGCGGCAAGTACCCAGGCCCCCCAGGTCCATCACTCGCCATAGGCGGTGATCTTCATCCTTGTGAAGATGAATAACACGTTCAGGTATTCATAGTCGGCATAATGAACCGTCCGGAGGTCTCCATCCCGTGCGGCCGCTTCGAGCGAGACATCACCAGATCCGAAATCCACTATATGGAAGAATGGAATAATCCATATGAAGTGTGACGATGAAGTGCCAGTACGGCGTTTCCGTTCGGTGTCGGGCAAGACTGGAGTCTTATCAAAGTCATAGTCCAGCGGCGCCGAATAATGCGTGAAAAGCACGCCATAAGGCGGCCTGACTGGTGCACTGGGCAGTGGATCTGTTCCCCGCAAATAACCCGGAGCCGCACATCCGGTCGCTCCCCCAGCGACGATCAGAAGCAGCACGAACAGTCGGCCACAACACGCCCAAGAAAATCGCAGGCTGGGTCGTCGCATGGCTCACTCCCCCCTGACAATGGTCACATATTCCTGGTAAATCCCGAGGATGTTCGTGTACTCGTAATCCGCCGAGTGGATGACTTGCAGGTTCGCGTTGCGCGCTGCAGTTTCAATCGAGGCATCGCCTCCTGCAATAAGGCCCAACACGCAGATACTTCGCGACTTGCCTTGGCGCAGGTTCGCCTTCGTCTGGTCGAAGTCGTGATCCAGCGGGGCCTTGATGTTCGTATACACCGCCCCTGTCGGCGGCACCACCGGTGCCCGCAGGCAACCCGTAGAGATCGAGGCAACGCCGGCAATGACAGAAATGACCGCAAATCGTCGAATACAATGCATGGTAGTAACTCCACAAGTGAAGTGTCCCGAATACAGCATGTTGATCAAGGCAGCATCCGGACAAGCGAGGGGCAACCCCAGAAAGCCCAAACCTCAGATCCTACCTGACCTCATCAACGAAAAACCCCGGGTCGCAATCATCGCGACCCGGGGAGCAATGTTCCTGACGAGGAACCAGGAACGTGGAACGAGGAACGAGGAACGAGGAACGGGTTTACTCTTCTCCGTCTTCCTCGAACTCCTCTTCCTCTTCTTCCTCGTCCTCCAACGTCGCGCCCTCATCGGTCTCATCCGATTCCTCGGCGTCCTCCTCGAACTCCTCATCCTCCTCGACGGCGGCCTTCTTCTTCTTCTTCGACTTGGCGACCACTTCCAACT
>CAZVAQ010000025.1:0-33355 GCA_964625145.1 uncultured Candidatus Sumerlaeota bacterium
CTTCGGCGGCACCGAAGTAGGCGGCGGCGTGGTGTCGGTTGTTGAATTTTGAATTATGAATTATCTATGATGAAGCAGAAGGATGAAGGATAAAGGATGAAGGATGAAGGATGAAGTCACCGTGGCCATGTGACTTCCCAGAAACCCCACGACCAATAGGGACCTCTGAATGTCACGGATGCGTCGTCGTTGTAGGCGGAGATCTCGCCGAGTTTGAGCGATTGCAGACTCAAGCCGTGCCAGGGTCCGGGCAGAGCTATGGTGAGTGATTCTGCAATGGGACGCCGAAAGTACGCGGCGATCATGACCTGCTCTGGGGCAATGCGGGCGAGGACCAGGTGTTCGTCGTCCGCATGCAGCACCTGCATCACACCGCGACGCAGCGCGGTCGATTCGGCGCGCACGTGGTTAAGCGCAGCAACGTGCTCGAATGTCGCGCGCTCAATGTCGCTCCAATCATCCCACTTCATGGGGCGGCGGTTGTCGGGATCAGATGCCCCGGTCATGCCGAGCTCATCGCCATAATAGATGGTTGGTGGCCCTTCCAACGCCGCAAGTAGCGCGAAGCCGAAGTAAAGTCGATCGTAGCTGTCGGGGTTGTCAACAGTCGGCGGAGTGTGAAAGGCGATGTGATTCTCGTCGGCACCAGCGGGCAAGTCGCCATCGGCGTAGGCCATGAAGCGCCCCATGTCATGATTGCCGAGCAGCGGGCTCATGATCGCGGATGGGGGATAGATGCGCTGACCATCGGTCAAGGCTTGTGCGATATCCTTCATCGCGCCTTCACCGCGCGCGATGACATTCTGGATGGTGAAGTAGGTGGGGAAATCGAACTGTCCATCCAGCATGTCCGGGCCCACGAACTTCGCAATCGTCGCATGGCTGGAGATGGTCTCGCCCACCTGGTAGACTTTGCGTTGTTGGGCGATCTCAATCTCATCGTGCAGCCGGCGAGTCAACTCGCGCCAGAAAGGTAGCGGCACATGCTTGACGGCGTCGTGGCGAAAGCCATCAGCGTTTGTCTCGCGCAGCCAATGGAGGGCACTGTCGCTCATGATGGGAATGAGATCCGGCCGGCCCTCGTAGTCCAGCGTTGGCAGAAATGTGTCGAACCATGTCGTGAAGGGATATTCGTTGAACTTGCGGATGTTGTCCTCGCCGCTGGGCAACTGAAGCGGCACGGCGATTCCGGGATCGGATTGGAACAGCGGGTGCTCCTCGTGCACATGGTTGGACACAAAGTCCAATAGCACGGCGATGCCCCGCACATGGGCAGTGTTCACCAGCGCCCTCAGGTCATCCATCGTCCCAAACGGTGGGTTCGTCTCCATGAACGACGTGGGCCAATATCCATGATACGACGTGAAGTAATTCCCCGGTGGCACGGACTCCTTCTCGACTTTCGGCGTGTTCTCGTTGGGCGGGGAGATCCACAAGGTTGTGATGCCCAGGTCCGAGAAGTATCCTTTCTCGATCATCTGCGTGATGCCCGCCCAATCGCCGCCGTGATATTCGGCATTGGGATGCACGCTGATAATCTGACGCGGCGGATTGTTCCCTGGATTGCCGTCAAAGAACCGGTCCGTCATGGCAAAGTAGATGACCTCGTCACGCGGAGAACGCGGCGCCTCGGCTGTGATAAAATGCGCGCCGACGATTCCAGAACGCCCGTCCAGGGACTCGGCGAAAAGCGTTGCATGATTCTCCGCCATCCAATCCCCCTCGGGTACTTGCAGGCTGAGGATGCCGCTGGCCTCGTCATACACAACTTCGCCACGGTCGCGCCGCTTGTTGTTCAGGATCAGCATCATCTTGTCGGGATCGAGTGGCACATCCGTGTAGAAGCCGCCCTGCGGGCCCACGCCCGGCATGACGGCACTGAGCACCTCGAACTCAAAAGTCTCTTCCACATTCCCCGCAACCCGCAGCAGCGAATTGCCAAATCCGGAACCATCCGTCTCAGGATTTGCAGGATCAGCCATCCACTCGCCATCGACAACGAACTTGTACGAGTACGTGCCTGGATGAATGGCCTTGGTGATGCGAAAGACTCCATCGTCCGACCGCGTGAGGAGATCGGCGGAATCACTCCATCCGTTGAAGCTGCCAGCAAGGGCCACGCGCTGAACACCATCGAAAGCCGGCGCGTAATGAAAATCGATCAAGGGCAGGTCTTCGACTACCACCGGAATGGCGATCTCGTCCCGCGTGCCATCCTCCGCTTCGATCACAATGCGCAGGGCCGACATGCCACTGTATCCTGATCGCGCCTGGATGGTGATGGCATCCTGGTCGGCCTGATGGATTCGGCCAACTGAGTGGTCAGTGACGGTTTCAACTACGCGAAAGTTGCGAAAGGGTGTGGCCTTGAAGAGAGAGACTCGGGCGCTCTCCCCAGGCACCAACCGCACAATGGGGAACGGCGACGGCGTCTCCCCCAGCGGCCAAATGGGCCGGTCGTCTGCACCAACAACGGCAGACGCCATCAGCATGTGGGGCAGAATTTTGCAAAGGCGCAGGTACATGCGAAGCGTCCCTCAAGAGGCGGATGATGACCAGCCTCATGAGGGACGCATTACCAGCGTTGATGCGCAAGTGGAGCCATGCGGCCCCTGCCCTTACTTCGGCATCATGGTTCCGGTTTCCAGCAACCGGACATGGAAGTCAAACGCATGCCGCAGGTCATGAGGCATGTTCCCCCGGCCCGCGTGCCGCAGGTAATCATTCAGCAGCGGCCGGTAGTCGGGATGCGCGCAATTCTCGATGATGGCATGGGCGCGCTCCACGGCGGTCTTTCCGCGCAGATCGGCAATGCCCTGCTCGGTGACAACCACCTGCACGCTGTGCTCGTTGTGGTCGATGTGGCTGGCAAAGGGTACGATCGTGGAGATCGCGCCATTCTTTGCCGTCGAGGGGGTCATGTAGATGGAGATATAGGCATTGCGCGTGAAATCGCCGCTGCCGCCGATGCCGTTCATCATCCGCGTGCCGCACACGTTTGTGGAGTTGACGTGGCCATAGATGTCCACCTCCAGCGCGGTGTTCATGGCAATCACGCCCAGGCGGCGGATGACTTCCGGGTTGTTGGAGATCGACTGCGGACGAATCACGATCTTCGGGATGAACGTGTCCATGTCATCGTAGATCTCGCGCAGCTTCTGCTTGGAGACCGTGAGACTGCACGTGGAGACGCCGGCGCAGCGCCCCTCGCGGATCAGGTCCGCCATCGAATCCTGGAACACCTCCGTGTAGAACATGAACGGCGGAATGCGGTGGTCGGCGCCGAGGCTGGCCATGGCCGCGTTGGCGACGTTGCCGACGCCCGCCTGCAGCGGCAGCAGCTCCGGCGGGATGCGCCCCGCGCGCTGCTCGGAAACCAGGAAGTCCACGACCAGCTCGCCGATGCGCGCGGACTCGGCGTCGTGCGGTTTGAAGTCATGCGCCTCGTCGGGCACATTGGTCTCCACAATTCCGACGATGCGCGAGCGGTCAGCAAAGTAGAAAGGCGTGCCGATCTTGTCGAGCGGGTGATTGATGGCCAGCGCGCGCCGCTGCGGCGGGCGGGGCAGCTCCACGTCGTCGTGCATCTCCCGCAGGCGCGGATGGTGGAAACGGTTGAGCTCGATGATGATCTTCTTCGCCAGCTTCATCCATGTCGGCGCGCAACCGCCCGCTGTGGACAGGTAAATATGCCCCTCCGGCGATACCGAGGTGGCCTCGATAATGGCCACGTCCACCTCCCCCAGAAAGCCGTATTCGACATACTGGGGAAAGTGGGACAGGTGCATATCCAGGAACGGAATGTCCCCCGAGTTGATCTTCCCGCGCAGGATGGAATCGCTCTGGTACGGGGCACGCCAGGAGATCGCATCGGCCTCCGCCAAGGCCCCATCGCACGACGGTCCGGTGGAGGCGCCGGTGAACAGCCGAACCTTGAAGGGTTCGCCCCGCTCGTGGGCGGCCTTGGCCCGCTGGGCCAGGGCCATGGTCACGACCTTCGGCGAGCCGGCAAACGTAAACCCGCTGGTGGCAACGGTGTCGCCGTTGTGGATCATGGCGGCGGCCTCGTCTGGGGTGAGGAGCGGGTAGGGGGTTGTCATAAATCGTCCTCTCTCGGAGTATTATTGTCGCCAAAGGCTATAATTGAACCTGCCCGCCCTGCGCCAGCGAAATCGGAGGCAGGCGCGCAAGTTCTACGAACCAGAACCATAAAATACTGCTGCGACTTGACTTGGACCGCTCCACAAAGCATCGGCGATTCGAGGTGATTCGGCCCGGCCACTGGCCTTCAGCCCGTACCAACACCCCATGGAAAGGCCCCCGCCTTCTTGATTGTCGACAGGGCCCGCTCCGCATCCCCCGTCATCTCGAAGGTCAGGTCAAAGCTGTCCCCTTGGCTGGCGGTCTCCTCCAGCCGCCGCAGCGCCTGGACCAGATCCCGGCCGTCGCCTGTGAACCGCACCCGCAGGTGCCGTCCATTCTGCCCCACAACCGCCTCCCGGAAAACACCCGCGATGGCCTTCCGCCCTTGGGCGTCATCGCCCTGCAGGCGGTGAATAATCCACACGGGCGTGGGGTCCGACGCCATCTCCCCCACCATGGCCACGAAGATCAGCTCGTTGGCGGTACCCGGTACCAATGGGATGGTCACCTCGAACCGTCCGCTCTCAACCGGGACGCGATACTCCTCCGTCTTGCCCTTCACCACCACCATGTCTGCATCCAGCGCATGACCCGTGAACGTGAAAGGCGTCTTGCTCGTCGTGGGCGGATAGCTATCCACCACGGGAGGCGAAACAAACGACGACTCGTCGGACCCTTGCGGCCGCCATTCGGGCATGCACAGCGAGGTCAGGTCCTCGCGGTTCGGATGGAAGCTGATCCCCATCTGGGAGGAATCCGGCTGGTATTCCATCCAAGCCAGCTTGCCGGAAATGACGAGTCGCTCGCGCGCGGGAATCAGGATCTCCAGGCGGATGTAGCGTACCTCGAGACTCAGGAGCCGGTGGAGTTCCTCGGTAAGCTGCCGGGTCTCGACACGCGCCCCCGTCGTGCTGATCTCCACGACGCGCACGGCGAAGACCTGTGGTTCGAAGGATTGCTCGGGCAGAAGAATCCGCAACATTCCGGGGAAACTGCACGGCCGGCGATTTGTGGCCCGGGTGCTGACTCCCGGCTTTCGGCTGGGCATGGTTGGCGGCGGCGCGGTCACCAGGCTTTGGGCCACTGCACCGCTCGGCGGCGGCGCACCGGCAACGCGCGGGGCACCCGGCCGGGGCAGTCCCGTCTTCGGGATCACTTCGGCAGCGCGACGCGACTCGGCGTATGCCTGCTCCAAGTTGATCTCCACCCCATCGCTCTTCTCCCGGATGACCGCCTTGCTGGAATCACCGGGGCTTGTGAACAATGAGATGGTGGACTTGGGTTCCTTGTCCTCTGCGGGGGGCGGGGCAGGATCCTTGGCCGTCTGGGGGCGCAAGGGTTTCCCCCGCAGGGTTATCGGCTTGAGGGGGTCCTTGGGATTTGCCATGAAGAGACGACCTCGTGAGTTTATCGCTGTTGGGCGATCACGATGGAGAATGCCCACTTCTGAATGATCCTGCCCCGGAAGATTCGCCCATCGGCGCCCATTGCGCCAGCGAAAAAGCAGCCGGGAAGGCATTTTGCCCCGCAGGACCGATTCGGTTTGTGCCGCATGCCCGAACACAGTCCAAATAGGCACCAGCTTTCCGGTCAGGCGGTGCGATGTGAGCGATGTCTGGGTACAAGTGGAACGGCTCCCCCATGCAGAGGGCCTCGAGCTGCCACGATTTGAAACCAATGGGTCCGCCGGTGCCGACGTCCGCGCCGCTCTCGAATCCGAAATGATCATCGAACCCGGCCGGTTGGCCCTCGTACCCACGGGTTTGCGCGTCGCCGTCCCCCAAGGATACGAGATCCAGGTCCGGCCCCGCAGCGGGTTGGCCTTAAAGTCGGGGATCATTGTGCCCAACTCTCCCGGGACTATCGACTCTGACTATCGCGGAGAGGTGAAAGTGATCCTGATGAATCTGGGGCAGGAGAAGTTCGTGATCAATCGCGGTGATCGAATCGCACAATTGGTACTGGCCCGCGTCGAGCGCATCGCCTGGGAAGCCGTCGAACACCTGGAAGAGACAATGCGCGGTTCGGGGGGATTCGGACACACAGGAGTGTAAGAGGCCACCGGGCAGAGTCATCGTTGCCGACATGGGAGCTAGATGATGGGCTTGCGACTGATTGCGGGGCCGCCGGGATCGGGCAAGACGCACAAGATCATCCATGAGATCCAGGATCTGAACCGGGCCGATCCGCTCGGACCACCCATCATCCTCATCGTTCCCGAGCAGGCGACATTCCAGACCGAAAGATTGGTGCTGTCTGCCGCGCCGCATGGTGTCATGCGCGTGCAGGTGCTTTCCTTCGCACGGCTCGGACGATGGATTCAGGCACGGCGCCCCAAGTCCGGACGGCCCATCCTGTCCGACGTGCACCGCGAGGTCATCCTGACCAGCGTGCTGGCCAGGATGAAGCGCGCGGGGGAGGAAGGCTCCCTCCTCAGCGTACCACATCTGGAATCAGCAGTCACTTCCCTGCTTGGCGAATTGAAGCAGGGAAATGTCCGCGCCACGGACCTTGCAGAATGGGCAGGGCAGATCCGGGAAAAAAATCCGACTCTAGCCAACAAGCTGTCGCAACTCGCCGAAGTTGTCCGCGAGTTCGACAAGGCTGTACACGACCGGTTTGAGGACCCGCAGGACACGATGCTCTCGCTGGCCCAATCGGTGAGAGGGTTCAAGGACCTGCAAGGCGCCCACGTGTATGTGGATGCCTTCTATGGCTACACGGCCGTCGAACGCGAAGTGCTGCGCGGCCTGCTCTCTGCATTTCCCCAGGTCACCATCACCCTCGTGCTGGACAAACCCATCGGCGCTGTACTGGACAAGGAAGCCCTGACGAGAAAGGCGAGTGGACGATGCGCGCCATCGGTTGAGACGCTGCAACAATTGATGCGGCTGGCCGAGCGCGAATGCCCCGGCGCCATCGAATTCGTGGACCTTGCCGGCGACAACGACGCAGAATCGCGCTTTGACGCTCCGGAGTTGAAGTTCCTCGCCGACAAGTTCATGGCGGGCATTCATCGCAGAAACTGGCTGGAGCCGACTGATCGCATCCGGCTGGTGCAGGCTTTGGACCTGCGCGAGCAGGCCCGCGCCGCGGTGCTGCAAATCGAAAGGTGGCATCGCGAGAAGGATTGGCGCTGGGGGGAAATGGCCATCATTGCCCGCAATGTGGACGAGGTCGCGCAGGAAATCGGCGAGGCCCTGCTCACCCTGCGCATTCCGCATTTCCTTGATCGCAACCAACCGCAACAGACACACCCGATCATACAGGGCACGCTGACGGCCCTGGAAGTCGTGCTGCGCGGATGGAGGCAGGAGAGCATCCTCGCCTTTGCAAAGTCCGGGCTGTTTCCCTTCAACCCCGATGCAGTGGCCAAGCTTGAATGGTTTTGCCAGAAGTACCCGCGCCGCGATTCCGAATGGCGGCAGCACAACGCATGGGAGAAGCCCCCGGAGCGCTCTCCATTCGAACCGGGAGAAGGAAGGCGCGCGCCACTGCATGCCATGGAGGAGTACGACGAACTCCGCCGCCGGATCATGGAGCCACTGTTTGCCGTGGAGCGCCGGCTGGCCGACGCGCGCAGCAAAACAGGCACGTTGCCCGCGATGAATGTCGTGGAGGCCATCTGCCAACTCGTCCATGAAGGAACACGGCACCGGGCGGTATCGGGCAGCGATGAATACACACAGCAAGTAACAGAGGATCCGAGCGTCCTAACGCAGTTCGGTCGGCTGATGGAGGCCATCGCCATCGCTGCCGGTGATGAGCACTTTGAACCCGCAGTGCTGCTGGATATGTTCGCATCATTGCTCGGTGATTTCCGCCTGCAGCGCATTCCGCCGAAGATCGATCAACTGCTGGTCGCACAGGCGGACCGTTCCCGCCTTCCCGAATTAAGAGGTGTCGTTGTCATCGGCCTTGCCGAAGGCGAGTTCCCGGCGCCCGGCGCCAATCGCACATTGTTGAGCGATCAGGAAAGAGAGACGTTGGCCGACTTCGCCACAAGGGGTGAGATCGAGAAGGAAGTCCGGAGCTCCGCCCGCAAGTTGTTCAAGCGTGAGGCATTCTTCGCCTGGTGGGCCATGTCGCGCGCCAGCCAAGCGATCACGCTGATCCGCCCCACTGTCTCGCGACAGGGCGAGAAGTTGAATCCGTCGCCATGGTGGAGTGAGGTGAGCCGCCTCTTCCCAAAACTGCAGGAGGAGAACGCCGGAAGTATTCCCATTCAGGAACGGACATTGAGGGCCCGCGAAGCCGCATCGATCATCGGCGCGCACTGGGGCGGATTGCGCGAATACAACCCACCGCTCCCACCTGGACAGCTTCAGCAATACGCGGATGCCTTCCTCAACCCGCGCGACAAGGCAGAGTTCGACCGCGTGATCCGCAGTGCCTCGCGAAGGAACGAAGCCAGCCTCAGCCACGAAATGACGAGGCAGTTGCTCGGCGGTGCATGGTCGGCCAGCGCGACGGCCCTGGAAGCATTTGCCTCCTGTCCCTTCAAGTTTTTCATGCGCACCATCATGCGACCGGACATCAAGCAGGAAACCCAGGCCAACCCCATGGACCTCGGCAACCTTGCCCACGCTGTCCTGAAGGAAGTATTTGATCGTGTGCGAACAGAGCCGATCGATCTCGCAACCATGGCGGACGAAGAGCTCAAGCAACTGGTCAGTGAATGCCAGAAGAAGCCACTGGAACGATTGCAGGCGGCTGGCCTGCTGCGAAGTCGCCTTGGCGAAATACAGGCGGAGCTGTTGGAGGAACAGGTCCATGGCATCGTGCGCCACTTCCGCGACCTCGCCGCACTGGTCGGTCTGCGGAACCTGCACACCGAGGTCTCCTTCTCGCGCCATCCGCAGGCGCTGAATGCTCCCGCCATAACCGTGACGCTGCAGGATGGCACCACAACGGAGGTCGTATTGACCGGCCAGATTGATCGCATCGACGTATGGGGAGAGCATTGGTTGTTCCTCTTGGACTACAAGCTTGGCGCGCGTCAGATCCAATGGACGGAAGTCGCCGACGGCAAGAGCCTGCAATTGCCGGTCTACCTGATGGTGCTCCGAGAGAACGCCGATTCCCTTGTTCCATCGGGCGGAAAGGTGGGCGGAGCCTTCTATGTCGCCATCACCGCACGGGCGAACGCCGGCATGCGCATGCGCGGTGCCATCTCCACGGACGCCGCGCTGGACATCTTTCCGGAAGGAACCGCCGGTTTCTACATCTCAATGGGAGGCGCGACGACAATCAAGCAGGGCAGCAAAGGCGACATTGTCGATGACGGCAACGTGCTGATCATCATGGAAGGCGCGCGTCATCTGATCTCCAGGCATTTGCAGGAGATTTTTGGCGGCACCGCCACCGTCAATCCCGCAAGAATCGGCACCACCATCGCCTGTCGAGGATGCGACTACCGCACGTCTTGCCGGTTGGACTATACGATGAACCGCGCAAGACTGGTGCAAAAGAGGAACAAGGACGAGGCACTCGCCCACTTGAGCGCCTTGCAAGGGGGAATCGAACAGTGACGAAGAAGAAGGAGTTCGTCCCCACACCCGGACAAAAGAGCGCCATCGAGGCGCGCGGGCAGAACATCCTTGTGAACGCAGGCGCGGGCGCCGGGAAGACCTCAACGCTGACTCGGCGAGTGATGGAACGCTTGCTGGAAGAGGGCGCCGATGTCTCGCTCGAGAACCTGGTCATCGTGACCTTCACCCGCGCCGCTGCGGCGGAAATGCGCGAGCGAATCGGAGAGACTTTGCGCGACAAACTGGTTTCCTTGGACGACAGTCAGGAGCAGCTTGCCAAGCGCCTCGACGCCGAGATCCAATCCCTGCCGCGCGCACAAATCTCCACGCTCCACAGCTACTGCTCCACGCTCCTCCGCGAGTTTGGCGACCGAGTTGGTCTGCCGCCAGACTTTGACCTCATCGACGAGGATGAAGCCATGCTCCTGCATCAGGAGCGTGTGCGCGATGAGATCGAGCGTCTCGCCGGCGACTCTGAAGACGGGCCCCTGATCCGTGAGATGCTCCAGCAACTCTCCCCCACGACCGGCGCCCGCGAGCTGGAGAACCTCGCTCTTCGCCTTCAGCTGTTCCTCGACTCATTGGATGATCCTGAAGGCTTCGTGAAGGATGCCCTCGTAGCCTACGACCTCGTGCTCCAAGTCGAGGATCCCCGCAAGTCACAACTGCTCCGCCTCCGCCATGAGATTCTCCGCGACGGCGGTGATGCCATTCGCCGTTTGTTGGCCACGTTCCTCGATGACACCAAGCACCTGAAGCTGACGACTCCCAGCCGGAACAAGCTCCACCAGGCCGTGCAGGAACGGTGGCGGGACCTGGAAGACATCATCCAGGCCGATGATGTGGAACCGCTTGTCGGGATCTTTCTCGAGAGTCCCTTTCTTCCTCCGAACAGCAATCCCGGAAACCAGGAAGACAATGTCGAGCATCACCGCCTGGCCAAGGTACTGAAGGAGCGGCTGGACGAGGATCTGAAGGAATGCAAAGGTGTCGCCGAGTTGGGCACCATCGAGGAGATCCGCGAGAACATCGAAAAGTCCGCCCCGTTCGTTCGATTGTTCCTGACAAGATTGGGTCTGGATATGTTGCGGAGCGCCACTGCCGAACATGTGGAGATGAGGCGACTGCGCTTCTCCGATCTGGAGCGCCTCACGTTGCGATTGCTGGAGACTGCAGAAGGGAAACCCACGGAAGTCGCCGAGGCGATTCGCAACCGGACAACCGAAGTCTTGGTCGACGAGTTCCAGGACGTCAACGCCCTACAAGCGCGCCTGCTCAAGGCGATTGCCCGGCCCGCCGAAGACCCGCGCGGCGGCAATCTGTTCGTCGTGGGCGACTTGAAGCAATCCATCTACGGCTTTCGCCAGGCCGATCCGCGCAAGTTCAAGCAGATGTACGATGCTTACCAACGATTCGACCCGCGCACGATTGCACGACCCGGCGGGCGCATCGACCTGGTGGAGAACTATCGCTCCCATCCCATGCTGCTTGGCTTGTTCAACGAATTCTTCGCGGGTCTCTTCTCGGAGAGAATTGGCCAGCTCACATTCGATGCTTCACACCAGTTCTCGCCCGGCCTGTCCGGAACCGGGGCGACGCCCCGCACGCCATTTGTCGATGTGTTGATCCTGGAAAAGGGTGACGCCGCCAACGCCGACGCGGAAGATGCTGCGTCGCAGGGTCTCGACGACACCAACAATGTCGAAGACGACCTCTCCATGGAGCAGTACGAAAAGGAGGCCGTCGTTGTCGCCCAGGAAATTCTGCGCCTGAAGGAGGAAGGCGTTTCACTCGGCGATATTGCTGTCCTGACGCGCTCCGGCCGGGCCGCTGCCACAAAGCTCGCAGAAGTGTTCCAGCATCTCGGAATCATGTATCACACCGAGGCGGCGACGGGCTTCCTGCAACAGCAGGAGGTGATCGACTTCAAGGCACTGCTGCGCGTCCTCGACAATCCCTTCGAGGATGTCGCCCTGGTCGGCGCCCTACGGAGCCCGGTCGCGGAATGGAGCGAGGACGAACTGGCTGCATTGCGCCTCGTCGATCGCAACGCATCGCTGTGGGAGAACTTGCGGAGACTTGCCACTGCGGAAGACGATCTGCCACTCAGCACCGCCGCCCGCAATTTCCTGGAGCGAACGGATCGTTGGCGCGAGACCTCGCGGCGCAAACCCATGGGCGAGCTGTTCGCATTGATCATGGAGGAGACTAATTGGTGCCCGATCGTCGCGGCACTGCCGAATGGGGACATGCGGGTGAACAACCTGCTCTATCTGGTGGAGCGTGCCGTTCAGTTCGACGGTTTCCAACGCAAGGGCCTCTCGCAGTTCCTTCACTTCTTGGAGGAGCTAGAAGCCAACGAGAAGGACCTCGGCAGCCCGCCATCCGTCGCTCCAGCGGCGGACTTGGTGCGCATCATGACCATCCACAAGAGCAAGGGCCTGGAGTTTTCCGTCGTGATTATCCCGTTCCTCGGGAGCGGATTCAATGATACCGACCTGAAGCGCCGCCTGCTCTGGGACCGCGATGTCGGCGTCGCCAGCCGTTTCCTCCGCGGCGCTGCCTGGGGGGATGATGAAAAGTCCGCCGCGTGCGTCCTGCTCAAGCGCGGCCTCCGGGACAAACTCCTCTCGGAGGAACTCCGCCTATTGTATGTCGCCATGACGCGCGCGAAAAGCCAACTGCTTCTCGTAGGTACCGCGAAGCCATCCAAGGACTACACCGTGCGCGGTTTGTTGGCCCGCCAAGCCGAGGAGTTCAAGAATGGCGGCGAGTCATGGAGGACCGCGCAAGCGGCAAGGGCGTCCTGCTTCATGGATTGGGTCAGGCTTGGCTTCATACACAGGGCAGAAATGGCAAACCCCGGCGATGCAGAGAGCGATGCAGCAAAATCATTCCGCGTGCGATTGATCCCGGAAAGTGAAGCCATTGCCGGCGCTGGCATTGAAAAGGAATCCAAGACTGACCGGGCCAAGCGAGCAGAAGCGGAACTGGAGGCCAACCGCAGCGTCATCGACCAAATGATATCCCGCGTCAACGCCCTCTCGGCACTGGGCGATGCTCCGTCATTGAAGGTGAAAGTCACCGCCACCGAGGCAAAACGCATCTGGCAGGCAGAGCAATTCACCGACGAGGACGCGGAATTTAACGTCGCATGGTCCACGCGAAGAACCGCGGCAACGAGCACATCACAGAAGGATTCGCTGCCCGATTGGTGGCCGGACTCCTTGAAGGAATCGGGCCCGCGTGGCGGAAAGCATCGCGGCACAATCAACCACTTGTTCCTGGAGAATGTGGATCTCTCCCGGTTGGCGACCGGCGATTCAATCGAGGACGAAGTGGCGCGCCTTGTGTCCGAAGGCATCATCGACCCGCGCGACGAAGCGGAACTGCTGGTGGAGGAGCTGGGCAACATCTTTACCCTCGATCCACTGGGACCGGAGCTCTTGAAGCGCCACGCAACCGTCCGGCGCGAGGTGCCCTTTCGCATCGGCATTCCCGCCTGCGATCTCCTGCAAGATCCGTCCGCTTCTCGCGAATTGATCATGCTGCAAGGCGTGATCGACCTGATCTACGAAGACGACGCCGGCCGTTTGGTGATCGTTGATTGGAAGACCGATCGATGCGACGGCAGCCAGCAGGACATCGATCGCCTGACCGCCGCATACCGGCCGCAGATCCTGTTGTACGCCGAAGGCCTGCGCCGCGCCACCGGCCGTGAAATCGCCAAGGCATGGCTTGTCTTCATCCAGGCCGGCCAACCGGTGGGCGTGGAGTGCCGCCGCGATTCCAACGAGTGGCTGCAAATCGTCAAGCCTGCAGTTATTGCAGGCGACTCGGGGGACCGACTGTCATCATCTCACTGAAGATGCTCGACGATGATTCGCACAAGCTCCCTTCGCCGCTCCGGTGACAAGAGCCCCGCAACCGTCTCCCCCTGCTCCAAGACCACAACCTCTGCCCGCGCACCAACCAGCGAAGTCGCATCGCGCCACGCGGCAACATCCGCTTCACTGCGTGCCTCGTCCAAAAAAACCGCCACCGGAGAATCCAGGTTCACGAATTGCTGCAGTTCCGGCGTCGCTTCCGGATCCATCAGGATGAGTGCCCGATAACCGCTCAAGCGTCGATGAGCCTCCAGCGCCGGTCCGTGATCGCCGGATAGCAGCACCAACGCCGCCTCCGAAGTCGAGATGCCCGGCTGCCCGACTACCGCAGCCCCCGCCCGCGCGTATTGCCGCAGGGCATCGTCCGGCGTTGTCCCAAACTCCAACACCCCAATGCCGTGGCGCGCCAGAAGACGGGCTTCCTCCTTGACCTGATCGGCGGGCAAGGACCCATCGTGGGCCAGCACCACGGCCGGATAAGGACCGCCAAGATAGGGCACCGAGTATTCACCCGTCACTCCGGCAGCCCTGTCGATCTCCACCGTGAAGCTGCCGGTGTTGCCCAATCTCTCCACAGGGGGCAATCCGGCAACCGGTTCGCGGGCACCGGGCACAATGCTGCAGGAACTCGCGACGAGGACAATGATCAACACGGCCATCAAGGCCCGAAGAGTTTCGTGATGCAACCGGCAGCGCTCCGAATGAAATCTTCCCCGCTGCTTTTCGCGACGCTGTTCCCATCGAGCAAGGAGAACTGAATCCACCATGCGCCTGGTCGCCGTCATCCCCGCCCGATATGCCTCCACGCGTCTGCCCGGAAAGCCCCTGGTGTCGCTGCTGGGCAGGCCAATGATCGCCTGGGTCATCGATGCCGCCCGCCGCGTCCCCGGCGTGGCAGAGGTTCTGGTTGCCACCGATGATGAGCGCGTCGCAGCGGCAGTGCGACAAGCGGACGCCGAACCGGTCATGACACCTGCTGATTGCCCGACCGGCACCGACCGCATCCAACACGCCATGCGCGGCCGGGAAGGCGATCTGATCCTCAACATCCAGGGCGATTGGCCCACGGTTCTGCCGGAATCCGCCACCGCGGCCGTTGATGCCCTCAAGCGCGATGACGCCTGTGCCGTCGGAACTTGCTGCGTGCCGCTCAGGACCCGCGAGGGCTTCGAGGCGGCGCACAATGTGAAGGTCGTGGTTGGCTTGAACGGGCGCGCCCTTTACTTCAGCCGCGCGCCGATCCCAAGCCTTGCACGCGTCGATCCCGAAACGATGAACAAGCCCGGCGCCATCTTCGGCCACAAGCACTACGGGCTCTATGTTTACCGCCGCGAGGCACTGGAAGCATTTGTGAGGCTGAAGCAAAGTCCTCACGAACTCCGCGAGAGCCTCGAGCAGTTGCGCTTCCTGGAGAACGGCTACCAGATCGCCTGCACGGAAGTCCCCCACGACAGCATCGGCGTGGATGTGCCCGAAGAAGTTGTGAAGGCCGAAGCAGCGCTGCGCCGAATGGGGCATGCCGGTTGAATCACACGACAGGGGCATTCCACCCATCAACGACATGACTGCGGACTTGGTGATCGTCGGAGCCGGCGCTGCCGGATTGGCGGCCGCGTGCTTCGCGGGCGAAGTCGCGAAGGAACATGGCTTGCGGATCCTGCTGCTGGATGGCGCGAAGAAGCCGGGCGCGAAGATCCTCGTCAGCGGCGGCGGGCGATGCAATGTCACCAACACCATCGTCTCCGCAGAGGATTACTGGGGCGGCCCGCGAACCATCATCAAGCGCACGCTCAAGGCATTCGACGAGAAGGCCACCGTGCGTTGGATGCGAACCCTGGGCGTTCACCTCAAGACCGAGGAAACCGGAAAGCTCTTTCCCATCACGGATTCCGCGCGCACGGTCCTCGGCGCGCTGCTCAATCGAGTTCGCGAGTTGGGCGTGGAGTTCCGCCATCCGGCGCGCGTCCAGCGCATCCAACCTGTCGACAATGGGTTCGAGCTGCAACTGGATGGCGATGAGGCACCGATCCGTGCGCGGCGTGTCTTGATGGCGACAGGCGGACTATCTCTGCCAAAGTCTGGAAGTGACGGATGGGGCATCAGCGAAATGCGCCGCCTCGGTCACGAGATCGTCCCCACGACTCCGGCATTGTCTCCCCTTGTGCTGCAACCATCGGATTGCCCCGGCGGCCGGTTTGCGGAGTTGGCTGGTTTGACAATCGATGGTCGTCTTACTCTTCGCGAACCGACTGGCAAGGTGCTGCACTCTGTCGAAGGTTCCCTCCTGTTCACTCACTTCGGCCTCAGCGGCCCCGCAGCGCTCGATTTCTCGCGCCATTGGCTGCGGTGGGTGTTGGAACACGGAGGCCAGCGTCCGATCGTGCAGTTTGGACTGCGCGAAGTGGCGAGCCTGCAAGCGGCCGATGAGTGGTTGATGAAACAGGCGGCCGCCAACCCACGTAAGCAGGTCGGCGGAGTGCTCGGCGAACTGATGCCCTCTCGCCTGGCCCGTCTCATCGCACCGGAAGGCGCCGTGTTTTCAAGCCTGCCAAAGGCCGATCGCCGTCGCGTCGCGGAATACATCGCTGCGATGCCGTTGGAAGTCACCGGCGACCGCGGTTATTCCTTTGCGGAAACGACGGCCGGCGGAGTGGACCTGCGCGAAGTCGAACCCGGCACGTTCGAATCCCGCCGTGTGCGCGGACTCCACATCATCGGCGAAATGCTTGATGTCGACGGACGCATCGGCGGATTCAATTTCCAATGGGCATGGGCAACCGGGCACATCGCCGGCCGCGCGATCATCACACAATTGATCGAAAGTGGCTCCGGGAACTGACAGATGGAACAGGCCCAAGGATCCGCCTCACTCCTCTTTGCCATCCAACTTCAACAACAGCGCCTCGCGATAACCAAGCGCCTCCCGCCTTGTCCACAGCATGCCATCGGTGGACGCAATCAAATCGCGCGCGCCCTCGCGATCGCCCGTTTGGATCAGGTAATCCGCCATGATCAACCGGCGTCCCGGATCTGCCGGATGGAGGCGGATCGCCTCGCGTTGCAACTCGATGGCCCGCTCCTTCTCTCCCGCTGCCCACAACATTCGGCTCATGGACTCATGCAGCCGCGACGAATACGGATTCAGCTCCAGCGCGCGCTGCAAATCATCACGCGCGCCGGGCACGCCCAACGAGGAACGCGCAAACGCACGCGCCTCCCAAATGCTCGCGTCCTTCGGTTGCCACTGCAAAGCCCGGCTGAGTTGCCGCAAATCTTCCTCCGGCGATTCCAATCCCACCAGCTCGCGTAGTGACTGTGCGCGCGCAGGCGCATATTGGCATGGCCACCACGCGACTACAAACAGCAGCAGGCTCGCCCCCGCGCCAAACACGCCCCCGAGGCACAATGCCCTCTTGGCCGTCGCGGCCCGCGGCCCACTGACAATCAACGCACCGATCAACGCGAGATGCAGCGCCAGCTCGCAGATGCTCAGCGTGAACTCAACAAGTCCGTGAATCAGGAGCACGATGAATGCCGCCAGCAACCCGGCGTTTAGCGAATCCGCGGCTCCCTCCCTACGCCATCGTCCAATGCCCGTCGCAATGATCACGCACGACCAACCCAGAAACAGCGCAAGCCCACCAATCCCGACTTCACTTCCCCACTGAAAAAACCAACTGTGCGCGTAGCGCGTCTCGTTGGCGCGCACGTCGCGATGAATCGGATAGTAAAGCTCAAACCCGCCGGGTCCCGTGCCGAGAATGGGCGATTGGCTCCAGATCGCAACGGCGGAATCCCAATATAGGAAACGCTGCTGGACCGTGGACACGCCTGTCCAGCGTTCAAGAAACCCTGGCGTCGATGCGGCGCCAAGCAACATGATCAGCAACATGGCAGTGGTCGCTCCGCGCCGGACAAGCCGCGGTGACAGCAACGCGAAGACCGCCATCACGCCAACCAAACCACCAAGCAGTCCGCCGCGCGATCCCGACATGAGGATCGCAATGACCATCACAATCGCCGCTCCGGCGAACGCCATCTGCATCCATCGCACCCGGCGCCCGAATGCCATCGCGATGGCAATGGGTAGCCCCATGGCCATGAAACCTGCAAGGATGTTCGGGCTGCCGAACAGACCGGATGCGCGTCCCTCGCGTAGCGCATGCAGAATCCCTTCGCGCGTTTCCGCCGCCAGAGCCTCCGGATGCGCTTCGATCATGGCCGCGCGCGACGCGAATGTGTACGGCAGCCATTCAGGCCCAATCACCTGGTAAATCGCATGAATGGCAACCAACCCGCAAATCAGCACCAGCCACCCAGACAGCAAGTGCCGGATGTTCCAATCCTCTGGCAGCAGCACCACAAGCGCGGCAAACGCCACAAAGGCGCACATGCTCTGCAATGTCGTCGCCGTGGCAAACGATCCCAGCGTGGGAACCGGCGAGATGAACATCCACGATGCAAGCCACCACGCCGACCATGCGGCGCCCAGGACAATGGCGATGGCCAATGAAGCGCTCATCCCCTTCCACGCAACCTGTTGCCATCGTATCACGGCAAGAATCGCAACGCCCGCGATGACCGCGCCAAGCCCCGCCCCAAACATCGGATACGCCGCTTGCGGGTAAACGAGCGACAAACCCAGCACCGCCACCAGGATGACCAACAACCGCTCGGTGGAAAGAATGCCCGCGGCCATGGTGCTAGAATCCCTCCAGGAGCTGTCGGCGCCGGCGGATGCGCGCATGCAGCTCCGAGCGGCACTTTGGGCACAGGAAGAAGCGAAACTCCTCGTGCACCTGCGCGTTCGCGTCCTCCACCTGCTCGTCGGTCATCTCCTCCAACTCGCGAACGAATGCCTCCCACTCGCGGCGCGACTCCTCCGGATTGTCGGACAGGTCCACTTCCTTGATTTCCGGCTCCGCAAAGACCTCCATGCGCACATGATAGAGCGTCTCCCTCTCATCGACCCAGCGGCCGCAGTTCTCACACACGCGCACGTCCGGGTCGTTGCTCATGGGGCTATCTTTTGCAGGGGTGCATAGGCGACCACAAACTCCTGGCTCCGGCCATCGTCGAATTCCACATGGATGCGCTCGCGCCCGATGGCGCCGCCGCGCTCGGTCACGGTTCCCGTCCCCAGCACGCGATGCTCCACCCGATCGCCCACATCAAACTTGGATCGACCCGTGTTGGCAAACGTACGCGAAGCATATTGGCCAAACGCGCGCGTGGGCCGCATACCGGGCGCGGCATCCCGCCGCGCGTAGGCGTTGTCGCTGTCCCTCGACCATGACGAATTGGTCGGCAGCGCCGCGGAACTGATCCCCAAACGCCGGCGATCATTTTCCGACATGACATCCTCGTCCAACTCATACAGGAACGAGGAAGGCTCCGTGTCCTCGAAAAGTCCCGACCGCATGCGGCGCATGGCCCTGCACAGATACAGCCGGCGGCGTGCACGCGTCAGGGCGACATAGAACAACCGCCGCTCCTCCTCAAATTCCGGTGGCGACGTGAACGTGCGGCTGTTCGGAAAGACACCCTGCTCCAACCCGACGATGAAAACCGCGTCGAACTCCAGCCCCTTTGCGTTGTGAACCGTCATCAGGCTGACGCGAGGCGAATCGTCCTTCTCCTCCCGTTGCGCATCCAGCGACATCTCCTCCAGGAATCCCGTCAGCGAATGATCGGTGTTCGTCGCCTCGTACTCCGCCACCACCGCTTCAAACTCCTCGATGTTGTCGATGCGTGCGCGTCCCTCGATGCTGTCCGCATCGCCCACGCCGGCGGTCTTGTACTCCGTGTCTTGCAGCACGGCCTCGAGCACCTTCGAAGCCGGTGCGGTCCGTGCCAGTTCCGCCCATCGCGCGATGCCCGCCAGGAACGCCTCCATCCCCTTGCGCGCCTTCCCCTTGAACTGATCGCCCTGCTGCAGCGCACAGGCTGTATCGTAGAGACTCTCGTTTCGCCGGATTGCCTCGCGCGCCAGATCACCCTGCGTCTTGTCGCCAATCCCACGCGATGGCACATTCACGACGCGGCTGAAGGCCAGATCATTGCGCGGATTGATCGCAAGCCGAAGCAACGCCAGGATGTCCTTGATCTCCGCCCGATCGTAGAACCGCACCGCACCGACGATGCGATAAGGAATGCGCGCGCGGCGCATCCCATCCTCCAGCGCCCGCGCCAGCGAGTGGCTGCGATAGAAGATTGCAATCTCCTCCAGCGGCACGTTTTCCGTATGCAGCAGCCCGTGAATGTGCGCGGCGACCTGGTCCGCCTCATCCCCCTCGTCACGGCCACAAATCGCGCGCAGCTGATCCCCCTGCTCCTTCTCCGTCCACAGCTTCTTGCCGATCCGCATCGTGTTGTGCGCGATCACCGAGTGCGCGGCCTTCAGGACATTGCCCACGGACCGGTAATTCTGCTCCAGCCGGACAAGGTGCGTCCCTTCAAACGTGTCCTGGAATTGCAGCAGGTTCTGCACATCCGCCCCGCGCCACGAATAGATCGACTGGTCCTCATCGCCGACGACGCAAACTTGCCGGTCGGGCCCGGCCAGCAGCTTCACCAGCTCGAACTGGCTGAGGTTCGTGTCCTGAAACTCATCGACCAGCAAATAGCGATAGCGGCTGTTCCATCGCTCGCGGGCCTCCGGCTTGTCGCGCAGCAAGCGCACCGTGCGGCAGATCAAATCCTCGAAGTCAAGGCTGCGGTTCCGTTCGAGGATCTCCTCGTAGGCTGCATAGATGTCCGAGTAGGGAATGTCCTCCGACGTGAACTCCCTCTTGCAGTCCTCCGGCGTCAACAAACGCATCTTGGCCAGGTTGATGAAGTGCTGCGCCTGCCCTGGCTTGACGGTGCGCAAGTCCACATCCGCCGCTTCCATCGCCTTCTTGATGGCGGCAACCTGGTCGCGATCGTCCAGGATCACGAAGTTGCGATCCAATCCCGCCGCCTCCGAATCGCGCCGCAGCATCGCCGCACAGCGCGAATGAAACGTGCCGATGGACAACGTTGGATCATCCGCGACACCCAGCAGCCGGCAAACGCGTTCGCGCATCTCGCGCGCAGCCTTGTTGGTGAACGTCACCGCCAGAATCTGCCATAGCGGAATGCCAATCTCCCGCGCCAGCCACGCAATGCGATACGTGATCACCCGCGTCTTCCCACTCCCCGCCCCCGCCACAATCAACAGCGGCGAGCCGTGATGAGTCACGGCCTCAGCCTGCTGCGGGTTCAGGTCCTCAATCAACCGGGGATGAAATTCCATGAGCAGGAAACACCAAATCAAAGTATTCGCCAACACCCCCAACTGCAACGGCCCACCTCACTGAAAGGCAAGGCAGGATCACCCCCAACCTCCAATTGGTCCGCCCGCCACGCCCGCCGCCTCCACCAATCCTGACATCCATCCTGTCACTCTCCCTGCTGTCTCTCCTGTCCCTGATATCTTCCTCCCCCCATCGCCCCTTGCCCCCCGCCGCCGTCCCGGCAACATACCCCCGGATGGAGAACCTGACACGGAGGAATCAACAATGGCGGTCAAAGGCAACCTTGTAGTAGGACAATCGGGAGGCCCAACGGCGGTAATCAACCAGTCCCTCGTGGGCGTCGTCCAGGAGGCCCGCAAGCACGGCCTCATCGAGCGCATCTTCGGGGCCCGCAATGGCGTCGAGGGGGTCCTCCGCGAGGACTTCGTCGATCTGGGCGCCGAACCCGATCACAATCTGGAAGCTGTCGCCCAAACCCCCAGCGCAGCCTTGGGATCCTGCCGCTTCAAGCCCAAGGAAGAGGATTGCCGCAGGATCTTCGACATTTTCACCAAGCACAACGTCCGCTATTTCTTCTATATTGGCGGAAACGACAGCGCTCTTTCCGCAGGCATCATCAACAAAATTGCCCAGGAAGCCAATTATGATCTCGTCGTTTTCCATGTACCCAAGACCATCGACAACGACCTCCTGGTCACCGATCATTGCCCCGGTTATGGCTCCGCCGCAAAGTACGTTGCCCAGTGCTTTATGGGCAATGACACCGACAATCGCTCGCTTCCCGGCATCAAGATCGACATTTGCATGGGCCGCAACGCGGGTTGGTTGACTGCCGCATCCGCCCTGGCCCGGGTTTGCCCCGGTGATGGGCCCCATCTGATTTACCTTCCCGAGAGGGCCTATAGCCTCAAGGGAATCCTCGAAGATATTGACGCCTCCTATCAAAAGAACAAGCGGGTACTTGTTGCATTAAGCGAAGGCGTCGCCGATTCGGACGGCTATCTCTTCCTCGAATCCGACAAGGTACGGGCCGAGTTGAAGGAAATGGGCATGGAGGCCATTATCGATGGTTTCGAGGCCCAGGGCAAAATCGAGGACCTCTCCGGCGGCGCCAAGAAGGACGCTTTCGGACATACCCAATTGTCCGGTTCCGGCGCCTTGGCGGACTTCCTCTCCGCCGCCGTCAAGATCCACCTGTTCAAGAAGTACGGAAAGAAGGCCCGCGTCCGCGCCGACACCTTGGGCTATGCCCAGCGCTCCATGTCCGGTGTTGTGAGTGCTTCAGACGCCGCCGAAGGCCGCGAGGCAGGACGCGCCGCGGTCATCTCCGCCATCTCCGGCGAGCAGAGCGGTTCAATTTGCTTCCGCCGTCTGGAATCGCGCTTCGGAAAGTATCATTGCGAACCGTTCCGGGCTCCTTTGGAGGACGTTTCCGGTGTCAACTTCCCAAAGGGCGTCAAGCAGTACCGCCCGATGGAGGACAAGTACATCGCCTCCAGTGGAAATGATGTCACTCCCGAATTCATCGAATGGGTGCGCCCGCTGGTCGGTCCCTTGCCTGTCAAGGCAGTGCTGGGGAACATGCCAGTAAAATAATCATGGTAGTCACAAGCTGACGCTTGGACATGGGATTGTTTAACGTCCTACACCCCCAACAACTAAACCCCCCTCGGAAGATTTGCTTTAGTACTCCGGGGGGGCTTCATTAAGTTGCGGGGATAGTGAGTTTTGGGCTCGACACTGCGCCACAATGTAAGTACCCACACACTGTCGTCAGAAAAACGTGCATCTGCGCGCTCCCCCCTCGACATCCTCTATTCCACAGAAAGGGAGAAAATGGCAAAGATCAGTTCTCATCTGGAAGAGCTCGCCCGTCTGCAAGAACAAAAGAGAAAGATGGAGTCCGAATACGAGTCTCAAGTGCGCCATCTGTTGCATGGGGCAATTGAGGAGAAGGAAAAAGAGGTCAACGCGGCACGCGAAAGAGTTCGCGAGGCCCAAAAGGAATTGGATCGCGTCGAGGAGGAAATGGATCAACTCCGCATCGAGGCCGGCATGTCCCCTCGCCGCTCCTCTGGCCGCCGCCCCGGTGCCCGTCGCTCCTCCGGCAAACCCCGCAAGGCGCGCGTTTCCATCGAGACCAAGCGTGAACAAGTCGCCAAGTTGCTCAACGACTACCCCCGCGGCGTAGAATTCAGCCAACTGAAGGCAGCCCTCCTGGACATCAAGGCTCCGGGTTCCGATTCCCCCATCTTCGCGAACGCCGACTTCAACAGCTCCTCCAAGTTCGGTGAGCGCTATCTTCCCAGTGGCTGGGTCGTCGCCGGCGAACGTCGCAACGCGCGCGTGCAGCGGGCCTGATCTTCCCTCCCGCTGCCACTTGCAAGTTGCTTGATGCTAATCCCGAACATGTATTCGTGGGCAGACACCGCTGGATGGGTCTGCCCACTCTTTTTGTCACCTGATGCTTTGATAACTGGTCACTTCACCCGTCGCCGTTGCCCACCACGGCCAAGCTGAACGGACCATCCGGCAGCGCGCAAATCTTGCAGCGCTGTCCATGCCCCTGCATCGCGACCTCGATCGCATCCTGAATGTCGTTCGTCGGCGTCATCCCCGTCGCCCAAAGGTCATCTTCCGACAGACCCTTCGAGTAGATGATGACCTCGTGGCGCTTCAGCAGATCGAAGAAGCGCTGCGCGACCCACTGGCCGGGAATCAGGTGCCGCCCGCTGCGATAGCGCTCCTCAAATCCGCGCGGCCCGCCCGCTGACAGGATGATCTCCCGCAACGGATAAGGTCCAAACTCCTCCCCGCACTCTGCGGAGATGACGATGGTGCCACCCGGCTTCAACACCGGCGCAACGGCCGACAGCGTATCGAAAACCTTGTAGAGACTCGAGTCGTACGGATCGCCGCCACCGCTGGTGACGACGATGTCCATGGGCTCCTTCACGCGCACGGTTTGCTTCTCGCGCAGGATACCCACGGCCGCCATGAATGCCTGGCCCGCTTCTCCAACCACCAGTCGGGATGCATGCCCCGCCGCGGACGGCAGGACACACGCCGCAATGTCGCAACCAACCCAGTTCATCGCCTCCATCCCCGCCATGTGTATCGGATTGTCGCGCAGGTTCCCAAAGCGAATGGCTGGATGCGACACGCGATCAAACGAAAGCAGTGCTCGGATTGTGCTCTCGTGGCAAATCCCCGGCAGGATCAGCGACCGCCCCCCAGCAAAACCCAGCAGCAGATCGGGCTGGACGGCCCCGAACACGACCTTCAGGTCCGCATCCAGATAGGCCCGGTTTACATTCAGGGCGATGTCGCCCGCGATCGTGCCGACCTTCGCACAGTCGGCCGCGTTGAACGGATTGTGAAGCCGGACGGCGTAGCGATCGAGGACATAGTCGTCCAACCGCTCTCGCAGGATGTCGGGCGTGATTGGCTGCCAGGTGGAATTGGCCACCAGGATCTGGATCCCATCGGCCGCTATCCCGGACGCGGCCTCCAGCTCTGCCAAAAACGCAGCCAGCGTACCCGACAGGATCCCCGGCCGGGAGACATCCACAACCACGCAGGCTTCCCGCCGCCCCAGAACGGCATCCCCAAAGGATCCGTCCAGGCCCACGGGATCGGAAACCGCCGAGACCACCTCGGCCCGCGGGTTCTCCGCCATTTCAAGGAGGAAGGGACGATAGCACCGCCCGTTGATCCAATTATCGGGCACATTGATCGCCAGGCTTTCCGAACCGTAGGGAAGCCGGATATTCATGGGATGGAAGCTCTCCTGGAATCAGTCCCGATCAAACGGTGCGACTACGAGTCTTGGATTCGGGAATTCCCGCAATACCAAGAAGCGGACAAGGGGAATCCCCACCCGGGTCGGGCGAGCCCTCCGCAAGGGGAAGAGCACCGCACGCTACCCCCCAACTCTCAAGCCATATTCCTGAATTTTCTTCCGAAGCGTGTTGCGGTGAATCCCAAGGACGTCGGCGGCGCGGATCTGGTTCCCGTCGAACATATCCAGGATTCGGGCGATGTGGGACTTCTCCACATCAGCCAGCGACCGCGCCGTCGGCGTGGCATTCTCATCCACCGGCGTCTGCGGAATGCCTGGTTGCCCCAGGAAGGTGAAATGCCGCGGAAGCAGCGCCTTCCCATCGCACAGCAACACCGCCCGCTCGATGCAGTTCGACAGCTCCCGGATGTTCCCCGGCCAGAGCTGCTTTTCCAGCAGCCGGATCCCCTCCTCGGTGATCCCCATCACCGGGCGCGAGAGCGCCCGCGCATGGAGGTGAACCAGGTGCTCCGCCAGCGGCGCAATGTCCTCCCGGCGCTCGCGCAGCGGCGGCAGGTGCAGCGGCAACACCGAGATGCGATGGTACAGGTCCTCGCGGAACCGCCCGGCGCGGACCTCCACCTCCAGGTCGCGATTCGTCGCGCAGATCAGCCGCACGTTTGCGCGAATCAGATGCATCCCCCCGACACGCGTGAACACGCGCTCCTGCAGGAACCGCAGCAACTTCGGCTGCATCGCCAGTGACAACTCGCCGATTTCGTCCAGGAATAGGGTCCCGCCATTGGCTTGCTCGATCAGCCCCTGCTGCAGGCGGACAGCGCCCGTAAACGCCCCCTTTTCATGCCCGAAGACCAATGACTCGAACAGCGTCTCCGGCAGCGCCGAGCAATTGACGCTGACAAACGGGGCTCCCGCCTTGCCCGCCGGAGACTGGCGATGCACCTCCCGCGCGATCATCTCCTTGCCGGTACCCGTCTCACCGGTGATCAGGACCGTTGCCGGCGTCGGCGCCACGCGCGCCAGCAAGTCCATCAGGTTGCTCATCACCTTGCTGCGCCCTGTCACCAAGCCCCCACCATCGCCGCTCGAAGCCGCGAAGCGCACGCGCAGCGCCAGCGCCTCCGTTTGCTGCCGCAGCTCGATGAAGACCGCCATCAACCTCGCCACCGCCTGCGCATTGCGCAGGTCGATCAGCGAATACGCATCCAGCTCGTCCCGCTGCAGATACAGCATCCCCATCAGGACATCATCACTAACGATCGGCGCACAGATGACCGACCGCACCAACGGCGGCGGCGGCGCTTCCGGATCGGGAATGGCAGCCAGCCGCGGCCGATCGCACACCAGCACGGACTTGCGATCATGCGCCGCCCGCGCGATGATCGTTGAGTCAGCCAGGAACTTCTCCCCCGCCGCGCTCAACGCCACCGACGGGCGCAGCTTCCGCGCCGCGCTGTCCCAAAGCAGCAGCAAAGTCGAATCCGCCGAGAACATCGACGCGATGCGCGTGCATGTCGAGCGCAGCGCATCGGCGAACGGCACCCGCGTCGACGTGAACAGCTCGCTGAGCTGCACGACAAAGTCGAGCTGCTTCTCGTCCCGCTCGTCCGCAGGCACCGTGGAGGAATCCAGCACCGCCACCGGCGCGACCTCCACCGTGTCATCATTCGGCGCCGCGAAATAAACGGAAGAGTCCGTGAAATCCGCATTCTGAATGTCAAAGTCAGAATCAAAAAGAAAAAGGGACTGTCCGATCTGCAAATGATCGTTCCGCAACAGTGGCCGCGCGTCGCGCCCCAGCCGCTCGCCATTCAGGAATGTCCCGTGCCGGCTGCCCAGGTCGCGGATCAGCCATCCCAACCCATGTTGCTCGATTCGCGCGTGCTCGCGGGATACGACAGTGTCCGGCAGGACAAGGTCCACGGTCTCCGCCCGCCCCAGAGTCGTCAGCGGGCCAAGCTCCAGGCGCATTCCAGTCAACGGACCTCGGATGGCAAGCAGGGTACTCACGGTATCGTCCTCCTCGAGTCGCGGGATTTGAAGCCCCCGAGGGCGAGCGGATCAAGAAGGGAGCGCCAGCGTCCTCAAACTTTCTTCCCAACTTTTCTCACGGAATATCTTGACAGTGTTCGGGCTGCCGGGCGACCGGTCCCGCCAATGCTGCAGTTCACACGAGAGCACCGAGACAGCTCCCAATCGACAAGGAGGAAGTAATCACACTCGAAACCCGAACAGCTTGACCGAGGTGGGGATCCGCTTCTTCCCGTTCCTGTTCCCGTTCGTTCTGTAGCCCGAACACCCCATTCCCCGTTCCCGAGAGGACAGTCCCATGCCAGAATTCGTGCTCGAAGACGAGCCCGCAGGCTTCGCCAAGATCAAGGTCGTTGGTGTTGGCGGTGGTGGTTGCAACGCGGTCGACTCCATGTTCGACCTTGGCCTTCAAAACGTCGAATTTTACGTCATCAACTCAGACCTTCAAGCCCTCAAGCGCAGCAAGTGCCCCAACCGCATCCAGATCGGCTCCGAGCTGACCTCTGGCCGTGGGTGCGGAGCCGACCCGCGTCTGGGCGAACAGTGCATGCTGGACGCCGCGGACCTGATGGCCGAGACGCTGGCAGGCGCCGACATTGTTTTTGTGACCTCCGGTCTGGGCGGCGGCACGGGCACGGGAGCTGCCCCGGTCGTGGCCAAGATCGCCCGCGAGATGGGAATTCTCACCGTCTCCGTTGTCACAAAGCCCTTTAAGTTCGAGGGCCCAAGAAGAATGAAATCAGCACTCGGCGGACTTGAGCGCCTCCGCGACGCGTCGGACACCATGATCGTGGTGAACAACGAGCGCCTCCTCGAAGTCGTCGGCGCAAAGGTCGCCATGAAGGAAGCCTTCGCCACCGCTGACAAGGTCCTCAGCCAGGCCGTCACCTCCATCAGCGATCTGGTTGGCACCCCCGGCCTCATCAACGTGGACTTCAATGACATCCGCACCATCATGGGCGGCAAGGGCGGTGCCGTGATGGGCGTCGGCCAAGGCAAGGGCGAATCCCGCGCCGCAGAAGCCGTCCGCAAGGCTACCAATAGCCCGCTCCTCGACAAGGTCGTCATCGACGGCGCCACCGGCCTGCTCATCTGCATCACCGGCGGACCAGACATGACCCTCGCCGAAGTCAGCGAAGCCACCGACCTGTGCGCCCAGGCTGCCGATCCCGACGCCGAGATCATCTTCGGTGCGGTCATCGACGAAAGTCTCAACGACGCCATGCGCGTCACTCTCATTGCCACGGGCTTCAGCGACGAACTGCACCGCAAGCGCGAGCTCGAGCGCGCCTTTGAGACGACCCCCGTCGCCCGCACCCGCTCCACGGTCATCGCCGCGCCTTCCCGCCCCGTGGCTCCCCCGCCCGCGGCCCCCGTCGCCGATCGCGAACCTGCGTCCTCCTTCTTCGAGGCCTTGGAAGACACACCCGTCCAAGCCACCGGCGACACCACACGCCGCCGCCCGGAGCCGGCCGCACCCGCTCCCTCCCGCAATCCACTCTCCGTGGAACTCGAGGAACTCACCGAGGAAGTCCACGCCGGCGCCAACGGCAAGACGACCAACGGCAATGGCAGCCACGGGCATGAGGCGGAAACCGCCACGGCCCCCATCCGCGTGGCCCGTCCTGCTCCGCGCGCGAACGGCGAGCTCGGCCCCGGCGTCCGCCCCGCCCCACGCGCCATGGCCCCGACGGAAAGCTCCGTGAAGGTCCAGAAGCCCGTCGTCGAGCAAAAGCCCCAGGTCCCGCAATACTCGCCCGCAGCCGCCGAAAAGGCTGAGGACGACGACTACGACAAACCCGCCTTCCTGCGCCGCCGGCGTAGCCTCTTCGACTGAGGCCACGCTGGCACGCAGACCGAGTCTTTCTCCGCTCCTCTCGGGGAAAGGTGAGCCCCCGTTCGGTGTTCGGGCCGAGCGGGGGTTGGTCTTTTGAAGTGTGAAGTCAGAAGAGTGAAGGATGAAGGTTGAAGGATAAAACCGATTGTGGAATGTGGTTCAGGCGTCTCGCTTGCACTTATGAGTGCATCGCCCGCTCACAAGCTCCACCATTCAGGCACCCGCTCGCCGTTCAATGAATCCCAACCGGGTTCCTGTATCCTGGCCCGGGGTTGCGCGACTACGCCACCCCGCGAAACGGCTAGGCGATTGTGTTGCCCCCACCATCACCACGCGCCATTCAGACCCCATCTGATGCGGAGGTGCGCGCTTGGCCAGCGGACACGACGACCGAAAGGGGCTCCTCATTGCCGTCGAAGGCATCGACGGCGGCGGGAAATCGACCCAGGTAAAGCTACTGGCCCAATGGCTTGAAGCCATGGGCAGGACCACGCTCCTCCTGAAGGAGCCCACCACCGGCCCCATCGGCATGCGCATCCGCGAGTTGGCAAAGACCGGCCGCCTCGACGCACAGACCGAGTTTGAACTCTTCCGCGAAGACCGCCGCCAAAACGTCGAAGAGAACATCCTCCCCGGCCTGCGCGAAGGACGCGTCGTGATTCTAGATCGTTACTACATCTCGACCATGGCCTATCAAGGCGCCCTCGGCATGGACCCCGAGTTCATCCGCCAAGCCAACGAGGCATTTGCCCCCCGCCCCGATCTGGTGGTGCTCGTCGATCTGCCTGTGGATGTCGCCTTGTCGCGCATACATGGCCGCGAGGCCGACGGCCCCAACGAGTTTGAACGCCGCGAGATGCTGCAGAAGACCAAGGCCATATTCGATGCCCTCGATTGGCCGGAGGTCGTGCGCATCGACGGCACTCGAAGCGTGCAGGAAATGCAGGATGCCATCCGAGCTGCCGTGAGGGAGAAACTGGATCATGTCCACACACCGTGAACGCGCGCGGGAACTCGTCTCGCAGATGACGCTGAAGGAGAAGACGTCGCAACTCCTTCACAACGCGTCTGCCATCGAGCGACTGGGCGTCCCAGCCTACAACTGGTGGAACGAATGCCTGCACGGCGTCGGTCGCGCGGGAATTGCCACCGTCTTCCCCACCGCAATCGGAATGGCGGCGACCTTTGACACCGAGCTGCTGCACCGCGTTGCCACCGCGATCTCCGATGAAGCGCGCGCGAAGTATCACGCCAATTCCGCGCGCGGCAATGCCGCGGCCTACTATGGTCTCACCTATTGGACGCCAAACATCAACCTGTTCCGCGATCCGCGCTGGGGGCGGGGCCAGGAAACCTATGGCGAATGCCCCTACCTGACTGGCCAGATGGGCGCGACATTCGTCCGCGCCATTCAGGGCGATGATCCCGAGCACTTGAAGCTCGTCGCAACTCCCAAGCATTTCGCCGTGCATAGCGGCCCCGAAGGGAAGCGCCACGAATTCGACGCCCGCGTGAGTGAGCGCGACCTATGGGAAAGCTATCTCCCCCATTTCCGCGAAGCCATTGTCGAAGCCGGCGCGCGATCCGTCATGGGCGCCTACAATCGCACCAATGGCGAGCCGTGCTGCGCCAGCCGCATGCTGCTCATCGACATCCTGCGCCAACGATGGGGCTTTGATGGCTACGTCGTCTCCGACTGCGGAGCCATCGAGGACATCCACAAGAACCACAAGGTCACCAACAGTTTCGAGGAATCCGCCGCACTCGCCCTTCGCAACGGGTGCGAGCTCAACTGCGGCTGCGCCTACGCCCATCTCCTCAGCGCCGTCGAGAAGGGACTGATCGGCGAGGTCGAAATCACCCTTGCCGTCGAGCGCTGCATGGAGGCGCGCTTCGCCCTCGGCATGTTCGATCCGCCGGAGAAGGTGAAGTGGGCGCAAATTCCGTATGATGTCGTCGACTGCGAGGAACATCGCGCGCTGTCCGTGGAGGCCGCACGCCGCTCACTCGTGCTTCTCAAGAATGATGGTGGCCTGCTCCCGCTCGGCGATTGGGTGAACCGCATCGCCGTCATCGGCCCCAACGCGCACCATCCCGCCTCGCTGCTCGGGAATTACAACGGCATTCCGTCGCGCAGCGTCACGCCACTGGAAGGCATCCGCGAGCGCGCGCCCATCGACGTCGTCGTCGATTATCAGATCGGCTGCTGGCACCAGGCCCGCGATTACAATCTCCATGTCGAAGACACAAAGATGTTCTTCCCCGAGGCGATGATCGCGGCCGAGCGCGCCGATGTTGTCGTCTTCGTCGGTGGATTGAAGCCAGCCATGGAAGGCGAGGAGTGGGACGCCGCCCACAGCGACGCCGACGGCGATCGCACGGAGTTGATGCTTCCGTCAATTCAGCGGACAATGCTCGCGCAATTGATCAAGACCGGCAAGCCGGTGATCCTCGTCATCATGAGCGGCAGCGCCGTCACGCTTGGCTGGGAATGCGAATCCATGGCTGCCATCATCCAGCAATACTATCCCGGGCAGGAAGGCGGCACCGCCCTGGCAGGCGCGCTCTTCGGCGACTTCTCCCCCGCCGGCCGATTGCCTCTCACTGTTTACAAGGGCCTCGATCAGTTTCCGCCCATCGAGGACTATTCGATGGAGGGTCGCACCTATCGCTTCCTGCGCGAGGAACCCGTCTACCCTTTTGGCTTTGGCCTCTCCTACACCCGGTTCGCCTACTCAAACGCGCAGCTTCAGCACCCGGAAATCAGGACAGGCGATGGTGCTACTCTCTCGGCAATGGTCGAGAACACCGGCGAACACGCCAGCGACGAAGTCGTGCAGGTCTACGCGTGGCGAACGGAAGCACCCGTGCGCGTCCCTGTCCGGCAACTGGTCGGCTTCCGCCGCATCTATCTTGCCGCGGGTGAATCGCGCCGCGTCGAATTCCATATCAGCCCGCGCCAACTGGCCATGATCGACGACGACGGACGCAGCTTCATCGTAGCCGGCGACGTCCACCTTTCCGTCGGTGGCAGCCAGCCGGACGACTTGAGCCGCCGCCTTGGCGCTGCTCCAGTCGCACAATTGAAGCTAACCATCACGGGCGAACGCGTCGACTTGCCCTGGTAGGCGGCGCCTACTCCTCCTCCAGGGCTTCCTTGTGCAGCGGACACAGCGCGTCTTGCAGCATCAGCGACAGCGTGTGGTAAACCGGCAGGTGCAGCTCCTGGATCTCGTGCGTGACATCCGCGGGAACGCGAATCGCCACGTCCGCCAGCCCGGCAAGCTCCCCCCCGTTGGCCCCCGTCAGTGCCAACACCGCGATATCCTTCTCCCTGGCAACACGCGCCGCGTGGATCACATTCCGCGACTGCCCCGACGTGGAGATCGCCGCAAGCGCGTCCCCTTCCCGACCCAGCGCCCACACAAGCTGGGAGTACACAAACTCCGCGGACTCGTCATTGGCAAAGGCCGTGTTGTGCGCCGTCAGCGCCGGCAACGGAACAGCCGGGATCCCCTGCTGCAACTTCATCCCCAGGGGCTCGCCCAGCCGCTTCTGCCAATAGGGCGTCAACGGCCGCGGCTCCCGGAAACTCTTCAGCAACTCGCCGGACCAATGGTCCGCGTCCGCCGCACTGCCGCCATTGCCACACAGCAACAACTTCCCCCCTTCGCCCAATGCCTCCAGCAGCAGGTGATAGCCCGATCGGATGTCCTGCGCGCAGACAAGTAGCGCGGGATACCGCCGTACCAGGTCGTCAATGTGCGGATCGATCACTCGGGATAACCCTTCGGATTCGCCAGGTGCCAACGCCACGCATCGGCAACGATATCCTTAAGCGACGGCTTGGCCGGTGTCCACCCGAGAACGGTCCGGGCACGCTCCGCGGAAGCCACCAACTGCCCCGGATCGCCGGGTCGCCGGGGGGCCTCCACCGCAGGAATGTCATGGCCGGTCACCTCGCGGCAGACGTCGATCACCTGCCGGACACTGTACCCATCGCCATTCCCCAGATTGCACGTCAGCGAATCCCCCCCGCGCGCCAAATGATCCACCGCGGCCAGGTGCGCGGTCGCCAGGTCCTGGATGTGAATGTAGTCGCGAACGCACGTGCCGTCCGGCGTGTTGTAATCCGTGCCATAAATACCAACCGATTCGCGCTGCCCGAGCGCCACCTGCAGCACCAGCGGAATCAGATGCGACTCCGGGCGATGGTCCTCGCCGCGCTGCTCCGTCGCGCCGCACGCATTGAAGTAGCGCAATCGCACGGACTTGATCCCATACGCCGGCTCGTAGGCCTCCATCGCCTGCTCCATGAACCGTTTGGTCAGGCCATACGGATTGCACGGATTGGTCGGCTGCGTCTCCTGGATGGGGATACCCTGCGGCTCGCCATAGGTCGCCGCCGTTGACGAAAACACGATCGCCGGTGTTCCCGCCGCACGCATCGCCGACAGCAACGACACCGTCCCGTTCACGTTGTTCCACATGTACTTCTCGGGGTTCGCCACGGATTCGCCCACCAGGCTGAACGCCGCGAAGTGGATGATCGCATCCGGCTGCACATCGCGCAGGATATCGATGATCGACGCCGTCTCCAGCAGGTCGACATGACAGAACTGCACGTCGTCAAACAACGCGGCGCGATGCCCGGTGGACAGGTTGTCGATGACCGTGACGCGGTCGCCGCGGGCACGCAGGGCCTCTACAGTGGCGCTCCCAATGTAGCCAGCGCCGCCGGTGACAAGAACGTTCATTGGATCTCCGCATGGAGGAAATGGTCGCCCCCAACGCAACGGCGGCAAAGCAGACGGGACAAGGGCATAATTCGGTACACATGGACCCAC
>CAZVAQ010000026.1:0-32458 GCA_964625145.1 uncultured Candidatus Sumerlaeota bacterium
GGCGCAAACCCATCGACCCGTCCAAACGCTTGTTCCTGAAGTTGACGTTCGTGGCCCTAGCCGCACCGGGGAGCTTTGCGGTGATGCCGGGGAGGGGGTTTGGGGCGTATCCAATTTGTGACGGGCCGGGAGGCGAGCTTTGCGGGTTGGAGCCGGACCAGCCCCAGACGGGGTGCGATCCACCGGAGACGAATACTTGTACGGAGGAGTGGACCTGGGGTTGTAATCCCGCTACGGGGTGGCGCAATGGCTGCAATGTGCCTGCTGGCAACAACTGCACTCAAAACGCCTGCGGTGGCGACTATACACCAACTGCCAATAGTTGCGGCACTGCTCCTCCCGGAACACCGGCCACAATAAGCGCTTCGAACGAATGCTCTGGCACACCGGCGGCTGGTGGAAATCAGTGCAATGCGACCCAGGGCAACTACTGCGTTGGGGTCGCGGCTGCGAACAAGTGCACTGGTACCAATGTGTGTAACGGAGTTGGGCCGCCCGTTGGCAATGCGTGCAATGGAGTGGCCGGAGCGAACACATGCTTGGGATCAAACACCTGCAATCCAGCCGGTGCTAATACGTGTACTCCTGCAGGTGTCGGCGCGAACGTCCCCCCTTGAGAATGTACAGCGGAGAGAAGACCATGTCTCCAGTCATGCGCCAACATCACGTCATAATCACCAGCGCGGTCATTTGTCTCGCCTTGCTGGCGACCACCTTGGCGCTTTTTCTTGGCTTGGCGGGCACGAGAACGACAGGTTCTGAAGATTACAATGACCATTCTGCCGATACTGTCGTGACATCCGATTTTGGTGGGTCGCCCGCTGCTGAGCAACTCGGGAACTCCACTGCCGGGCTGGATATTGGCGACGACACTGAGAGGGAAGCAGCACTATCCAACCCGATGGATCTCGCTTCCAATCACCCACTCGCATCACCTGTAGAGTGGCGGACTAAAGGAGGGATCAGGCTCGAGTTTGTGGACTATCCTCGTGGGAGGCCCCTCATCTTGCGGCCCGAAGCCGTTCTCTTCGACGACAACATGGTTCAACTCGGGTGTGATACCTTTCGTACTTGTGTGAACGACGGCGGACTCATCATGGAGTTCACAGGGAGCCTTAGAACGGCATCGAAACAGATCTTTCTTTTCTTTGCCGATGGGCAGTATTACGTTCCCCCGGTCGTCTTTGAAAACACTATCTTTGAAAGTTCCCAAGTAGTTGACAAAGAGAGCTACTTGGTACCGCTCGATTTCGAGGACCATGATATCATCGCCAAGTATCTCCCACTCGAAAGCCCGTATTGGTCTCCGCTTATGGTCGCGTACATCAAGCCCAAACTCTGGCCTCTCGAATCGAAATCGGATTACTCGGGCTCCAGTTATACTTTGGTGCGTATCCAATGCATCCGCCTAGGGTTCCTGGATCTGGCTGGCGCTAATTCTACTTTAATTTACTACCCCGAGACTCATCAGGATAGCCCGCATGCGATAAGGGGAATGACGAGCGGCTATATATCTCATGTGCTGAATCAGTCGTCGACCCTATACGGGGTTTCCCGCGTCCACGACAATGTTCTTCCCTTACTTCCCGGAATCTACACAGCTCAAGGCGTGGGCCCCGAGGGCGAGTACTTCTGGGCCCCCCATTTGGAGATACTGTCTGGAGAAACGCTCAAACCGCCGGAGTCTTCGTCGTTGATTACCGAGTTGCCCACTGCAATGGAGATTACCCCCTCCTCCGTTTCGCGTTTCGGATTAATTGCCGGGTATAACGTCCGAATATCAGATCCCTCGACTTCCGAGCGCTTTTCCTTCGGTATACCGATTGTCGCGGCGGAGAAAGAGAATGGACAATATCACCTTAGCAAAGATCTGCTTGCTCCAGGAAGGCTCTACGCAACTGGGATACTGACGCTGAGTGCTCCCTTGAAGGGCGGAGTTGCAATACTGGCAGGAATCGCATCCGGCAAGCTATGCGAGATATCAGCTTACGACAAGAATGGCGTGTTGAACATCCCTCCTCTCAAGGTCTCTCTTCTGCCTGGAGAGTACCTGCAAGTCACGTATCCTCCCGCTCCCGTGGAGTGCCGTGTCGAGATCACCGTTCCTTCGGACTACCCGTCGAAAACGTTCGACCTTCATGTCACCGCGCATGTCGAAGGAGCGTCGCCCATGATCTACCAGATTGATGGCTATGCCAAAACAATCCAGATCTATCCTGGGCGCTATCTGGCAACCCTTCATCAAGGCGAGTTTCCGGTGGAGCGGAAATGGCTCATCGTCCCCGCGAACGCACAATCCTGCCGCTTGGACTTCGCCATCGGCAAGAGGACGAGACGCGACTGGATCGTCCGTGTCGAGGGGGAGAGCGACTTGATTCCACGTGAGCTTCCCTTCTTTCCACAACGGCGCGGCAGCGCGGCTCCTCCCGCCGGAATCGAAGTACAGTCCATCAAAGGGAGTGGAATGCTGTCGTGGGGGTTGGAAGACGGGGAATACTGGCTGCAATCATTTGCTCCCCCTGTGATCGTCAATCTCGGGCCTTATTTCATACAGTCAGAATCCGAACAGTTGGTTGATGAGGTCGTGCTTCGGCACGCGGAGGAGTGGTTGAGGGTGGTTGATCGGAATACTGGGAAACCAATTCACAGAGTCACGATTGAAACCAATACGGTTCGTTCTTTGGAAAGAAGCGCGCCGCTTGGAAGTATGGGGCTCACGGGTGGGATCACCGATGAAGCGGGCGAGGCTCGACTTCCGATTCTTCTTCACGACGGGATGGAGCCGCTCGCTCATCGAATTTGGCACAGGGACTATGTTGGTGTCAATTTGCGTGCCGACTTTTCCAAGCCGCCTAGAGAGGCCAGAGTAGTGACATTGATTCCTAGAGGGCGCGTCTTGGAGGTAATGGTGGAAGGACCGGACGGGGAGCCAATTGCAGGCGCAACTGTTGACGCTCGCGCCGTGAGTTCCGAGACGGCACGCTCGGAGGTATCTGTGTGGGCATATCCCAGGCCGACTGATCGATTTGGGTTCGCACGCATCGAGGATGCTCCCAATGGTGCTCTTCGGGTTCGCGTCACGCCCGATTCAAGCATCTTCACTTCGAAGAGGTTCAAGGAAACGACGATCACCCTGGAGGATGAAGACATTCGTGTTGGCGAGGTGGTGGTAGTAAGACTTGAGGAGGAAAGAGTGGATGGTGAGTGATCTTTGGTCCACCCGACGCGCCCCTCGCCGAACGCGAGATCACTCTCGAACCCAACCAGCGGCATCACCTTGAGATTGAGCTGCCCGCTGCCGCCCAGCCGTGAGCCACCGCTTCTCCCTGCGACCTCCCCGCCCTTGGTACCCTGGCGAGCAATCAAACACCACAGCGAGATGGTGATGGCTGGGGGCCCTGGTTGGACTTGGCAGGCGAGACGCCTGCCCTACTTGCTCAATCCTCTCTTTGCTGGGAATGGGCTGATGAAGCGATCCGCCACCCCCCACTTCGCCTTGCAACCCGCCCCGGCCTTGGCACCTTGGGGGCAATCATTCCCCCTCAAGGAGCCGCCCCATCCATGGTTGCCGATCTGTCCCTGGAACACAGCCCCCTCACCGACCTCTTCCCCCGAGTCGCCACGAAGGAGGACGAGGAGAAGTACCGTCTGACTGAGGAGCAGGTGGCGTTCTTTCACGAGAACGGGTATGTGAAGGGCGTGAAGGTGTTGGAGCCGAACGAGGTGGAGGTGCTGCGCGAGGAGTTGGCCAAGCTGGTCGAGCCGACGCCGGAGGAGCGGGCGTTGTTCTATGAGTTTCACTCCAACGAATCCGCCAACCCGAACACGACGCTGTTCCATGCGCTGGGGGCGTGGCGGGTGGGGCGGGCGCTGCACGACATCCTGTGGAATCCGCGCTTCACGGTGCCGGCGTCTCAGCTCCTCGGCGGGCCGGTGCGTTTCTGGCACGACCAGTTGTTCTGCAAGCCCGCCGGCCACGGCGGTGTGGTGGCCTGGCACCAGGATTACTCCTACTGGACGCGCACGCAGCCGATGCAGCACCTGACGTGCTGGATTGGCCTGGATGAGGCCACGACGGAGAACGGCTGCATGGTCTATGTGCCCAAGAGCCACCGGTGGCCGCTGCTTCCCGTCACCGGATTGGCCGGCGACATGCACGCGATCGAGACGGTTCTTTCCGACGAGCAGAAGGCGGAATTCCGCCAGCAGGTCACCGTCGAGTTGCCGCTGGGCTATGCGGCGTTCCACCATCCCTTGCTCGTGCACGGTTCGTACGAGAATCGGTCAACGCGCTCGCGGCGGGCGATCGTGCTGAACACCGTGCGCGACGGCGTGAGGTCCGACTCCAACGACCCGCTGCTGGATGGCGTGCCGCCAGTGCCAAAGGGCCAGCCGCTGGGCGGGCAATTCTTCCCGCTTCTTTACACTCCGGTCGGCAATGGCGCATGAGCATCCAGGCCGGGCGTTGGCGAATTGATCTGCTGACCGATGGCACCTTTCGCCTGGACGGAGGTGCCATGTTCGGCATCGTGCCCAAGGTCATCTGGCAACGGCTGATCACACCCGATGATCTGAACCGCATCGAGTTGGGCCTCAACAGCCTGCTCGTGCGCGATGGCACCCGCACCATCGTCGTGGAGACGGGGATGGGCACCAAGTGGAGCGAGAAGGACAAGCAGCTCTACGTCCTGAAGCAGGAGCCGGGACTGGTGGGGATGCTGGCGCAACACGGTGTGCAGCCCGCCGACGTCACGCATGTGTTGTTCAGCCACCTGCATCTGGATCACGCGGGCGGCAACACGCGCTTCGATGAATCGGGGAGGGCAGTGCCCACCTTTCCCAACGCGCGCTACATGGTGCCGCGCGGCGAGTGGGAGGAAGGCATCAACCCCGACGAGATCACGCGACACAGCTTCACGCCGGAGGATCTCATTCCGATTCGCGACGCGGGTCTTGTCGATTTCCTCCCCGAAGAGGGCGAAGCGCTCCCCGGCGTGCGCGTCATGCCAACGCCCGGGCACACGCCGCATCATGTATCATTGCTCTTTGGTGAAGGAACCGATGCCGTGCTCTTCGCCGGCGACATCTTCCCGACATCCATGCACATCAAACCGCATTACCACATGGGATATGACCTGGACGCGAAGACCGTTGCCGCAACGCGCGTGTGGTTGGCGGAGGAATGCATCCGCCATGGCTGGCGTGTGTTTTTTCCACACGAGCCACGGCCGGGTTTGTGTAGACTTGCAATGCAGGACGGAAAGCTGATGGCCGTCAACGCCGGTCAGGGCGTCGAGCCGTAGATGCTCTGCGTGCCGCCGCCAAAGCGCACAATGTCGCCGTTGCTGATGGTGCCGTTGGTGGCATCGTAGAGTTCCGGGCCGGTGGCGCCGATGGAGTTGCCGGATTGAATGTAGCCACGGAAATCGGGGGCGTATTCCAGGTGCTCGCCCTGGCTCTGGCTGCGGCCGGGGCCCCAACTGACCAATGAAAACGCATTGCGCGGCGGGTAGCCAATCTGCGGCAGCGATTGCCAGCGGTACACCACGCGCCGCGCCGTCGATGTGTAGGCATCGTCGTTGTACCAGAAGTATTGATAGTACCCTTCCGGATTATTCTGGTCGGGGCGCTCCACGCGAAACTCATCCTTCAGCGGGACGCTGGACAGATACGCTACGGGTGAAGTGATCGACGAGCCCGGCGTGACCAGGTTCGTGATCATGTAACCAGACACCATGTAGCCCGGGTATTTGTTGAAGTCCACGGCGTAGGATTCGCAGGCGGTGACGATCGTGCGGAAGTCGTTCTTCACACGCGATACCTTCGCGCGCACCTGGGCCTCCATGAAGTTGGGGACGGCAATGGCGGCCAGGATCGCGATGATGGCAACAACGATGAGCAGCTCGATGAGCGTAAAGGCGGACCGCATGTGGGACGTTCCCCCTCCGGCCTTGGCGATGAACCGTGGGGGAAGATCTCGTGCAGCAGCCACGTCGGTGGCAAGGTGGAGTTTCCTGGGGGCCTTTTGCCTGACGGACTTAACTGGCGACGGCCACCCCGCGCATGCGCAGGCGGAGGTTGTTGGAGCTGTCCGCGTGGCGGAAGGCCTCCTCTTCCGTGATGAGCCCCTGCGCCCACAATTGGTGGATGTGCATGTCGAAGGTCTGACAGCCGGCGGCGGCCGAGGCGGTCATGACGCCCTTGATGGACTTCACGTCCCCCTTGTTGATCAGTTCGGCCATCATGGGGGTGTTCATCATGATTTCCAGCGCCGCGACGCGTCCGCCGCTGGTGCGCTTGAGCAGGCGTTGGCTGATGATGGCGCGCAGGTTCAGCGAGAGCTGCAGGAAGAGCTGGTCGAGGAACTCGTGCGGGAAGAAGTTCGCGATGCGCTCCAGCGTCTGGTTGGCGTTGTTGCTGTGCAAGGTGCCGAGAACCAAGTGGCCGGTCTCGGAGGCGTGGAGCGCGAAGCTCATGGTATCGGTGTCGCGAATTTCGCCGATGTAGATGACCTTGGGCGCCTGGCGCAGGCTGTTCTTCAGGGCAATGTGCCAGTTCTTCGTGTCGATGCCGACCTCGCGCTGGCTGATCAGGGACTTCTTGTGCGGGTGGATGTACTCGACGGGGTCCTCGATGGTCACGATGTGACCGCCCATGCGCTCGTTGCGGTAATTGATCATGGCGGCCAGGGTGGTGGACTTACCAGTGCCGGTGGCGCCGGTGACCAGCACCATGCCGCGTTCCTGCATGATGAGCTCGCCGAGGCTGCCGGGCAGGCCCAGTTCGTCGAGCGTGGGGATGATCATGGTGATGCGGCGCAGCACGAGGGCGACGCTGCCGCGCTGGGTGTAGATGTTCACACGGAAGCGGCCGGCGCCGGAGAGCGAATAGGAGAGATTGATCTCCATCTCGCGGGCGAACTCTTCCTGCTCCTCGGGGCGCATCAGTTCCATGGCGTAGGCGTGCGTGTCCTCCGGCTTGAGGATACCCTCCGCCGCGTTGACGAAGTTGCCGTGGACGGAATACTTGGGCTCGGTGCCGGCGGCGAGATAGAGGTCGGAGCACTCCATCTCGATCATGCGTTGCAGGAGCTGCGAGAGTGGTACACGTGCCATTGAGTTATCTCCGTTTATCCTGTGTCAGCTCGAGTTAGATCGCAAGTCCGTCAGCGCTTCTTGGGCCCGAAGGGGAAAGCCCCCGGGGGCTTTGGCGCGCCGCCGCCGACTCCGGCGGGAGGAGGTGGCAGGCCGGGGGTGGAGACGGGGCGAGGCGGCGGGGCCATGCTCATGCCGCCCAAGTCCTTCATGCCGCCCATGGAGGTCATCTCGCGATGGCGCTCCTCCTGGATGGAACGCTTGGCCTCTCTCTCGAGATACTCCTCCAGCTTGCCCGTGCCGTTGGACATGATGGAGTCCGGATTGTTTGCCCGGCTCAGGGCGTCGTATTCGGTAATGACGCGCTTGTCCAACAGGTCCTTGAGAGATTGATCGAGTGCCTGCATGCCGAGCTTGGCAGAGGTCTGGATCATCGTGGGGAGCTGGTGGGTCTTGCCTTCGCGGATGAGTGAGCGGGTGGCGGCGATGCCCAGCATGATCTCCAGCGCCAACACACGGCCTCGGCCGTTGGCCTTCTTCAGAAGTGCCTGGCAGATGATAGCCTCGAACGTTTCCGCGAACATCATGCGGACCAGTTTCTGTTGCTCGGGCGGAAACACGTCGATGACACGATCACAGGTCTTGGGGGCCGACTGGGTATGCAGGGTTCCAAAGACGAGGTGACCGGTTTCCGACGCGGTCAGCGCCAGCGAGATGGTTTCCAGGTCGCGCATTTCGCCGACGAGGATGACGTCCGGATCTTCACGCAGGGCGCTGCGGAGTGCCTTGGCGAAACTGTGCGTGTTGGGACCCACCTCGCGTTGGTTGACGATGCAGCGCTTGTTGCGGTGCACGAACTCGATGGGGTCCTCGATGGTGAGGATGTGTTCGTCGCGGGTGGTGTTGACGTAATCGACCATGGCGGCCAGGGTGGTGGACTTACCTGAGCCGGTGGGGCCGGTGCACAGCACCAATCCGCGGGGGCGCGTGGCGACCTTCATCAGAACCGGGGGCAAACCCAGTTCGCGGAAGGTCTTGATCTCCGACGGGATGATACGGAAGACCGCCGCTTCGCCGTTCATGGTGTAGAAGCAGTTCACACGGAATCGGCCGGCGGAACCGAGCGAGAGGGCGAAGTCGAGTTCCTTGTCGCGCTCCAGATTGCGGCGTTTGTCGTCGTCGAGCAAATCATACAACATCACGTGCAGGGAATCGCGGTCCATGACCGGCAGGTTCGTCGGCACGATGCTTCCGTGCATGCGGTAGCAGGGTGCCTCCCCCACGGTGAGATGGATGTCCGAGGCGCCGATGTCGACGCCGTGGAGCAGGATGGTCGCCAAATCGGTCCCGCCATCGGGGACATTAATGGGAGGATGCTTCTTTTCGGTCATGGTCGATTCGCCCTGTGAGGTGAAGCGTGTCGTTCGCGTAAGGGGTTCACTGGTCGGCTGGGGAACAGGCTTCTCCGGGAGGAACACGGCAGGGCGCAGGGCTCTGCCTGGCCCCTGCCAGGTTGAAAGTCTCTGATGTCGTCCGCCCGGGATACCCCGTGTGTCGGGTCTCGATTGCATGCAAGGTGGGAAGCCCCCCGGTGAAAGGCAAGAGAAGGATGGCGGGCAGGTCGGCAAATTCTTTCAGGTGATGGCCGTCCCTCGGGAAGCGGCCACAGTGACAGGCTGGCACAGGATTCCCCCGGCCTTGTTTCACATCGCCCGTTGCCGCCCTGGGCGGCATGCCATCGAGGCGATGCCAATCTTTGACGGACGCTGTTTTAGCTAGACAGCGGACCCCCCTCCCGCCGTGGATAGAAGTGGAGACGGTTTTGGGCCCGGGCGGGTTTTCGGGTACAATCCTTGATTGTGGGTGGGATGAAGATTCCTGCGTCGCCTCAGAAGGAGGTTTCCAGCCCCATGCGTTTTTCCACCCCCGTGATTCTGGCTCTGGCATCCATGGTGGTCTTTTCTCCGCCGATTTCCGGCCAGACCACTGATCGTGTCCTGACCCAAAATACCTTCATCGAGGTCGCCCGGGAAGTCCTGCCGGCCGTCGTGAGCATCTCTGTCGATGTCGCCCCCGATGACGCATACCTGCAGGAGCGCGGGATCAACAATATGGGCGACCTGTTCCGAGACTTCCTGCGAAACCCCGACGATTATTCTTCAAAGCGCTTTTGGGAGGAGTTCGATCCAGAGAGCCTGCCCGCCACGGGCGCCGGCTCCGGTATCGTCATCCGCCAGGATGACGAGTGGGCCTATGCCCTGACCAACGCCCATGTCGTGAACAAGCGCGGCGGCGACCGGGTGCACTACACCATCAACCTGGACAGCTCGTACTACGACGCCGAAGTCTTCGAGGTGAAGAGCCCCGATGTCGAGTTGGTCGGTGCGGATCCGCTGTCGGACATCGCGGTCATTCGTTTTCGCCGTCCCAACGGCATCGAGTTTCCCCCCATCGAGTTTGCCGATTCTGACAAGCTGGCGATCGGGGAGTGGGTCCTCGCGCTGGGCAATCCGCTCGAGCTGAACAACAGTGTCTCCCAAGGCATCGTTTCCGCACGCAATCGCACTATTGGCAAGTCAACCTTTGAGGGCCTGATCCAGACAGACGCCGTCATCAACCCGGGCAACTCCGGCGGGCCGTTGGTGAACCTGGACGGCAAGATTGTCGGTATCAACAACGCCATCGCCACGACCACGGGCCGCTGGGCGGGGGTCGGCTTTGCCATACCGGGCAACCAGGCCAAGTTCACCGCCGAAAGCCTGATCGCCAACGGCCGCGTCGCGCGCGGGTATCTGGGCATCACGATGACCGATCTGACGGAGGGCTTTGCAGAGGACCTGCATGTCAACCGTCGCCAGGGCGTGCTCATCACCACAGTCCATCCCGATACGCCCGCCGAGAACGCCGGACTGGTGTCGGGGGACATCATCACCGCCGTGAATGGAGTCCGCACACGCACCAACCAGGACGTGCTGCAGTACATCGGCGGACGGGCGGCCGGCGAAAAGGTCACCATCGAGGTGCTGCGGGAGGAGTTGAACGACCTGGAGCCGTTGACCCTGAGCGTGACCTTGGCGGAGCGTCCGGAGCAGAGTGCCCTGCTGGCGCAGCAGCGCACGCCGCTGGTCCCGGACCTGATGATCTCGCCCGCGCGCATCATCACGGAGTTCGGAATGGACACGGCGCCGACCACCATCAATGGCGAGCGCGGCGTGCTGGTGGAGAAGGTTGAACCGGGTTCGATCGCCGACATTTCGGGACTGCGGGAAGGCGACTTCCTGCTGGAGGTCAACTCCGTGCCGGCGCGCTCAAGCTTTGCGCTCGTGGAGGGGCTGCTGCAAGTGCGGCAGGGAGCGAACCATCTGGTGCGTTTCAAGCGCGATGGTTCCGAGCGGTCCATCACGCTCGAGGCGCCGGAACCGCAAGAGAATGAAACCTCGAGGCGGTCACGTCGTTGAGGCTTTGCGCCGATTTCAGACCAACCAAGGATGAAACGATCCACCCATGACGATTGATATTCAGGAGGTGCGTGCGCGCATCGAGGCCGAAAGCGGTTTTGTCGAGACACTGGAGAATGAAATCGCCAAGATCGTCGTCGGCCAGAGGAAGATTGTCGACCGCCTGCTGATCGCGCTGTTCTGCAATGGCCACGTCCTGCTGGAGGGCATGCCGGGGCTTGCGAAGACTCTGATCTGCAAGACCATCGCCGCCGCCATCCAGGCGCGGTTCCAGCGCATCCAGTTCACGCCGGACCTGCTCCCCGCCGACCTGATCGGCACGCAGATCTTCAACATGAAGGAGCAGACCTTCGAGGCGCGGCGCGGCCCCATCTTTGCCAATTTCATCCTGGCAGACGAAATCAACCGCGCGCCCGCCAAGGTCCAAAGCGCCCTGCTGGAGGCCATGCAGGAGCGCCAGGTCACCATCGGCGACACGACATACCGGCTCGATGATCCCTTCATCGTCCTGGCGACCCAGAACCCGATCGAACAAGAGGGCACCTATCCCCTCCCCGAGGCGCAGGTGGATCGTTTCCTCTTCAAGCTGCACGTGGATTATCCCACGCGCGACGAGGAGCGACAAATCCTGGACACGATGGCCGTGGCGAATTCCACCGATCGCAACAGCCTGAAGGACGTGACGATCAGCCCGGTGGTTTCGCTGGAGGACATCCGCCGCGCGCGCGGCTTTGTCGACATGGTCTACATGGACGACAAGGTGAAGCACTACATTCTGGATCTCGTTGGTGCGACCCGCCATCCGGAAGCGCACCGCGTGCGCTTCCGCTCGGGATCGAATGGCCGCAATGCGATGGAGAAGGTGATCCAGGTGGGTGCCAGCCCTCGTGCCACGCTGGCACTGGCCATTGCCGCAAGGGCCCATGCGTTCCTGCGCCACCGCGGCCATGTCACCCCCGATGATGTGAAGGCCATCGGACCCGACGTCCTGCGGCATCGCATCCTGCTCACCTACGAGGCGGAAGCGGAAGAGCTCGGCACCGACGACATTGTGCGCCAGATTTTTGAGCAGGTGGAGGTACCCTGACCGCAGCGCGTGAAAATACTTCGGTCAACAGGCCATGCCCCAGATTCCCCTCCTCGAAGACGCCGCCTCCGTCCGTCGGCTCGAAGTGATGACGCGCCGAATGGTCAACAATGTGCTGGCGGGCGAATACCATTCGGTCTTTCGGGGCCAGGGGATGGCCTTCAACGAAGTGCGCGAGTATGCGCCCGGCGACGATATCCGGACAATTGATTGGAATGTCACCGCGCGCACCCATGTGCCCCATGTGAAGCGCTATGTGGAGGAGCGCGAGTTGACGGTGATCTTCGCCGTCGACGTTTCGGGCTCCACCGTCTTCGGATCCTGCACGCGGCGAAAGCGCTCGCTGGCGGCCCTCATCACGGCGGTGCTGGGGCTTTCTGCCATTCGCAACAACGACCGCGTGGGGTTGATGCTCTTCAGCGACAAGGTGGAGAAATACATCCATCCGCGCAAGGGCCGCAGCCATGGACTGCGCGTGATCACGGAGCTCTTGTCAGAACCGGAGGGGCGCGGGACGGACATCGTCGGTGCGCTGCACTCGCTCAATCGCCTTCAGAAGCGCAAGGCGGTCGTGTTCCTACTTTCCGACTTCATGCAGGACGGCCTCCGGCGTGCCTTGTCCGTCACCAACCAGCGTCATGACCTCATCGCCGTCACCATCACCGATCCGCGCGAGATCGAATTGCCGCCCGTTGGCCTGTTGGAGGTGCAGGATGCGGAGACCGGTGAGCGGGTGATCGTCGACACGTCGAACAGCGGCGTACGTCGACGCTACGAGGCCATCATGAAAGGGCGGCGCCAGGAGCTCACGCGCCTGTTCCGGCAACTGCAGATCGATCATATTCCACTGCGGACCGACCGCGATGTGGAGCGCCCCCTCATGCAGTTCTTCGAACGCCGCGCAGCGAGGCTAGCCCATGAGTAAGCTGCCGCTGCTTCGACTGATCCTGCCGGTGGTGATCTTCGTCTTGCTCCTCGGCGTGACGAACGCCCAGGAGGGACCGACTCTGGAAGCGACAGTCATCCCCTCCGAGCTGGAAGTCGGGCAGCGTGGACACTTGGTCGTGACTCCGCCTGAAGATGTGGACCTCAAGAGCCTCAAGGTCAGCTTTAGCGGCCTGCGGATTGGCGCGTTTGAGAAACAGCCTGATGGAACCTTCGTAGCCGACCTGTACCCCCTGAAGCCGGGAACATATGGGTTGGAGGAAATGCAGGTCGAAGTTGTAATTCCTTCCGGTGACCAGACATCGGCAAGCCTTGCGCCATTCGCCTTTACAATTCCCGATCCCGAACCGATTGATGCACCTCCTGATGACTACACGGGCCTGTTCGCCGCCGATCGAACGATGTGGCGATATTATGTAGCGTATACCCTTGCGGGCATTGCGCTTCTGGCATTGCTGGCCGCCTTGTTTGTTCTGGTTCGCAGGTGGATGCGCAGGCGGGCAGTTGTGGCCCAGGCAGAACCCGCGCTTCCCGAACCGATCGACGAAGCCTTTCAGTCACTCTCCCTGCTTGAGTCCCTGGACGAGTTTCACACGAAGGGGACCAAGGCCCATTACGTGATGCTGTCGATGCTGCTGCGTCGATACATCGAGCGGCAGTGGAACCGGCCCGCGGTGGAAATGTCGGAGGACGAGGTCATCGGCATGCTGCGCGGTGAATTCTCGCACCGGGCAGGAGTGAGTGATTTGCTTCGGTTGCTGAACACTGCGAGCCTTGCGAAGTTTGCCCGCCTGGAAGTGGGCATAGACGACGTGCAGGCGCACCTGCGTGCTGCGCGGGCATTCCTGACATCCGAGCGTGATCGGCTGCGGGCAGCGGCCATGGCCCAGCAAGTCAGCCAACGCGCGTCCCGAAGGAGCGAGGCGGCCTGATGCTCTTCTGGCGCTGGATGCACCCGGAGTTTCTCCTGCTGCTGCCACTGCCGCTGGCGTGGCTGGTGTGGCAGTGGAGAAGCCGCCGGCGTCGCCATCCTGCCGTGATCTTCTCCGATGGCAACGCGCTGCGTGCGGCGGGCACTACGCTGCGCGTTCGCCTGTTGCCGTGGCTGCCGGTGCTGCGCACCCTGGTGCTGCTGCTGGGGATTGTCGCCTTGGCCCGGCCGCAATATGGTCAGATCGAACGCCGGCAGACGGCGCTGGGCATCGACATCGCGCTTGCCATGGACATTTCCGGATCCATGGACGCGATCGACTTTCGGCCAACACGCCTGGAGGCCGCCAAGAAGGTCCTGAACGAGTTCATCAGCTCGCGAAATAACGACCGGATCAGCGTCGTCCTGTTCGGTTCGGAAGCAAAGGTATTGGCCCCGCCAACGTTTGACCGCCGCGCGGTCACGCAGTTGGTGGAGATGATCAGCCCCGACCTGTTTCGCAATGAAGAGCGGCAGACAGCCATCGGCATGGGGCTGGCCCTGGCGCTGAAGACCATGGAGCAAAGCCCCATCGAGAATCGCGTCGTGGTGCTGTTGACCGACGGTGAGAACAATGCCGGACGCATCGAACCGCTGGAGGCGGCGACGATGGCAAAGGCTCTCAAGGCCCGCGTCTACACGATCGCTGTCGGGTCCGAAGGCGCGGCCATGAGCAGGGTCAATGACCCCCTTTGGGGGCCTCGCTTCGTCCAGGTCTCGGGGGGAATAGACGAGCCGCTGTTGCGCGAGATCGCCGACATGACCGGTGGAAAGTTCTTCATCGCCGACGACGCGGAGGCGCTGAGCGCCGTCTATCGCAGCATTGATGAGCTGGAGAAGACCGAGATCGAAACGAGCGCCTACGAAAATTTCGACGAGCGTTTCTTCCTGTTCTGGATTCCCGCGCTGGCCTTGTTTGGCATTGAGACCCTCCTGCGCGCGATGTGGCTGGGGAGGATACCATGACCTTTGTGGCGCCACAGATGCTCTTCTTCCTCTTTTTGCTCCCTGTGCTGGCAGTGGCGTGGAGGTTCTTTGAGAAGCGCCGGCAGCGTCGGTTGGCGCAGTTTGTGGATCCGGCAAACTGGCCGCTGCTCAATGGAGAAGCCTCCGCCCGGCGGCGCAGCCTTAAGGCTTTCTTCCTTCTCATGGCGCTGGGATTCGGAATCATTGCAGCAGCACGTCCAGCGTGGGGCACACGAGAGCGCATGGTTGCAGAGTCGGGAATTGATCTGGTCGTGGCCCTGGATGTCTCGCAGAGCATGCTCGCGGTGGACGACCCGCGACGGCTGGGTCGCTTTGATGTGTCGGCAACGCGCCTGAACGCCGCCAAGAGCCGTCTGCGTCAGATAACGACCTCGCTGGCCGGGCATCGCGTGGCCTTGGTTCCTTTTGCCGGCGATGCGTTTCTTCAATGTCCACTCACCGCGGATTACGGCATCTTCATGGACATCCTGACGGCGACAAGTCCCGACAGTGTCGGGATGCTGGGAACCGACATTGGCCGGGCAATCGAAGTTGCCCGTGAGGCATTCGCCGAAGGCGGGACGGGGAGCAAGGTACTGCTGATCGTGACAGACGGCGAAGACCACGCAGGCAATGCCATGGAGCAGGCACGGTTGGCGGCGCGTGAGGGAATTCGCATCTATGCCATTGGCATCGGTTCGCAAACCGGCGGCCAGATCGTGCTGCCTGATGGCAGGATCAAGACCGATGCCGAGGGCGCGCGCGTCAATTCGAAGGTCGACACGCGTCTTTTGCAGGAAATCACCGATGTGGCCGGTGGCCTGACCTATTACAGCGAATCCGGCGCGGCATTGGACACGGGGCCTTTGATTGGGGAGTTGGACGCTCTGGAACGCGGTGACTATTCGCAAGAGATGCGGGTCATTCGCGAGGAACGCTACCAGATCCCGCTCGCGCTTGCGCTCCTGTGCCTGTTGGCGGATGGTCTCGTGACGGAGCGCGTGCGCCGGAAGAAGCCTTACCGACAAGTACTCGGGGAGGCGGTGACATGAAAATTCAGGCCGCCGTATTCATATTGCTGTCCGGGTTGCTTCCTCCCGCTGCGCCGATGTTGGGCCAGCCCGTCGACCTGCGGGTGCCATTCGACCGGTTGATGGACGAAGGTTTTGAGGCGTACAACAACGGCGAGTACGAACGCGCGGCGACAGCGTTCCGCGATGCGCGCCTGATTCGTCCGGATTCTCCGGAGGCGCAGTTGAACCTGGGCTTGTCGGAAGCCAAGCGCGGCAACCTCGAAACCGCGCGCGAGTTGTTCCGCCGCTCGATCCAACATCTGGCCCCGGAAGACGCCCGGCGAGCGGACGCCCTATACAACGAGGGAACGACATGGCTGCAGGAAGGTTTGGCGGCGCTGGAAAGCGAAGAGACGGCGGCCGAAGCGCCTGAGAAGCTGATCGAGGCCATCAACAAGTTTGGCGAAGTGCTACGCGCCAATCCGCAACACGAAGCCGCACGCCACAACCGGGCGGCGGCCCAGAGTATTCTCGCACAGATGAAACCGCCTCCCCCTACCTCACCGCGAACGGGTGCAGAAAACGATGAGAACAATGAAGGCGAGGAGGAGGATTCCGACAATCAATCCGAGGGTGGCCAGAACCAGCAATCACAGGACGGGCAACAGCAAGGCGAGTCCGACCAACAGCAGGAGGGTGAGCTGGATCAGCAGCAGGATGGCGATTCGCAGCAGGACCAGCAGGAGAACCAGCAACAAGACCAGCAGCAAGACCAACAGCAGCCATCCGATTCGCAGACTCCGCCTGAGGATCAGAATCCGGACCAGAGTGAGCAGCGCGATGCGCAGGCCTCGACGTCACTGCCAGAGGAACGGCCGGATGAGATGACGCCGGAAGAAGCGCGCCAGTTGCTCAATCTGCTGGGCAATCGCGACCTGTTGATCTTCCGGCAATCGCGCTCGCCAAAGCAACCGCCCGGAGGTCGCGATTGGTGATCCCGGCATTTTCATGGAACAGATTGTTGTCCGCGCTTTGCAGCGTGATCTTCATGCTGGCCTCGGGCCAGGTGATGGCACAACCGCGCGTGACTATCGAGCCGCGGGAACCCAAGGTCTACGACACGATCCTGTTCTCCATTACCTATTCGGGATCATTGGAGGCGCCCTCCACGCCGCCCCCCGCCAGCAGCAACTTGAAACCCGTGGAGGGAATCCAGCGCCAGACCTCCTTCAGCACCGTAACCGGCCGGACCGACATCGCGTCATGGCAGTACGATGCCGTGCAGGAAGGGGATTTCACCATCGGCCCGGTGGATGTCATCGCCGATGGACGGCGAGTGACTATCCCTGCGCAGACCGGAAGAGTGTTGCCAACTCCCCCGCCGACGTCATCCCTGCCGGAAGAACTGCGCGACGTCGTTGGAAATCCCAACCCGCTGGCTTCCGGCGATCGCGCGCTTGCACGGCACTTGGTGGGCAAGGTGTTTGTCCGGATCGTGGCGCCGGAGAACCAGGTGGTGGGCTGGCCGTTTCATGTGGATACTTATGTGTACGTTTCCAATTCGTTGACGATGGCGGAGGAGCGCGGTTTCTCCACGTCCAACGTCAGCGGCCAGCAGTTCGTCACGGTTCCCGAGCTCAGCGTCGCGCACAACAATGTCGGCGCACAGGCGGAGGAGATAGGCGGCGAGTTGTTTCGCCGCTATCATGTTCACACGACGACATTGGTGCCGACGCGACCGGGCCGGGCGGAACTGCGCGGCGGTGAGCTGGCTGTCAACTTCGCCACGATAGGGCGCGCCAGGAGAACCTTACTGGCCAACATTGGCTTCGAGCCGGCGACCTTGCACCTTGATATCCAGCCAATCCCCCCTCCTCTGCCGGGATCGCATTTGAGTGTCGTGGGCAATCACTCCATCACCACGACGCTCGATCGCAAGACAGTGGGACAGGGAGAGTTGGTGACCTTGACCGTGCGCGTGTCCGGCAATGGATACCTCGATCTGGTATCCCTCGAGAGGATGCCGGAGATTGAAGGCCTGACCTTCATCCGCGAGGAGATTTCCTCCCGAATCAGCACGACGCACCGGGACGAATTCGCGGCCAGCAGGACCTTCATCAGGACTTACCAGGCGACCGGAACCGGCGAGGTGGTCATACCGCCCATCGCCATGTCCAACTACAATCCGCAGATCGATCGCCAGGAGATGCGATACTCGGAGGAGCTGCGCCTGACCATCGAGCCCGCCAAGGGAGACACGTTTGTCTTGGGCAGTGCACGCCCTGCACAAGCAACGCAGGCCGACGCGCGCGAACTTGGCAATGGCGGGATCCTTCACATCGACACGCGACCCTTGAAGGTGGTGAAGGGAAACCGCATCGCGCCAGCCTCATTACTGCGCAGCCAATGGTATTTGATTCTTCATGGTGGGATTTTGGGAGCATTTGCTCTGATGATGGCGTTGCTCGTTCATCGCCGCGCTTTGGCGGAGTCGGGGGAAGAAGCCAAACCCCGGCGCAAGATCCCGCATCCTCTGCAGCGCGCGGAAAAGGCCGACGCGGAAGATGACACTGCGAAGTTCTATGCCGCCCTGGCCGAGGCGCTGATGAGTCAGGCGGGGCGGATCCTTTCCCGGGAGGCGCGCGGCCTCTCCATCGAGGACGCCGCCCAAGGACTGCGCGGAAGGGGAATCGCCCGCGAACTGACCAACGATTTTTCCATCCTGCTGGAACGCTGCCAATCCATCCCCTACCTGCCCAACACGGGCTCAGCGGAGCGCCGTCAGGATCTGGAGAATGCGCGCCGAGTGGTGCGCGAATTGGAGAAAATCAGGCCATGATGCGCTCCGTTTTGCTCCTGATTATCATGGTGGTGTCGTTGCACCCCGCGATCGCGCCGGGTTCCATGACCGAGCCGGAGGCGACGCAGGCATTTGCCCAAGCCAACCAGATGTACGAAGCCGATGATTTTGCAGGTGCGTTGCAGGCGTACGAATCGATCCTGGCAACGCCACTGGCCAACGCGCAGGTCTACGCCAATGCGGGGAACGCAGCCCACATGACGGGAGACAACGGGCGCGCGGTGCTCTACTATACACGCGCTCTTCGCCTGGATCCCGCCAATGACATTGCGCGCCAGAATTTGACGCGGATTCAGCCGCGGACGAATGCGGCAGGCGAGGACGATCTCTTCCGCGTCATGCAGGAATTGCTGCGTGGTATTCCGGGCTGGACATGGATCCTCGCGGCGGAGTTGGCCTTTGTTGGCGCACTGATTGTGTTGTGCGTCGCGGGATGGCGGGCACGCACGTTGGCGGACACGGCGGATTGGTTTCTTCGCGCGGCGGGGTTGGTTGTGATCGCTGCTGTCCTGGCCGGTCTCGGTGCCATCGCCACGTTGTCAACGTCTGGCAAGGGCGACGCGGTTGTCATGCAGGACAATGTGGTGACGCGCATGGGGCCGGGCGAGCGCTACCTCGAGCATCTATCGCTGCCGGCGGGCACGCTCGTGGAACTGCCGGAGGCACCGTCGGATGGCTGGGTGAGGTGCCGCTTGCTGGACGGGCGCACCGGCTACATCCGGACCGAGACGCTCGAGCGGCTCTGATTACTCACACGACAAAGGGCAGGTCCGCGCCACAGGAGGGGCAAACGCCCTCGGCGCATTCGGTGTCGACGATGGTGGTGTCCTCGATGCGGCGAATCATCACGCGCCCGCACGAGGTGCAACGCGTGTCGCCCGGCATGTCCCCCATACCCAGATTGTAAACGAAAGGCAGGCGCGACTGCAGGTAATGCAGTGCCTCACTCATGCTTTGCTGGCGTGTTGGCGCGCCTTTCCACATGAACGACGGAACCATGCGGATCAGGGTCGTCGGCACATATCGCTCAAGGCTGTCCAGCCAGTTGCAATAGGCGGTCAGTTCCTCGCGCCAGGTCGCTCGCGAATCCGCCAGCAGGTAGGCCACCTCCACATGCGTGTCCATGGCCATGGCGGTGGCGACATTCGCGACGACTACCTGCAGGTGCCCGCCACAAACCTGCATCATCCAATCCGCGTCGAAACCCTTGATGCCAAAGGTGATCGCATCCACCAGCGGCAGGATCTCCTGAAACGGCTCCTCGGTCCACTCGCCATTTGTCGCCAAATGCGTCCTCAATCCTACATTGCGCGCGCCCTTGAAGACGTCGGAGACGAACTCATGCCCGACTGCTGGTTCGGTGACTCCAAAGCTGATTCCGATGCAACTGGTTGACAGCGCGCGCCCGATCAACTGGTCCACGGTCAGGGGCATCGCCCGCGCGGCGCCGAGCTGGCTCCAGCGAAACGTGTCACAGAAAGTGCATCGCATGTTGCAACCCTTCATCCCCACCTGAAGCCATGGTTTCGACGGATGAAGGTGAAAGAGGGGAAGCAGGCTGGAACGGACCACCTGCAGATGCCCGACCCTGTTGTACAGCTCGGTGTAGAGCTTGCCGTCGCGGTTGTAGCGAACTCCGCAATTGCCGGCGCGCGAAGGCGCGATGGCGCATTGATGCGGGCACAGGTTGCAATGGACTGCGTCCCATGCTGCCCGGCAGTAGAATCGGGCCTCGTAGCGCTTGGGTTCGCCGGCAGCTGCTGCAACCGGTTCGGTGGTCATCGGCTGTCCTCTTGCAGCCACTACCCGCCACAACGCCGGCCATCGCGTCAATACCGTCCATGGTGGCGCTTTGGCGTTGCCGTTGAACCACGCCATGCCGCATCGGTCCTGATCATTGCGGTCACACCATCCGATGACTCCTCACCTGATAGACAATTCCAGCGAGACACCCCGCAACGAAGTCGGCGGCCAGGCGCTGCTGGAAGGCGTCATGATCCGCTCACGCACGGGATACGCGGTGGCGGCCCGCCGCGCGGACGGAGCCATCGTCCTGCACCAGATTCCCTACACCCCGCTATCGGCCAACCGTTCCTGGCTGAAGATTCCCTTCATCCGTGGAATCGTGGCGGTGTTGGAGATGCTTTCGATCGGCACCCGCGCGCTCCAATGGTCTGCCGATCTGTTTGAGCAGCGCCTAAACCAGCAGCAGGCTTCCGCACAGGATGAGCAACTCCCCCGCCGGACAGCGGAGGCATGGGCCCGCAGGGGATTCGTGGCGACGGCCGCGGCCAGCCTCGCCTTGGCGGCGTTTCTCATGGTCGTGCTCCCCCACTCCTTGGCGCTGGCCATCGGTCAAATGGCAATCGTGGATCAAGCCGCACAGTGGTGGGGCGCTTCGGCCTTCAACGAGGCCCAGTTCCCCGTGATCTTCAATTTGCTCACCGGGCTGATCCGCGCGTTGATCGTGGTGGGTTATATCGGCGCCATTGGACTCAACCGCGACATCCGGCGGGTATTCGGCTATCACGCCGCCGAGCATCAGGCCGCATGGGCCTTTGAGAAGGGTGACGAGCTGACTGTCGAACGCGTCATCACGTTCCCTCGGCTGCATCCGCGCTGCGGCACGGCGTTTCTGGCAATCGTGCTCCTGCTCTCCATCGTCGTGTTCGCCGTGGCGACAGGGATGATGCTGGCCGGGATTGACCAATTTGCCGGCTGGCCGTGGTGGCTGCGCAAAATCACGCTGCTGCCCATCCAGGTCGCCCTGCTGCCGGTGCTTGCCGCGGTTTCATTCGAGGCGCTGAAAGCCTCCGCGCGGCATCCGGATCATCCGGCTTCCCGGTGGGTTCTGGCACCCGGGCTGTTCCTCCAACGCCTGACCACGCGGCGGCCCGACGAGGGGCAGGTGGAGGTAGCCATCGTGGCCCTTTTGGCCGCACTGGCAATCTCACCCGAAATGAAGACCAGCAGCCGCTACGTGGTACAGGGATTGCACGACCACGGGGTGGATAGCAGAGTCAGACCATGGAGCCCACAACCCGCCGAGGAGCCCGCGACATGACAGAATCAAGAACCATCCTGGAGAAGCCCGTCGTCCTGTACGACGGCTCCTGCCGCATGTGCATGACGGCCGCCAAGCAACTGCGCGAGACCGACAAGAAGGGGGTGCTCGAGTGGCTCGACATCACGGAGCCATCCGTGCGGGAGCAGTTTCCGAAAGTCGACTGGAAGCGCGCCGAGGAGGAAATTCACCTGATCCATACGGATGGGCGCATGCGCACGGGGGCGCGAGCCGTGCGGGACATTGCGGAGTTGATCGGGGGCGAGTTGGGCCAGGTCGCCGCACGCGCCATGGATCTGCCCGGCGTCAAGGATGCAGCGGACATCATCTACCATATCGTGGCACAGAACCGACACCACTTGTTTGGCAGGACCAGCGAAGAGCCGGCGGGCTCCAAGGAGAGTCCGGTCAAGTAGCAGCCAAGTCGGCTTCCTGCGCAGTCGCCGTCTGAAGCTCTTCGAACCAGCTCAGGAGGCGGCGCGCCTGCTGGCGCCAAGTGTACTTCTCCAGTATTTCCTTCTGCAGCATGGCTGTGGCGTCTTTGAGCAGCGTACGGTCGTGCAGCCATGACTCGACGAGCTGAAGCAGCTCCTCGTAATTCTCCTCGCCGAAGAGCAGCATCGAGGCGGCCTCGGGGACGATTGCCTCCAGCGGACGGATGCGCGGCGCGATCACCGGTGTGCCGACTGCGGCGACCTCGAAGAGCTTGGTCGGGGTGCTCTGGGGAGCGGCGCCCGGGATAACGACCAGATCCAGAGCTTCGACCCAATCGGAGAGCTCAGCCTGCGGAACCGTTCCGGGGAAATGAACGGGGAAATGCTCGGGAATGGACGCTAGACGATCCTCGAATCGTTCGCACTTAAGGTGAGTACCACCAATCATCGCAAAGGCAATTGGGCCCGAGTGCCGCTCGATCAGATCCTGGATGAGCGTGACAAACCGGCCGGGGCGGTGGTAATGATTCATGGAGCCGATGTAGCCAATGAAGGGCGTATCGGGCGCGATGTTCAAGCGTGAACGCACGATGGCACGGCGCCCCCGGTTCCGGAAAACCTGCGGGTCGACAGCCATGCTGAAAACGCGAATGTCCGCACGGGTCTGCACTTCGCCGATCAGGCGTTCGCGCATGACTTCGCTGATGGCGGCGATCGCCCGGGAACTCTTGAGCAGCTTCAACTCGGAAAGGGCCGCCCAGCCGGGCAGTTTCAGCCGGGTGGATAGCTCTTCGGCGAGCAGGGTGTTGACCTCAAGGATGCGGGGAAGCTGGAAGGAGCGCGCAATGCGATCCCCCGCGTGAAAGTACAGCGAACTGCGCTCGTAGATGAACTGGGGCCGCGCGCGCATCACCACATTGCGCAGCGTGGAATTCGCCAGATAATCCGACAGTACGCAGCGGCCATCCATCCCGATATAGCGGGACGTGGGGCGCGGCAGGCGCACGACCGGGAACATTTCGTCCTCGCGGCGATCTCCTTCCACGTTTGCAGAAGCCAGCACGACCTCGGCGCCTTCGGCCCGCAAGCCGCTGATAACCCCGCGCAGGTGTGCGGACGATCCCTTGCGGCCAAAGGCAGGGACGCCGTGGTCACCACTCACCACGAGTATGCGAGGTTTGGTAGGGGTCAAAGTCACTCTGAGGGCTCGAGAACTGCTTCAGCTTCCTGGGTGTCGGAGGTCTGCTGGAGGTCTTCGCGGATTTCAGTCTCGCTGTCTTCCGAGTCCCCATCTTCCCGGGGAGTCTGGCCGTTTTCCACTCCTGAATCCTCAATCTCACCCTCTGGCGTTTCCGTGGCAAGGGGGAGTTCGCCCGGTGGCGGCTCTAACGGCGTGTTTGGGGGAGCAGGGTCAACCCCTACTTGGGCCTCCTGACCCTCCATCTCCGGCTCCGATTCGGGTAAATCCTCCTCATCGGCGACGAAGCTGATCTTCACGAGGCTCGGCGTCAGGACCGGTTGGCGGAGCTTTTCCACGTCCTCCGCGGCCAATCCCTCGAACCTGACCTCGATGGAGGTGTCCACAACCCCGCCCACCTGCTCATCGTCCAGAAAGGCCACCGGCCGGGGGAGCAGCAGGAAGTCATCCCGCTCCAGCCGGTTCACAATCGATTGAGGACCCTCCACGGTCACCGTGGCCGTAGGGGGCTCCAGAATCGCCCGCACGCCGGCTGCCATGGCGTCATAGCGAATGGGGATATCTTCAAACACTTGACGCGACTGGATTTCCGGTATCGGGACAATGACCTCAACGCTGGGGGCAGCCTGACCCGGCAGGGGGAAGATCCCCTTCTCGGCACCCAACGCCAGAGCGTATAGCCCAGAAACTTGATCCCGGCGGCCACGCACGTCGACCACCTCGGTGGTGACCCTCAACTGCCCCTGCTGGGCCAGAAGATGACGCGGTTCGTCCACCGCCAGAAGCACCTCCGAAGGTTCGACGAGGACGTTCTCCACCTCCACCCGGTAGCCATCGGCCGGGGCTTCAGTGTTGGCCAGATTGACCGTGACCGGCACCCGGACGACCCGCGGCCGGGCGCGGAAGACGACCCGGGCTGGTGAATCGTCGAAGCTGGAGAAGGTCAGCCGCTCCGGGAACTCCAGCATCTCGCGGGTAATATCGATCGGATATTCGACGAAGTTCTCGCTGATCGCCACGCGATTGCGCAGGACGCCAAGATCCACGTTGATCCGGAACCGGCCCGGGTCGCGGGCCAAAGTCTCATCGCCCGCCCGCAGGGAAAATTTGACTGCCAGGTTGCTGGGCTCAAAACCCTCCAGCTCGACGAACTCCGGAGCATTGGTGACAGTGACCGGAACCAGAATGGTCTGGCTCAGGGTCTCCTGCTGCTTGACGATGGCCCAAAAGATCAGCCCCAGAAGGAGGGAGAATGTGATAAGGCTGATCTCGCCGCTCAATCCCTTACTCGGAGTCGCCATCGAGGTCCTCCTCCTCCACGGCTAGCAGCTCCCGCAGTTTTTGCCTCAGCGTCTCCGGGGTCTCCGGACGCTGGATCGTGCCATCCACCGCCAGCGAAATTATCCCGGTCTCCTCCGACACGACCACGACGACCGCGTCGCTCTCCTCTGCCAAACCTACGGCCGCGCGGTGCCGGGTCCCCAGATCCGAGGAGAGCGGCTGGCTGGTCAAAGGAAGCAGGCAGCCGGCCGCGGCGATGCGGTTGCTGCGGATCAAGACCGCTCCATCGTGCAAGGGCGTGTACATCGAGAAGATGGTCCTGAGCAACTCGGCCGAGACGACCGCGTCCAGCGGCGTGCCGGTCTCCGCGATCGTGCGCAGGGAGGTGCGCCGCTCGATGCAAATCAACGCCCCAACCTGCTTTTCGGCCAACCGGCTGGTGGCCTTGATGATCTCTTCAATGGGAGTTCTTTCCTGGCGAAACAGGGCGCGGAAGACCGGAAGGCGTCCGTACTCGGTCAGGCCCTTCTTGAACTCACTCTGAAAGACGATGAGGAAGATGAGGACGATGACGACCCACGCGCGGTCCATGAGGGCCTTCATGGCGCTGAGGTCGGCAACCAATGTGGCCAGATACAAGAGCGAAGTGGTCCCCAGCACGATCATCATACCGCGCAGCGCCACCTGGCTGCGGGATTGGCGGATCATGTTGAGGAGCAGAAAAAAGACCAGGGACAGCAGGAGGATATCCACCACGTCGTGCGGTTGGATATTTGCGAACAGCGCCAGTAGGTCGCTGAATATGGCCCTGAAGTCCTGCATGGGGACGGTGCTCCGGCGGTCCGATCAATGTGATCGAATGGCACGAGGTGACTCTAGGGATTCGAGCAACGACGCGGTCAAACCTTGTTTTTGCGTGACTTGCCCGGCGGCTGGCGGGAACATTGCCCCAGCAGGCAGGACCGGCGCGCCCTCTGGCGCCCGTGGATGCTCACCCGGGATAGGCCGGGCAACGTGTCGAATGGAGTTGTCGCTGCTCGGCAGCACCCGGAACATTGTCGTGACAGGGCTTGTCGGACCCTTTGACGGGGGTACAACGAAGAGAAACGACCTGTCGGACCCACAGGAATGACCTCACGCGAATCCCCCCCCATCATCGTTCTTATCATGATCGCCGCGGCGATCGTGATGGCGGGGCTCGTCCTGAATCATCAGACACGTCCCCGGCCCAACCCAAGGGCCAATGTGCGCGATGTGTCGGCCAATGTGATCCAGCGTGACATTCCGACGCCCGGCAAGTCCGACGCTGTTGAGCCGACGCCGGAGCCAACCCCCACTCCCGAGCCGACTCCTGAACCGACTCCGGAACCCGAAAAGAAGGAACCAGAACCCATCGAGCTGGCCATGGCCGCCGAACCCGGCCAGATGGAGGGCATCGTCCTGTCCCCCCAAGGGTTGCCGATCTTCGACGCAACGGTGTCGCTGACATTCGAGAACCTGGTGGAAGGCGGAAAGAAGGGGCCAAAGCTGGAGGTGCAGACTTCCCGCGAAGGTTTCTTCCGCTTTGATGCCGTCCCGCCGGGAGCATGGAGCATCAAGGCGAAGCATCCCGAGTACGCCGCGGGAGTGGCCGCAGGCATCGTCGTCAAATCAAACGAGATGACTCCGGGTGTGACCGTCACCCTGCAGACGGGAACAAAGATTAGCGGCATTGTGCAGACGACGCGCGGGATGGCGCTGGAGAATGCCCAGGTCATCCTGACGCAGCGCGTCCTCTCGCTGACCGGTGAGGATCAGCGCGTGCTGCGCAAGGACATCCCGTACGAGGAGGTCTTCACGGGCAAGGACGGCAAGTTCCAGTTTGAACAGGCAGCCATCGGCTTCAACGCCCTGCTCGTGCGGCTGGAAGGCTTTGCGCCCGAGCGACTGGAGCTGACGCTGGAGAAGGACGAAAAGCGCGAGATAACAATCTCGTTGGAGTTGGGCGCGGCGATCGGTGGGCTGGTGCGGACAATCTCCGGGCGGCCGATTCAAAACGCCGAGATCGTGCTCAAGGACCCGTTGGTTTCGGACTTCAAGAGCACGGCAAAGACCACGGCGGACGGACGTTTCCGCATCACCGGCCTGCGCGGGACGAGGACCTATTCCCTGACGGCGAAGGCCGCCAACTTTGCACCCGCCGGTCCGTTGGAGATACCCGCAGGCCGATTGGAAAACATCATCACGTTGCAGAGTGGCGGCGCGATCACCGGCGTCGTGCGCGATTTTGGATCCGGGCAGACTGTCTCCGGCATCGGCCTGATGCTCAGGTCAAACGAAGGCACGTTCCCGACCGAGCAAACGACCGCGACTGGACAAGGCGGCAGGTATGTCTTCGAGCATTTGCCCGCGGGCAGCTACAACGTCTCCATCTTCAACGAGACGCTGACCAGCGAGCCGAAGTTGGGGGTTGCAGTAAAGGTTGGCGAGACAACGCCGAACATCGACTTCTCGATATACCCCGGCCAGACGATCGTCGGCATTGTTGCGGATGGTCACACCGGCGACCGCATTTCGATGGCCACGGTGAAACTCTCCAGCCGCGTCGGGCCCGGATTCCTGCAGGGAAAGAACTCAAACATCAACACGGATGGATTCGGCGCCTTCCGCTTCGAGAATCTGCCCTACGGTTTGTATTCACTGGAAGCCACCGCGCCGGGTTATCTGCGCTATCCGGGTCCCGACGCGACGGCCAGCGTGCGGTTGATGCCCGGTGAGGCGGCCGAGCCGGTGACGTTGCTGCTGAGCCCCGGCGGAACGATTCACGGAATCGTGAGCAATGCCGCGGGCGAGCCCATCGCCGGCGCCGAGGTGGGCCTTTACAATGCGCCGAGTGTGCCGGGCGGCGGGCGCATCGACACCAATCCCTATCGCGCGACTTCGGACGCCTCGGGCGGCTTCAAGTTCGACGGGATATCGCTGGATCAACCACGCTTGTTGATCGCGAGTGCCACAGCCCCCGGCTATGCAAAGGGCAAGAGCGAACCGGCGCTGCTGACCGAGTTCCTGACGTCGGCAACGGTGGCCGTGCACCTGACGCGCGGCGGAGTTCTGGAAGTCAACACGCGCGAGAAGAACGGCATGCGGTTGAGCGATGTGAATATCAGCCTCTCGCACAATGACTTTGGCGGGGATGCGTCACCACAGTCGTGGAGTGGAAAGACGAACCTGATGGGGCAGATCATGTTCGAGAACATCCCCGCAGGCCGCGTCTATGTCTCGGCAAATCGGAGCGGGTTCCTGGGAGCCGGAACGTGGGTGACGGTTGGCGAGGACACGCCCGTGAGCACGACGCTGGAGCTGGAGAAGGCGACGCGCATCATTGGATGGGTCGTGGATGATCGCGGGAATCCGGTCATCAAGGGATTCGTGGATGCGAGCGCCCAATCGGGCGCGCGCGGTGGTGGCCGCGGCAACATCGACAATCGTGGGCGGTTTGTGATCGAGGGCGTTAGCGCGGGGATGTTCACACTGGACGTGAACGCGCAGCGCGACACGCAAACGGGAACGCACACGGTATTCCGCCGCGTGACCAATGCCATCGCCGGTCCCGCGCAGGAGCTGACGATCGCCGTGCCGATGAACGGCGGGATCGATGGGTTGGTCGTGGACGGTTCAAACAACGAGCCGCTGTCGGGCGCCCATGTGCAGATCAATGGAAGCTATGCGTATCAGGGGAACGCGAGGCGGAACTTTGGCGTCGGCAAGGCGTTCAGCACACCGCCCGGCGCGTTTCGGTTCGAGTCGATTCCGCCCGGTACATACACCGCAAGCGTCAGCGCGCCGAATTACCTGCCGGTGACGATCAAGGACATCGAGGTCGATTCGCCCGGGATGGTCAATCTGGGGCGAATCCCACTTGAAAAGGGCGGCATCATCAAGGTTCGCGTGTTGGCACAGGACACAAAGGAGGCCATTGGCGGCGCGCGGGTGGTGGTGAAACCGGTGGGATCGGCTGCATCAACAAACGGGCAGGGCGTCGCTGTCATTTCGGGTCTGGAGCCGGGGATTTACAACCTTGAGGCGTCGCATGGGCAGTTTCTCCCCGCCAAGCTGAACATAGTCCAAGTCGTTCGTGGCGAGGAAACCGATGCGGGCGAGATCTTCATGGATCGCGGCGCCGTGGCATACGGCCAGGTGACCGATGGGCTCGGGAAGCCCATCGAGGGTGCGACGATTTCAGTCCGGCACACGGCCTTGGATTTGACGCGCGTCGTGCGCACGGATCGCGCGGGCAATTACCGGCTGACGGGTCTGGAGGCCGGTGGCGTCACCATTTCCGCCACGGCAAACTTCCCGCGCGGCCCGGCCACAAAGACCGAGCGGGACCAATTGTCTATTACCACGGAGCTGCGCCGCGACTTTGTGCTGCACGGCAACATCAAGTTTACAGGCTATGTGCGCGGTCCACTGGGGGTGGAGTTGGTCAATCCCCGCATCGAAGTCTTCCCCATGGAGGCCGACTCCCGGCCCGTGACGCGGGGGAAGATCATTGCCTCTGCCATCAATGGAAACTTTGAAATCGAGAACATGATCGAGGGACAGTACCTCGTGTTTGGCTCCGGCCAATGGGGCGACAAGTTCATCCGCTGGCACCGGTCCGTGTTTGTCTCACCACCGGGAACGAACTCGCCCATCATCGCCCCGAACGGCACGATCATGGGACGGATTTCCCACCAGAACGGCAATCCAGTGGTCAACAAGACGGTCCAGCTTCGAGGGCTCAGTTTCCCCCACAGCAATGTCTCCGCCATGTCCAGCTACTGGACCTATGAGACAAAGACCAGCGGCAATGGCACATACAGTTTCCCTGCCCTCCCGGCGGGCCGTTACGAGCTGTTGGTCTATGACTCGTCCGCAAAGCTCCATCGGGTGAATGTGGTTCTAAACACGGAAAACGGCTCGACGAACCAGGACATCGTTATCCCCTAGTCCGGCCCGGAACGGCCATTGCGCGCCACGGAGCGGCCGTTCTGGTCTTGCCCACCCCGGCAGGCGCCGCGGTCCATACCGCCCCAATCCCAACACGGAAACCACGATGAGCAAGAAGGACCGCGTTCAACCCGAGACACTCAAAGGATTCCGGGACTACCTGCCCAGCGACATGATCCCCCGCCAGCGCGTGATCGACACAATCCGCGCCGTCTACGAGCGCTACGGATTCGTGCCGGTGGACACGCCCGTGCTGGAACACGAGGCCGCATTGTTGGGAACTGGTGGCGAGGAGACCAACAAGCAGTTGTTCCGCATGGAAAGCCCCGAGGGCGATCCCATCGCCATGCGCTTTGATCTGACCGTTCCCTTTGCCCGGCTCCTGGCGCAGTATCCCGAGCAGCTCCCGGTCCCCTTTCGCCGCTACCACATCGCGCCGGTCTTCCGGGCGGACAAGCCGGGCCCCGGCCGCTATAGACAATTTACGCAATGCGACATTGACGCGGCCGGGAGTCCCTCCGTCGCCGTCGATGCCGAGATCATCGCTGTGATGTGCGAGGCGCTCAAGGCGCTGGGGCTTCATGATGCAAAGACCGGCAAGCCGGAGTTTCGCGTGCTGGTCAACAGCCGCCGCGTCGTCGATGCAGCCCTCACCGGTTTCGGAATCACCGAGCCGGCAGTGCAAAAACATGTCCTGCGCGTGATCGACAAGCTGGGCAAGGTGGGCGTCCACAACGTGCGCCTGGAGTTGGGGCGGGGTCGCATCGATGAATCCGGCGACCCGATCCGCGGCGTGGGTCTGGATGCGGAAACCATCGAGAAGATCGTCGACTTTGTTGCGATCACCGGCGGCAATCGCGCCGCAGTGATCGGCGCCCTGGAAGCCGGACTGACGCCCAGCGAACTGGTCACCAGCGCCATCGCGGAATTGCAGGAGCTCGCCCGGGCCCTCGATGCCTTGGGGGTCAGCGAGGAAGAGGTCGTCTTCGACCCCAGCCTGGCGCGCGGATTGGATTACTACACCGGGCCCGTGTTCGAGACAGTGCTGACCGGCGCGCCGGAGTTCGGCTCCATCATGGGTGGCGGCCGCTATGATGGCCTGGTCAGCCGATTCCTGGATCGCCCGATCCCCTCGACCGGCGCTTCCATCGGCATCGATCGCCTGATGGCGGCATTGGTTTCACTCGGCAAGGTTGAAGCACCGAAGACCACCGTGAAGGTGATGATCCTGCAGATGCGCGGCGTGGACACGTCGGAGTTGCTTCGCGTGGCCCATGAGCTGCGCCAGAACGGCATCTCAACCGAAGTCTTCATGGGTAGCCGAAAGGCGAAGATCAACCAACAGCTCTCGCTTGCAAACGAGCGCGGCGTTCCCGTCGCGGTGATCATCGGCCCCGACGAGCTGGCCAATGGCACGGTCGCCGTGAAGGATCTTGTCGCCGGCCACCAACAACGCGAAGGCATCGAGGAGCGCGAGGAATACCTGGCCGCCGCAAAAGCAGGGCAGGAGACCATTGCACGCACGGACTTGGTCCGCTACGTGAAAGAGCTCCTTGGCACTTCCAAGGGCCTATAAGGCGAGTGCTGATCTCGCAGAGATCAGCACTCTATTAATCAAAGTAACTTGGACCTCTGGCTATCCAAGCCCTAATCCTGCGATGGCTGGGTCATGACGCTTCTTGATTTGGTGACCAAGTTCATTATCGCTCCAGTTGAATCCCAACGGAATCCCATGTTGGCGATCGTCCCGAATATATCTTCTTACCGGGACAATTGCAGGATGGCTAGAAATCACGCACTCAAAGTAGCATGGGGATCCTGCCCATGACGCATTTCCTGAGGTATTGGACTGCAGTGTGGAGTTTGAGGCTGGCGGGTCCGGGGCAGGATGCCCCCGCTACTCCATTTTCAAATCCACTTCACCAAATCCACCATCCTCCTCAACCCTTCTTCTGCGTTTTCGCCCACGCGTCCTTCAACCCAACGGTCCGATTGAACACGATCGCGTCCGGCCGTGAATCGCGCGAATCCAGGCAGAAGTATCCCAATCGCTCGAACTGCACATTGCGTCCCTGCTCCAACCCGGCGAGCGATGGCTCGGCCTTGCATCCCTTCAGGACTTCAAGGGAGTTCGGGTTCAGGTTGTCGAGCCAGGTCTTCCCCTCCTCCACCTCGTTGGGATCTTCCTTGGCGAAGAGGTTGTCGTAGAGGCGCACTTCCGCGTCGATCGCATGGGCGGCGCTGACCCAATGGATGGTGGCCTTCACCTTGCGCCCGTCCGGCGGGTTTTCTCCGCCGCGCGTTTCGGGATCAATGGTACCGCGCAGCGCGGTGATCTCGCCGGTGACCGGGTCCTTGTCAAAGCCGGTGCACTTAAGGAAATACGCCCAGCGCAGGCGGACTTCACGCCCGGGACCAAGCCGGAAGAACTTTGACGGCGGATCCTCCATGAAGTCGTCACGCTCAATGTAAATCTCGCGCGAGAACGGCAGCATCCGCCGGCCTGCCACCGCATTGTCCGGATGATTGACGGCTTCCAGCTCCTCGAAGTGATCCTCGGGCAGGTTCTCGATGATGACCTTGAGCGGGCGCAGCACGCACATGGCACGCGAGGCGGTGCGGTTCAGCTCCTCGCGGACGAAATACTCCAGCAGGGCCAGGTCCACCACGCTGTCGCGCTTGGCCACGCCGATGCGCTCGCAGAAGGCGCGGATGGCGGATGGCGGATAGCCTCGCCGCCGCAGGCCGCGCAAGGTGGGCATGCGCGGATCATCCCAACCCTGCACATGGCCCTCGTTCACGAGCTGTAGGAACTTGCGCTTGCTCATGACCGTGTAGGTCAGGTTGAGCCGCGCGAACTCAATCTGCTGCGGATGATGAATGCCAAGGTTCTCGCAGAACCAGTCGTACAGCGGGCGGTGGTCCTCAAACTCCAACGTGCAGATCGAATGCGTGATCCCTTCCAGTGAATCGCACTGGCCATGGGCGAAGTCATACATGGGATAGATGGGCCATGCATCGCCGGTGCGATGGTGATGCGCATGGAGGATGCGATACATCACCGGATCGCGCATGTTGAGGTTCGGCGAGGCCATGTCGATCTTCGCGCGCAGTGTC
>CAZVAQ010000026.1:32468-32971 GCA_964625145.1 uncultured Candidatus Sumerlaeota bacterium
GAGCGATTGCGATAGGGGCTTTCCTGACCGGGGTGGCGGAGATCGCCGCGCATCTGGCGCACCTGCTCGCCAGTCAAGTCGCACACGTAGGCCTTGCCCGCCTTGATGAGCTGGATCGCGAACTGGTAAAGTTGCTCAAAGGTGTCGGACGCGTAGTACTCGTGCCGGCCCCAGTCCCACCCCAGCCAGTGGACGTCGTCGCGGATCGATTCGACGTACTCCGCCTCTTCCTTGGTCGGGTTGGTGTCGTCGAACCGCAGGTGACAACGCCCGCCAAACTCCTTGGCGATGCCAAAGTTCAGGCAGATCGACTTGGCGTGGCCGATGTGCAGGTAGCCATTGGGCTCCGGCGGGAAGCGGGTGACCACCTGGCCGCCCCACCGCCCGGTGCGCATATCCTCGGCCACGATCTCGCGCACGAAATCGGTGGGGGCCGGGGTGGTGGAGGTCACTTCGGAGGGGCTGGCGTCGGACATGGCACTCGGTTCGGGTTCGGGATTGGG
>CAZVAQ010000027.1:0-1754 GCA_964625145.1 uncultured Candidatus Sumerlaeota bacterium
GGGGAGACCGCACGCACCCGCCTCGATAATCGTGCGGCCGAAACCTTCCTCGCCGGAGATGAGGAGGTTGATGTCGCATGCGCGATAGAGCGCGGCAACATCATCCTGAAACGGCAACCACAGTACGCGGTCCCTCAGGTCCGGTTGCCCGATCCTCCTTCGCAACGCCTCGCCATAAGGCACCGACGATTTGTGCGCATCCCCCGCCAGCAGCAACCGAACGTCGGCGCCTTTTGAAGCGGCAATGGCCACCGCCTCCGCCGCCACAATCTGGTTCTTCCTCTCGCTGATCAGGCCAAACAATCCCGCAACCAAGGCCGCTTCCGGGCAACCCGCATCGCGAATTCTCTCTTCCACTTTGTCAGTCGCTGATGTCCCTTGGAACTTCGAAACATCCACCCCATTGTAAGTCAAACACACGCGCTCATCCGGCACCGTCGGCCCCAGCGTCGCGCGAATTGCCTCCGACACAATGATCACCCGAGCGCATTGACCCAGCAGATACTTTTCCCCATGCCCATGCGGCAGCGTGTTGCGCACATGCGCCACAACGGGAACGCGTCCACCCGCCGCGGCCAATGCCTGTGGCGCAGCGTGGTATTCGTTGGCGTGTATGACGTCCGGCTTGAAGCGCGCCACGACACGGCGCAGTGCGGGGAGTTGCTGGAGGTGAAAGCGCACGCGCCCGACCAGCTTCCGCCATGCGAAGTGCGGGATGGCCTCCACTGCGATTCCCTTGTCCTTCAGGACACGATGCAGTTCCCCCTCTCCCGGACACACGACCAGCGGCCCCACATCCGCTGGCAAATGCGTCACGAGATCCACCAGGCTCTGCCGCGCGCCGAGCAGTCGATTTGACGGACTTAGGTACAGGACACGCATCACCGGCGCACCCCGGGCTGGCTCGGTGTGACCCATGCGTAGCGCGTCTCGAAGATGCGCCGCGTGCGTTGCAACATCGCGGCATTCTCCGGTGTGTCGCGAATGAACAGCACGAGATCCGGCGATGTGCTGCGTGACAGGCGGCCAAAGTCCGCCGCGACGGCCCAGCCGTCCAGCCCATCGCGCAATGCCCGCGCCAGCCGCGTGTTTCCGCGCGTCAGGCCCCACTGGATTTCCCACTTGTCGAGGACTTCGCTCCACGAAGAGAGCTCCTCATCCCCTTCGTAAAGCGTCGAGACAATCTCCTCCTGCCTCCACAAGTCCCCGCCAAAGATGTCAAAGCGTGAATCGCTGAAGACTTGATGCTGGTCAGGCGACAGGCTCCAGATCAGATAACCGGCGAAGTTGTTCTCATTGAACATGTTCCCTTCCAGCCGCGACATGTGGATGATCTCCGCGGCTTCCGTGGGAAAGGCGTTCGAAATGAAACCATCGCGGATCTGTGCGTACTGCCGGTTGCGAACCAGATAGGAATCCGTCTCCGGGACGTTCCGTACCACAAAGGCTCCATGCCCTAGCGCCGCCACCAGCGCCGTCACTCCCATCGCGCGGTTGGCAGCCGCGGGAGTGAACGGGCAGCAACTCTCGCGCAGGAAGATTGCCAGCTCGCGGAAGGCGCTGTCCGCCAAACGTGTCCAGAACGGCACCATGGTCACGCCCAATAGAACCAAGTGGCGGACGTGCTGGAGGGCCTGGAGGAGAAAGAAGAGGAAGATCAGGAGGTTTGAAAGGCGGACGCGCCGCCCGCGGCTGACAGCCAGAAACAGGATCGTGATCACGATGAAGTTCACGAAGTCGCGCACATAGAACAA
>CAZVAQ010000027.1:1854-16285 GCA_964625145.1 uncultured Candidatus Sumerlaeota bacterium
TTCACACACGCCGTGGCCAGGATCACCGCGCGCCATCCGCCGAGCTGCGTGCGCTCTCCCATGCGCCACACCTGGTACGCTGCCACCTGCGCGAGCCATTCGTGGTTGTGCCATTCGTACTCCGCCGCCGTGTAGGCAAACACGTCATGCTCGGGCAGGCCCTGCTGCGCGATGATCTTCCCCGTCTTCACATGCCACCAACAATCGTTGTCCATGCGGATGGGCACGAGGCTCAGGATCATCATATACATCACCACAATCGCCGAGGCGATCATGGCGGGCGCCCATCCCTTGCCCTCGATAATTTCGGCGAACTTGCCCAACGGGATGACTCTCCGGGACTGGCCTGCGCGCCATCTGGGGCGGCGCTCTGCGGATTCGTGACCGGGCCGCGATGGGGCGTCAATGCGTGTCACCCCGGACTCGCCTACCCGCACATCGGGAGTTGCTCCGCCGCCGGAGAACAAGGCACTTTCACCGGGCCAATCCAACCGGAGTCGCGCCGAGTATCATGCCCCAGACCTTTCAGTCCAACTCGCAACACTTCCCCGCCGAGGCCATCCTGAATCGCCTCGACCCTGCCAAGCCATGGAAGGGGCGGTGGGAAGACTTCCGGTACAGCGACCAGGAGGCCCTCCTCCGCGAATGGCAGGAGCGCACTCCCTTCAACCTGAACTTGCACGTCGCCGGGCGATCCGCAGAGGGGCGCGCCCTGTGGACGCTCAGCTTTGGCGAAGGCCCCACCCGCGTCCTCATCTGGGCCCGCCAGCACGGCGACGAATGCGACTGCACCGCAGCGCTCTGCATGGCCCTTCATGAGCTCTTCTTCTCCAAGGACGATCCCGTTGTGGAACTCATCCGGCGCGAGTGCACCCTCCTCGTCCTCCCCATGGTCAACCCGGACGGCGTGCAGCGCTACACCCGCCAGTGCGCCATCGGCATCGACCTCAATCGCGACGCCGTTGCCCAGGTCACGCCGGAAGGCCGGACGCTGGCCGGTCTGCGCGATTCCTTCGATCCGGAGCTGTGCTTCAACCTGCACGACATGACTCCGCGCAAGGCAACGCCCGACGGCGACCTTGTTGCCATTGCCTATCAGGCCGGCCCCTTTGAGGAGCGCGACATCGACAACGAGGTCCGCCTAAAGGCGAAGGCCGTCATCGGCGCCATGCACACAGCGGTCCTTCCCTTCGTCCCCCGCAATGTGGCCCGTTACACGGCGGACTACATGCACCGCGCCTTTGGCGATTCGATGATGCGCTGGGGCGTGGGGAGCATACTGATCGAAAGCGGCGGCTGGCCACAGGACAAGGGCGGCCAGGACTTCGTCCGCCGCATGCACGCACTGTCGATTCTCGCGGGGCTGCACGCCATCGCACGCGGTGTCCACAAGACCCTCGACGGCAGCGTCTACGAGACGCTCCCCTTCGATTGGGCGACGCATCACTTCGATTGTCTGGTGCGCAATGCCATCGTCATCGATGGCACGATCCCGCAGCGTTGCCGCATGGATGTGGGAATCGATTCGGACACCAACACAACGCGCGACGACGACGCGCGCCAGTTCCGCTCGGTCATCAAGAATGTCGGCGACATGGAGGACCGGAAGGGAAAGCTGGAAGTCGACGCCTCCGGCATGGCGCTGATCCCCGGCCTGGCGGCCGTGGCGCCCGGCGTCCGGCTGGGGAAGGAACCTCTCGCGGCCGAAACCGCACTGCCTCTCCTGCGCGCGGGAATCACCACGTTGGCGGCGAGTTTTGGCCCTTTTGACTCAACACGTGAACGCCTCAACTTCCTCGCCGAAATCCAGCGCACGCAGCCGCCCATCAACATCGTCGCCCTGGAGGCCGTCTCCTCGCTCGATGAAGTGCTCGGACGCCACGCCTTGACCGAGTTCGCCGCTTTCTCCGTGCCGGGATTGCGCATCGCCGCCATCGACCTGCTGGAGTTCATCGAGCACTGCAACCCGATGGTGCCGCGAGACCGTGAAGATCCGCCACCGACGGGATTCCTGGCGCTCAATCTCGTCTTCCGCGGCGGTGCTTCGCCCAGACATACCGCGTTGCACCTGAATCTCGGCCAGTTGAACCCGCGCGACGAGCGCAAGGCCCCACGCGCCGAGCTCTACCAACTGCGCTTGTTGGCAGACCGGTTCCTCGCCGGTCGCGACCAGATCAAATACAGCGTCACCGGCTCCACGCGAATCCTGGAGCCATTCCCCATCACCGATTATCCCGTGGGCTTGGGGAATCTGACGCCGCCGGAAAACCTGCTGGGGCAGATCCTGCAACCCTGCGGCCGCGGCATTGAGGGACTGATGGCATTGACCAGCCTCCTGGCGCGCGAGAAGCCGCGCATTCTCGGCCCCAACGTGCCGTCGAGCATCCGGCTCGACGCGCGTCCCGACATCATCGGTGTGCCGCTGGCGCAGGTTGAAGGGAAGGCAAGCCAGGACATCTCGCCATCCTTCGTGACCCTGAATGGCGAGGTCGTGATCGATCAGGCCAAGGGCATCGAGCGCCCCGGCCGCGGATTCTGGCACTTGGCCTAACGCTCCGGTCGCCCAACAACTCCGCCCCTTCGAACGACCGCATCTCCATGGCGCGATGCCAGCGCGTCCATGGCCTGCATGAGCCGCGTCGTCCGCGCGTTGTCGGGCAACTCGGCCAGCAGATCGCCCTGCTGCGATTCCGCAAAGTTCGAAGCCGTCACCCCAACCAGTCGCAATGGCCGGGCGGGATCGCGCTTTTCCTCCAACAACTCCCGCGCAATGCCGGCAATCGCCAGGTCATCGCAAACCGGAGCCGCCAGCGAACGCGCCGCCGTGTGCGTCTCGAAATCCTCATAGCGATACTTGATGGAAATCGTCATGGCGGAGAGGCCCTCGGCGCGCAGTCGCCGCGCGACCTTGCCGGAGAGCGCCAGCACAATGGCCTCCAGCTTCTCCCGGTCGCTGATGTCGCGATCGAAGGTTTCCTCTGCCCCCAGCGACTTGCGATCGCTTTCCGTTTCCACCTGCGAATAACCGATCCCGTGCGCCGCGTCATGCAGCACCTCACCATTGCGCCCAAACAGGCGCACCAACTCTGCACGGCCAAGGCGCTGCAGATCACGCACATAACGGATGCCCAGCGTCGTCAGCCGCTCCTCGGTCTTCCTCCCGACGCCGGGAATCTGCCCCACCGGCAATGGCGCGAGGAACTCGCCCTCGTTCCCCATGGGCACCCAAAGCAATCCCTTTGGCTTGCACAACCCCGACGCGATCTTCGCCACCATCTTGTTCGAAGCAGCCCCCACGGAGCACGGCAACCCGGTCATGTTCAGGATCTCCTGGCGCACGCGATGCGCCGCCGCCAATGGCGGGCCCCACAGCCGCTCCGTGCCGCTCATGTCGAGATAGCCCTCGTCCTGACTGGCCATCTGCACCACAGGGGTAAACTGGTGGAACACCTTGAGAATCTTGCGCGCGTACTCCGAATAGCGGCCAAAACCGCCCGAGACGAAGATCGCCGACGGACACAGCTTCGCCGCCGTCGCCGACGGCATCGCGCTGCGCACGCCAAACTTTCGCGCTTCGTAACTCGCCGACGACACAACTCCCCGGCTGTTTGGCGGACCGCCCACAATGACCGGCTTGCCGATGAGCGACGGATCCCGCAAACGCTCCACCGAGACATAGAAGGAATCCATGTCCACATGGAGAATATGTCGGGAGGCAGTCAACGCAGGCACACCTCGCAGGGCGATGGCGAAAGTATCTCGAAACTTATCCGCCAACTCAATGCGAATCCGCGCGATCGAGCGTCTTGCGTTGCCCTCCGAAGCCTTCGCCTCCCCCACTTCGGCATGACTCTCAAACTCATCATCGCCGACGTGGATGGATGCTTGGTTCCGGAAACTTCGGCCGCCTGGGATTTTGACTCGTTCCAGCACGTCGTCCGGCTCATTCGCGCCGCCAATGCAGGCAACTCATCGCTTCCACCACTGACCCTCTGCACCGGCCGCCCGCAGCCCTACGTCGAAGCACTCATGAAGCTGCTCGACATTCGCCTCCCTGCCATCTGCGAGAGCGGCGCGATCATCTACTCCCTGTCCGACAATCACGCCCGCCATGGCCCGAACGTGACGCCCGCCAAGGTGGAAGACCTCCGCGACTTACGCCGTTGGATCGAGCATGCCCTTCTTCGCGACCGCACCGACGTCGTCATCCAAGCCGGCAAGGAAGCGCAGATCTCTCTCTACGGCGCAGAACCGTCGAAGCTGCCTCCCCTCCATCAGGCCATCGAGAAAGAGACCGGCATCCGCGGCCTCGACCTCGAAATCTCCGCGTCGCACTTCTACCTGAACCTGTCGCTAAAGGGCGTGGACAAGGGCGCCGCCCTGCGCCTGTTGCTGCAGGATCTGCGCATCGATCCCAAGGAGACGGCCGCCATCGGCGATACGGTTGGCGACTTGCCACTGCGCGAGGTATGCGCGCGGTTTGCCGCACCCGCCAATGCCCAGGAAGAGATCAAGAAGGTGGCCGACTACATTTCGCCCCACGAAGACACCGCAGGAATGCGGGACATCCTGGAGATGCTGGCCCGCATGCCTGTTTAGTCCTCCACCAACACCGCAATCCCCCACTCGTTCACTTTCACGGCGCCGGTCAACCAACCGTCCTCGCGTTGCAGGATCACCGTCTTCTCCTGCAACATCTCCCGCAATGTCACGCCATTCAGCTTCTCCTCCTTGATGCGGAACTGGATGGTCTCGGTTCCTTCCGGCGCGAACAGGAAAATCATGCGGTGATTGCCCGACTTGCCGATGCTCACCTGCACCCGGCGTCCCGATTGCGGTGAAGGATCCACGATCTCCAGCGGTGGCACAACACTCGCCCGGCGCACGACGTGATCGACCAACTGATCCATTGCCGCATCGGGAGTTTCACTATTGCCGAGGAATGTCCCGCACAGGTAAATGCTCCCCGCCCCTGCCGCCGCATGGGTCAGCAGACTCGCGGCCCCCGTCGAATCATTGAACGCGCACAGGACCTTCCCCTTTGAAGCGTCCAGCGGCGTCAGCCATTGGGCCGCGTTGATCTCAACATTCTCCCCATCGAGATCCACCACCAGGCCATCTTCGATCAACTGCCGCCTTCCCAGCTCGCGCACTCCTGTCATGCGCGCAGTGAAGCGATCCTCCGGGTATCGCCAAATGCCAACGCTGTCGAATGCGCCGCATTCCGATTCGGTGAAGAGCACGCCGCCGCGCATGAGGAAATCCTCCAGCGCCTTCTCCGTCTTCGCATCCAGCACATTCACCCGCGGCATGAACAGGACGCGGATCCCTTTGAGTTCCTCGAGATGCTCCTCCTCGATGACCGTGTACGGAATGTGCCGTCGGTTGAGCGCGCGGCAGTACGAGCGAATCGCCTCCATCGACGTGTTCGCCGCGCCTTCCTGGCACCACGTCAGGTAATACGACTGCGGGCTGAACAGGACTCCCACTTCTGTCGGGTCGACGCGCATGTCCTCCAGCAGGTTCCGGTTCTTCTCCGCAATCGCGCCGGTCTTGGCCATCGCGGCCAATCGCTCCGCGGCGTAGCCATCATTCCCCGAAATGCCAAACCCGCCAGCCTCGCGACCAAAGACTTCATCGCGCCAACACCAGAACAGGATCGTGTCCGCGCCCGCCGCGAAACCGTTCCACAGCCAACGCTGCTGGTCGCGCGCGGTCACCGGCTTGTGCACATGGTTCTCCGTAGCCGCCGCCGAGCCCTGCAACTCGCTCAGCCACATGCGCTTCGTGCGCGCGGCGCTCGACATGAAGCGCAGCCGCACGGCAAAGTCCACGTCGTCCTCGTTCGCCCACTTCGGAAAGCTGGAGCAGCCAATCCCTTCCAGATCATCCGCGTAGAACCAATCATTGCCGCGATTGATCGCCTGGTCCCACGGCTTCAGCCACGGCAGTCCCGATTCAATCCCGCCAACCGTCAACACGCACGGCGAAGCCGGATGCACCGTCACGGGATGATTCGCATCCAGCCGACGCATCAGCTCCGCGCGCATGCGACCATGTTCGTTGGCACGCCAGGTGATGAAATGCTGGAAGGCCATCATCTCCGTGAAGGGACGGATCGGCGCGATGCCGGGCATCACTTCCTCCCACGTGCCATAGCGCCGCTGCCACGCGCGGTTCAGCCCATCCAACCCGCCATACTTTGCGTCGAGCCACTTGCGAAACTTGCCGAGCGTCCACTCATCGTATGACACGAAGCCATCGGCCTGCACATTCCAACGCAATTCGTTCCACGCGTCCCAGCCCTGCAGCGCGGGCGAGGACTTGTAGCGCCCGACAACCTCGCTCAGGAACCGGCTCATGCGTTCCCACACACCCGGATGGTCCGTGTTCCCGCCGGGTGTCAGGCCGAAGTGACACTCCAGCCTCTGCGACGACACCACCTTTCGCCCGGTGTGGTCGATCATCTCGCAGCCCGGCACCTCGCGGAAAATCCAATGCGGCTGGATCTCGGCGATCGTGCTCAGAACCACGCCAAGGCCCTTCTTCTCCGCCAGTGCCACCAACCGGTCGTAGTCATCGAACTGGAAATGCCCCGGCTTGGGCTCCACCCACGCCCACAACACCCAGAGCTGGACGCAGTTCATTCCCGCATCCACGATGCGGTCGAAATCGGACTCCCAGTATCGCTCATTCGGAAACGGCGCGCGGTAGTACTGGACACCAAGATTCATAGAAACTCTCACTCCCCCCCAAACTGAGATGGAACCGAATGGGTCGTTGTCGGATGTGATGGGGCAAGGACGGAACTTGAAATCTGTGAATTCTCTTTTGACTCCGCCCGGCATTCTGGGAAAGTCTGTGCTTAAGTTGATTCCGAATTTGGGCGTTCAGGCGCCCCCTTCCACCTTCGGCCTTTGACCCCGAGGAGCTATCGCCATGACACGCCTGTTTGCCGTTGTTGCACTTATCACGCTGGCCATGTCCGCTCATGCCCAGCGCCCGTCCGGACCCGACGTCCCCCCACCCACCGAAATCCAGGTGGATTGGACGCAGCAACAGGGAGAGTTCAACCGCGCCCTCTTCAGCGTCCAGGGCTTCATGCAGATCTACGAGCAGCCGGACCCCTACGTCATGGAAACCTTCCTCCTCATGAACCCCATGGGGACCCAGACACGCATGGAGACGTGGATCGACCGGATGGAGCCGGAGAACGACAACGATGACCCACACGTCTTCAATTGGGACGCCTTTCGGCCGCAGCAGATGGTGCGCTTCATCGACGAACGCGATGCCTTCGATGCGAAGCTTGACGAGCTCGGCATGGAGAAGCTCTCGCTCCTTTGCTACAACGTGAGCTGGCTGCGCAGTGGCGACAAGCAGCAGCCGGTCAAGGACTTGGAGGAGTGGGCCGAGTTCGCCGCCGCGGTCGTGGAGTCCTACAACGGCGATCCGAAATCCCCCGACTACAAGCCGAACCTGCAGCTCGTGCAGATCTGGAACGAACCCAACATGGGCCAGTTCTGGGACGGAACCGACGAGGCCTTCTTCGATCTGTACAACGTTGCCGCCAAGCGCATCCGCGAAAACTATCCCGGCGTCCTCGTTGGCGGGCCAACCGTCACACCGGGCGGCGGAGACATTGTCGAATACATGGAACGTTTCCTCGCGGCCTGCGGCGAGAACGTGGACTTTGTCATCTTCCACCACTACGGTCCAAAGGGGCAGGGCATCTCCCCCATCACCGACAACATCAAGCTCTTCGCCGAAATGTTCCGCGCCATTCCCGGCAAGGGAAACGGCAAGGTCATGATCACCGAGACCGACGCGTGGTTCAACGGCTGGGACAAGATGGACTTCATGTTCGAGCGACAGTTCGCGCTCATCGACATGGCCGACCTCATCGCCGGCATCCATCACTTCTGCGCGTTGTATTACAACGAGAGCGGCAACTACGGCTTCGGCATGGTTGACGAAAAGGGCGGCGTGGTGCCCGGCACGTTCTGGCCCTACTGGCTCTTCCGCAACACCATCGGCCAACTCGCTCCGGTGAAGATGCCGTCAGTCACGCCGTTGAACGTCGTTGCCACGACACACACCAACGAGAAGGGCGCGTTCCTGGCCTCCGCAGTCCTGCGCAATCCGACCGACGACACGCTTTCAATCCGTACGCACCTGATCTTCCCGCCGTCTAATGCTGCGCGCGTCCTCACGGTCGATCACTTGAAGGAAGACTTTCAGGGCATCTCGAACGTCATCCCCATCCGCGCCGGCACGACGGAGTACTACGCGGACGTCACCCTCGACGCCCACGAAGCCGCCGCACTGGTTCTGCGCACTCCCGGCGAGCGGCACTTTGCCTTCAGCGACTTGAACAATCAGGAAACGCCGTGGATCAGCCTGAAATCCAACAAGACCGAGCTTGGTCTCCACGAGACCGTCTTGCTCAGTGTTGAGATCACCAACACGTTGAACCGGTCCCTGTCGGGTTCGATTCGCTTCGACGGGATCCCCCGGGGCTGGGGCGAAGAGATCCTCTCCGGATTGCTTCAGGTCGAGAACCTGGATGCCGGGGCCACGCAGGAGCTGTTTTATGAAGTGATCGCGCGAAACGTCCCCGAGGACGAACTGGTGGGCATCGTGGCGATCTTCGAGGAAACCGGCGTCATCGGCACCGGCCCCGTCCCTGCCGCCCATTCCATCCCGGCGACATTCAACTTCCAAAGCCCGCTGCTCTTCCAGATCCTCCCGTCTCCCGTGTACGCCGTCGCAGGTGAGCGCAACAGCGTGACCCTGCAGATCCGCAACACGATGGGCACCGCCATCCAAGGCAACTTCGCCCTCGATCTCACGGGTCCGATGGACGTGGCCCTTCCCATCCCCTTGTCCTTTGATCAGGAGGGCGGGTCGCGGGCGCGCTATGACTTCCCCTTCACCATCGAACCGGACGCCCAACCGGGCCGCCTTTCCGGGGCCATCACGGTGGAGTTCCTCGGCGCCACCGCCCGCATCCCCTTCACCGTTGAGGTCGTCGAGGCGCCCGCCTTGGGCAGGCAAATCCCCGTGGACCTGACCAAGCATCTCAACTTCGACGCCGTGTCCTTCGTCGACAATCGCGAGGACTACGACAAGCGCATGGGCATGTTCATCTACCCGGGTGACTACACCCCCTCCGCCACGGAAATCAGGACGAAGGGTCACATCTTCCAGATGGCGGATCTGGCGGACGGCAGAAACAATGTTATCCTCCCCCAAGGCCAGCGAATCGAGCTGGAACCCGGCAAGTACACCGGCGTGTCCATGCTCGGTTTTGGCCATGACGGCAAACACCCCGGGACGTGGACGCTCCACTACGCCGACGGCACTTCCCAGTCCATCGATTCCATGATCCCCGAGTGGTGCACTCCCCCGCCGCCGGGATACGAGGTGGCCTTCACGGCTCCCCACCGGTATGTCCCGCATGGGATGGCCCTGCCGGCATGCGAGCTGTTCTTCTGGACTCTGCCGGCGGATCCCAGTCGCGAACTGGTGGGCGTGGAATTCCCGGAGATTGTGAACGGGTATGTCTTCGCCATGACTCTGCAAGCGCCTACAGAGTGAGAACCTGCCGGCGGGACGGAAAGTAGGTGCGTGCGCTTTGACTTGCCCACTTCCGCCCCGCCGTTTCCATGGGCTCAACACGTTCTGCCCGGCCGGTTTGAATGCGTCGTGCCTTGACCTACTGGATTGTTTGGACCATCGCCTGGATCATCGCCCGCACGGTGTTCCTGATGCGGGTGAAGGGTGCGCGCAACATGCCGCGCACCGGGCCGGTCATCGTTGTCGCCAACCACACCAGCCATCTGGATCCCCCCTTGGTAGCCGTCGCCCTGCACACGCGGCGGATGGGCTTCCTTGCCAAGTCCGAGCTGTGGAAAAGCCGCTTTCTGGGGTGGCTGATCGGCACCCTCGGGTCGATCCCCATCGAGCGCGGGGCCAGCGACCGCCGCGCCTATGAGGCCTGCCTCCAGACCCTCCGGGACGGCAAGGTCCTGCTCGTCTTTCCGGAGGGGACCCGCTCGGCCACCGGCCAGTTGAAGGAGTTCGAGGCCGGCGCCGCCCGGCTGGCCGCCGCCGTCCCCGGCTGCCAGGTCCTCCCCGTCAAAATCCGGGGCAGTTTTGAGGCTTGGGGGACCGGGAAGAAGTATCCCAAGCCTTGGCCGGTGCGAATCGATGTTGCCCCGCCTTTTTCCACAGACGATCTCCGAAAGCAGTTCGGCGACAAAAAATCCTTGTTTCAGGCGATCCAAGGCGAAATGCTGCGCCGATTATCGTAAACGGCTTGCGGGCACCGCCCCCAAGGGCGATGTCTGGCAACAGCGATTCGACCTCCAAGGCACACCGCAGGAGCAAACCACAGCATGGCTTCCGAGCCGACAACTCACATGACCCCAAACACGAACGACAACCCCGAGAACACGCCCGATCCCTCTCACGATGAGCGGATGGACGAGGAACTGCGCCAGGAAATCGAGCAATTCGAGGCCCTGATCGATCAGCACCTCCCCGCACAGTCCGAAGAGGCACAACGCGGCGAGGTCATCGAAGTGCCCATTGTCGCCATCCGCGAAGACAGCGTCCTCGTCGACATTGGCGGCAAGGCAGAAGCCAGCATCCGCCTCGACGAATTCCCCATTGTCGGCGACAAGCGCGATGTGCAGCTCGGGCAGATGATCAAGGTTGTCCAGTTGGGACGTGAGGGCGACGGCACGCCGCGTCTGTCGCATCGCGAGGCACGCCATCGCGAAGCCGAAGGCACCATTCGACACTGCCTCGATACAAACACGCCGATCCGCGGCCGCGTGACCCAAATGGTCAAGGGCGGCCTCATGGTGGATATTGGCTTGTCGGCATTCATGCCCGCCAGCCAGGTCGACCTGTTCAAGATCCCCGACCTGTCGACCTTCGTCGGCAAGGAAATCGATGCCTACGTCCAGGAATACGACGCACGCCGCAAGCGCGCCGTCCTCTCACGCCGCAAGCTGCTGTTCGAGCAGCGCGAGTCCGAGCGTCGCCAGATGCTCGACAGCCTCACGGAAGGACAAGTCATCAAGGGCACCGTCAAGAGCGCCCTCGATTTCGGGGTCTTCGTTGATCTCGGTGTCATCGATGGCTTCATCCCCCGCGAGGAAGTCAGCTACGATCGCGGTACGCACCCCAACGAGATCACCAAGGCCGGCGAGGAGATCGAAGTCAAGATCGTCAAGGTCGACCGCGACAGCGGAAAGATCACCCTCTCCCGCAAGCGCATGGCCCCCGATCCGTGGGACGGCATCGACAAGCGCTATCCCATCGGCTCCAAGGTCACCGGCCGGATCATCGCCATCCAAAATTATGGCGCCTTTGTCCACATCGACGAGGGCGTGACCGGCATGATCCACGCCAGCGATATCAGCTGGGCCGCCGGCAACAAGAAGCCCTCTGACTTCGTCAAGGTCGACGACACGGTCGAGTGCCTGGTCTTGGAGATCAATCCCGAGAACAAGCGCCTGTCGCTCGGCCTCAAGCAGGTCCAGATGGATCCGTGGGCCGACGTCGAGAAGAAGTACCCCAAGGGCAAGAAGGTCCGCGGCACCGTCACCTCTATGACAAACTATGGCGCCTTCATCAAGCTCGATGAGTACATAGAAGGCATGGTCCATGTCAGCGACCTGTCCTGGGAACGCCGCATCAATCATCCCAAGGAAGTCCTGAAGGTTGGCGAGGAAGTCGACGCCGTGGTCCTGAAGGTCGAAGGCAAGGGCCGCCGCCTGAGCCTGGGCGTCAAGCAGGTCAGCGCCTCGCCCTTCGACTCCTACATCCAGGAAAACCCCGTGAACAGCATCGTAAAGGGCAAGGTCACGCGCTTCGCCCCCTTCGGTGCGTTTGTCGAGCTCGCGGAGAACCTGGAAGGCCTGATCCACATCAGCCAGATCGACGAGAAGCGCGTCGAGCTCCCCGAGAAGGCCCTCTCCGTTGGCGAGGAAGTCACCTGCAAGATCGTCAAGATCGACGCCCGCCAGCAGAAGATCAGTCTCTCGCGGAAGGAAGCCCTGAAGCAGGTCGAGCGCGACAACGTGAAGGCCTACATGAAGAAGTCCAACGAGTCGGTGAGCGGCATGACCTTTGGCGAGGCACTGGCCAAGGCCCGCAAGGATCCCGACCAGGATTAAGGCGAACCGGGAAACCGGAGGCCCACGCCGGGTGTCACGAATGCGGTTCTCAGGATACCTCGCAGCCTCCGTGTTCTTTGCGCACCTCCTCAACCCATCCATCTCGATGTCCGAAGTTCGCATGCCGTCGCTCTTCAGCGACGGCATCGTTCTTCAACGCGATCGCGAATCTGCCATCTGGGGATGGGGCGATCCCGGCGCGATCATCACGATCACCATCGCCAACCATGAAGCGCGCGCCCATGTCGCCCCTGACGGCCGGTGGATGACCGCCCTCCCCGAATTGCCCGCCACGAGCACTCCCCTCACCATCATCGTCCGCCAGGACGGTGCGGATCCGCTGGTCATCAACGATGTCCTGGTCGGCGAGGTCTGGCTCTGCAGCGGACAGTCCAACATGGCATGGCCGCTGAAGAACACTGATGGAGCCGAAGCAGTCATCGCCGCATCCGCCGATCCGCTGCTGCGCTTCTTCCGGGTCGATCCTGCCGTGGAGGCCAACCCCCTCGACGATGTTTCGGCGCGATGGATGCCGTGCGGGCCGGAAACGGCCGGGGATTTCTCGGGAGTCGCTTACTACTTCGGACGCAACCTGCGAGAGACGCTGGATGTTCCCGTGGGGCTGATCCAATCAGCCTATGGCGGCACCGCAGCAGAACCGTGGATCAGCCACGCCACGTTTGAATCCAACCCTGCCTTGCAGGATTACCGCGATGCCTTCGAAGCATTGCTGGCCGATCGTCCCGACTTGATGCAAACCTTCCGCGAGGACTTCGAAGCGCTGATGAAGACCCGACGCGACGCTGAAGCACAACGCCGTACGCTGCGCGCGCAAGGTGTGGCGGCGGCCGATCTGCCGCCACTGCCCAACCTCCCCATGTTTGAGCCGGGCGGACGGTACCTCCCCGCCGTGGTTCACAACGCCATGTTGGCTCCCTTGATCCCCTACACCATCCGCGGAGTGACATGGTACCAGGGGGAAGCCAACCGTTGGTTCCGCACCGCGCAATACGAAGGAACCCTGCGCTCACTGATCGACGATTGGCGCGCCAGTTTCGACGATCCTCAACTCCCGTTTCTCATCGTCGAGCTTGCCAACTATGGCGAGATGCAAATTCTGCCGGACGAGCCCAGCCTCTGGGCACCTCTTCGCAACGCTCAGCGTCTCGTCGCCGACTCCATGCCGAACGTCGCAATGATACCCGGCATCGACCTGGGCCACGCAACCGAGCTGCACCCGCGTGACAAACATTCTGTCGGCGAACGGCTCGCTCGTCTCGCGCGAGCAATGGTCTATGGCGAACAAGGCCTCGGCCCATTCCGCCCCAGGATTTCCGATGTGACCATCGATGATGAAGGCATCCTGATCACACTTGAGGAAGTCGGCAGCGGCCTGAAGACCCGCGATGGCGAAGACCCCAAGGGCTTTGCCGTTGGTTCCCCTGATGGCGGTTGGAACCTTGCGCGCGCCGACATCATCGCGCCGGACAAGATCCGGCTGGCCTGGGCAGCAGAGATCCCCCAGCCGCTGACCATTCGCCATGCCTGGGCGGACAACCCCATCTGGAACGTGGTAAACTCTCAAGGCTTGCCCCTCGGCACATTCGAGGTGGAAGCTCCCACCCATTGAGGCTTCAACTCACGCCGAGCAGTGACATTCCCCCGGTCACTCGCCGTGCGTGCAACAAGCCGGGTCACGCCACTTGGCGATGCACCCTAAAGAAACCAACATTCACGGGGGTCACTGATGAGATCGAATCGTTTCCTTGCAAGTCTGGCAGGTGCGGCCTTGGCACTTGGCCTATGCGCCATCGGCGCAGGCCATGCCGCAGCGGAGGTGCGACTCCCTTCACTCTTTAGTGACGGGATGGTCCTTCAACGCGATCAGGTAAATCCGATGTGGGGATGGGCGGACCCGGGCCAGGCCGTCTCCGTCACCATCGCCGGCCGCAGCGAAGTGTTGACGGCAGCGGCGGATGAGGACGGCAAGTGGTCGGTGAAGCTCCCCGCAATGCCGGCCAACGATAGCGGCTTTTCGATCCTCGTCACATCCGGCGGCGATGAACCCATCGTCATCGAGGATGTCCTCGTCGGCGAGGTCTGGCTCTGCTCCGGCCAGTCCAACATGGTGTGGTCACTGGCCAACACCAACGGCGGAGCGGACGAAGCCGCCTCGGCCAATGACAACCTGCTACGCTTCTTCCAGGTCGCAACCCATGCCTCTGCCGAGCCCATGGACG
>CAZVAQ010000027.1:16295-32177 GCA_964625145.1 uncultured Candidatus Sumerlaeota bacterium
TGGCGTGGATACTGAAGAACACCGCCAACGGACCGGAAGAGGCCGCTTCGGCCAACGACAATCTCCTGCGCTTCTACGAGGTGGAGGTGTCCGCCTCCTCCAAGCCGGTGGAGGACGTCGATGCAGGCTGGAAGCCCGCCGCACCGGAGCACGCCCCGAACTTCACCGCCGTCGGATACTACTTCGGCAAGGACCTGCGCGAGCATCTCGGCGTCCCCGTCGGCATCATCCGCTCTGCCTACGGCGGAACCATCGCCGAACCGTGGATCAGTTACGAGACTGTCAACACGGCGCCGGAAATGGAAGTATACCGCCAACGCATCGCGGAGTTGGAAGCGGAACACCCGGGATTGATGGAGGGCTTCGACGCCGAATACAAGCGCCGGATTGACCTGCAGGCCGAAATCGGAAGAGAGCGCAACCGCCTGCGCGCCGCGGGCGTTCCCGAGGACCAATGGCCGCGCAGCCCAGGCATCCCGACACTGGAGCCCGGCGGACGGTACCTGCCCGCCGTCCTCTACAACGCCATGATAGCGCCGTTGGTCCCCTACGGCATTCGCGGATTCACATGGTATCAGGGCGAATCAAACGGCACCTACTTCACCGAGCAGTATGCCGGCACCATGCGCACCCTGATCGCCGATTGGCGCGGGTTGTGGAATGATTCGGACATGCCCTTTGTCATGGTTCAGCTCGCCAACTTCCGCGACCCGCAGGAAGTCCCCAACCCGAACGACACGTGGCCGCTGATCCGTGAAGCCCAGCGCCAGGTCGCCGCGAAGGATCCCAACGTCGGCATGGTCGTCACCATCGACGTCGGCGAAGCCAAGGACATTCACCCCCGCGACAAGCGCACCGTCGGCCAGCGTCTGGCCCGGTGGGCCCGTGCGAAGGTCTACGGCGAAGCCGGCCTGCTCCCCACCGGTCCGCAACTGACCAATGCCGCCGCCACCCCCGAAGGCGTGCGCCTGCAGTTCACCAACACCGCCGACGGATTGCGCCTGCTGGAAGGCAACTCCGTGAAGGGCATCACTGTTCACACCGAAGGCACCGAACCCACGTTTGCCACGGCCCAGATCGTCGCTCCGAATGCGATCTTCGTCCGCGCCCCGGATCTGACCGGCACCATCACGGTGCGACACGCCTGGGCTGACAATCCCATCTGGAACGTCGTGAATTCGGAAGGAATCCCGCTCGAACCGTTTCACGTCACCGTCGAGCGCTGACGCAGATCAGTCACGCAAGACAGTCCCCCCCACGCGTTGCGTTGTTGCGCATGCGTCGGCGGGGATCGCGTCCTCTCCGTTGACTCTTCCACCGTACCACTTGTCGAGAATCCACAGCGACACGTGCACCAATGCAATCAGCACAGGAACCTCGACCAGCGGACCAATGACCGTCGCAAACGCCACACTGGAGTGAATGCCGAAAACCGCAATGGCGACGGCAATCGCAAGCTCAAAGTTGTTTCCCGACGCCGTGAAGGCCAGCGTCGCTGACCGCGAATAATCCGCACCGAGCTTCCACGCCATGAAGAAGCTGACGAGAAACATGACCACGAAGTAAATGGTGAGCGGCAGCGCGATGCGGACGACGTCGAAGGGAATCTCCAGTATGGCGCCACCTTTGAGGCTGAACATGACGACGATCGTGAAGAGCAACGCGATGAGCGTGATGGGCGAAATCGCAGGCAGGAACCGGTGCTCGTACCAATCGCGACCCATGGCCGGGCGCAGCACCTGGCTGCTCAGGACACCCGCCGCGAAAGGAATACCGAGATAGATCATCACTGACACGAAAATCTCCCACATCGTGACGTCCACCAGGTTGCCCTCGATGCCAAACAGCGGCGGCAGCACGGTAATGAAAACCCATGCATAGACGCCGAAGAAGAGGACCTGGAAGACGCTGTTGAGCGCAACAAGCCCGGCTGCATACTCGCTGCTACCCCGCGCCAACGTGTTCCACACCAACACCATCGCGATGCAGCGCGCAATGCCCACCAGGATCAACCCCACCATGTATTCGGGCATGTCCCGCAGGAAGATCACCGCCAACGCGAACATCAGCACGGGGCCGATCACCCAGTTCTGGACGAGGGACAGCACCAGGATCCGCACATTGGCGAACACCCGCGGCATCATCTCGTACTTCACCTTTGCCAACGGCGGGTACATCATCAGGATCAACCCAACGGCGATGGGGATATTGGTAGTCCCCCACTCCATCGACTGCAGCACACCCGACACGCCCGGCAGCAACGATCCAATCGCCACACCACCCGCCATGGCGGCAAAGATCCACAGTGTCAGGAAACGATCGAGAAAGCTCAAACGCCCGCCGGGTTTCTGGGTCATTGCGCACCTCGATATCTATGGTTCAGGGACTGTGAATCACCACGGAGTCACGGAGAACACAGAGGGGAACAAGTCAATCCACAGATGAACAAGATGGACACAGATAACAAATGCTGGATATGAGAGTAGTTCAAAGCTGAACTTAGAGTGCCAGTATCAAGCGGCGATTTTCACTCTTCGCCCTTCACTCTTCTATCTCCGTGTCCTCCGTGCCTCCGTGGTAAATATCTTCCCTACGCCGGCTTGCGCGCCCGGATGTTCAGGCTGGTCACATAATCCGCCACGGAGGCGCCCGCTGGCAGCGTCTCGGCGATCTTCTGGTACAGGGGGTCCTTCCAGTTCTTGAGCTGCTCGAAATAGTCGCCCTTCGTCTCCACTTCGATCTCCCCCAAACCCGCCTCGCGCGCCATTCGTTCGGTTTCCTCCACAAGCACCGCACCCGCGATGCAGCCAACAAGGGCCTCGACCATCGAGCGCACTGCGTCCGGCAACGGCCTCAGCAGCGCCAGATCCGACACCGCCACCCGCCCCCCGGGCTTCAGCACCCGCGCAATCTCGCGCCACACCTGCGGCTTGTCCGGCGACAGGTTGATCACGCAATTCGAGATGATCGCGTCGACGCTCGCATCGGCGATGGGCAGGTGCTCGATTTCGCCAAGGCGAAACTCCACGTTCCTCATCCCCGTGCGCGCTTCGTAGTCGCCCTGGTTCCTGCGCGCGCGGGCCAGCATGTCGGGCGTCATGTCCACGCCGATGGCGCGGCCGATGGGCCCGACCTTGCGACCGGCGATGAAGATGTCAAATCCGCCGCCGCTGCCGAGATCCACGACAACTTCGCCCGCCTGCAATTCTGCCAGCGCTGTCGGATTCCCGCAACTCAGCCCCATGTTGGCTCCGTCGGGGACTTCCGCCAACTCTTGTTCGTTGTAGCCAATCGCCGAAGCCAGCGCCGTTGCCGATTGCTCCTGCTCTCCGCCGCAACAAGACGGCCCGCAACACGAGGACGTCTCCGCCGCCTCGCTGCGCGCGATCGCAGCGTAACCCTCGCGCACGGTCGTGCGCACGGATTCCGCATCCTTGATGGTGGTGGTTGGTACCATGAACTTTCTCCTGATTGAATGAATGGGGAGCTTTTCCAGCCCCCCTTCGCTACCTTGCTCGGTTACCGCGACTTCCGCACCTCAACGCCCGTGCCCACCCCTCGGCCAAGTGCTTGGGGAGTCTGTTCCTGGTGCAGAGGAATAAGTCTCAATGCCGGTGATGGGGGCTGTGTCCTTTGGAGAAGCCGGCTCGCACTCGCCTTCACCCGGCCGGCAGCACACAGCCATCCGCCGACGGTCTGCCTGGACGATGGGAGTATGCTCCAAATGGGCCAGTACCCACTGGATGGCCTGACGCGAAGGGTGCGAAGCCTCGGGCCCGGCCAGCCGGTAATAGACCCACCGGCCATCGCGCCGAAAATCCACCAGCCCCGCGCCCGCCAGAATCGCCAAGTGCCGCGAAACCGTCGAGGGCGCCAGGCCCACCAGCTCGTTCAGCTCGCAAACGCACCTCTCCCCCGGCGCCAGCGCACACAACAGCCGCAGGCGGTTCGGGTCGGAGAGGGCTCTTGAGATGCGGAGGATGTCTTTCATAGGCTCGCTTCCTCGTTTCGATATTTGTCGAAATATCGACGGGTGGGGGTCAAGGGGAATGGGGGCGGCAGGGACGGCAGGCCGGACGCGCAAAGTCCTTGACCAAGGGCGCAATATTGCGCCCTCCTATCCGTGGAGAATGAAGGATGGGTAGAGTCGATGTCATCTTTTTCCAGGAGGACGGCGGACGAGTTCCGGTCCTTGAATGGATCGCCGAACTTCCGGACAGGGCTCAGGCAAAGCTGACGGCTGTGATCACAATTCTCGAGGAACTGGGCCACGAAATGAGGCGCCCACATGCCGACTACCTGAGAGACAACATCTATGAACTGCGCGCCAAGCTTCAACACACCAACTACCGCATTCTCTATGGCTTTCATGGCCGCACAGTCGTCGTGCTCGTGCACGGGCTGACAAAGCAACGGGCAACTGTTCCGGATCGCGACATCGAACTCGCCTGTAGAAGACTTCAACAATTCATCGACGACCCTGGCCGGCACGCGTACCAAGAGGATGATTGAAAATGACAGCAACACTGAAGAAGACCGCCACTGCTTCGGCGATTCTGCGGAAAACCCCGGCATTCCAAAAACCGGCGATGAAGAGGTTGCTCGCCGAAGAGTCGGCCAACGCACAGGTGGCCATGCTGCTGCATGATGCACGGGAGGCCGCCGGATTGACCCAGCGTGAATTGGCCGCGCGCGTCGGAACATCCCGGTCTGTCATTACCCGGCTGGAGGACGCAGACTATCGTGGCCATTCATTGGCAATGCTGCGCCGCATCGCTGATGCACTCGACCTTGAGCTTACCTTGGAGCTGACTCCTCGTCGGAGTAATGGGACCGGGCAAAAGTAGAGGCAATCTTCGGCTCGATTTCCTTACCCCCCCTCACAACCCCCTCACCGCCTCCAACACCGCCACCGTCACCTGCGCCATGCGTTCGTAGTCCAGCGTGTCGGGTGTGTCGTGGGCGATGTGATACGTTCCGTTCCTGTAAAACGCCGTGTCGGTGATCATGACGGCGGGAATGTTGTGCGGCCAATAGCTGCGATGGTCGGAAAAATCGACACCCGGGACGGAAGCCGGCGCGCGAAGGGAACGGATCGGCAGCGCCGTCGTCCCCACCATGGCGCCCTTCACCCGGCGGATCCAATCCCCCTGGTCCCATCGGCCGACGACGGCGACGAAATCCCCGCGGCCGGGATAGAACAAGTGCAGTAGCGGCGAGGGATAGGATTGCGAACCGGGTTCCTCGCTGAAGCATCCAACCATCTCCAGCACAATCACGCCCGTGACTTCGGCGCCCGAATCCGCCAGCGCCCGCGCATGGTGGACGCTCCCCATGTGCTCCGTTTGGTAGAAGGGTGGCTCCTCCAGCGTGTACGCCACCAACTCAACCTCGCGCCCCGGCGGGTCGCTCCCCAGCAGCCGCGCCAACTCCAACATCGCCGCCACGCCGCTGGCATTGTCATCCGCACCCGGCGTACTGTCGTGCGCATCGTAATGCGCGCCCACAACCAACCGGTTTCCCCGTCCGATTCCAAAGCGACCAATAATGTTGCGGTACTCCCGGCCCTGTACCTCAAAGACCTGCTCCTCTACCTCGGCTCCCGCCTCTTCAAAGTGACCGGCAATGTACGCGGCGCATTTGTCCAGGTTCTCAAGGCTCCGCCAATCGCGGGGATGGAAAGTCTCGCTGAGCGCGACGACATGCGCGCGCAATCGCTGCGGGTCGGCCGTTGCGGTGGATGAATCATTCGATCGGAATGTAGGCTGTGTGAGGGGCCACCCCACGACTAGCAGTGCGACAGCAACGGTGCCCACGATCGTCAACGGATAGCCAATCAAACGGCTGCGGATGCGGCGTTTGGTGGTGGCATGTGCCATCAGTGGCATTCCTCCGGGATGCTTGATTGCCAATCCCAAGCTCACTCCCCCCTACTACTCAACCCACCACAAGCTCCCTGTCGTTTCCGTCGGCTGCGTCCCCAGCTCGAAAACGGCAAAGTGCGGCCTTCGTGTCCCGGCAATGCCGCCAAAATTGCCGCCAACAATGAGCATTGAATCGGCCACCGTCAACGAGCGGACAGGATGGGTCGCGTTGGGGGCCCATTCGAGGGCGTTGTCGGTGTCGATGGTCGTGTCGAGGCCGGCGATGTACCCGCGCGACTTGCCGCCGATTGTGGCGAAATTTCCCCCAGCAAAGACGGTTGAATCCGAGACGGCGATGGCCTCCACGCGATCAAGGGCTTGAGGGTCCCAGGAAGTGGCATTGTTTGTGTTCACGGCGGTATCGAGTTCTGCCAAGCGTCGTCGCTGCGCACCGCCGATGTTGGTGAAGTCGCCGCCTGCAAGGATGGTTGATCCGAGCAATTCAAGATCCCAGACTGAGCCGTCGGCGCCCGGGTTCCAATCGGTGGCCACGCCGGTAATCCGGTCGATGGCAGCAATGTTGTTTCGCGCGCGTCCGCCGATGTTCGGCGCACCACCTTGACTGCTAAAGGTTCCGCCGACATACACGACCGAGTCAGTGACTTCCAAGTCCCACACAAAACCTCCGCCGTGTGGATCCCAATCGGTGGCGGCACCGGTTGTGGGATCCAGGGATGCAAGCCGCCGGCGTGATTCGCCGCCAATGCTTCCAAACCCGCCGCCGACATAGATAGCGCCGTCCGTCGCTGCAACGACTGTGACCGAGCCACTCGCGTTGTTGGGAATCCACGGTGCCACATCGCCCGTGGTGGCGTCGATTGCGGCGATGCGGTTTCGCGAAATGCCGCCCACGTTGCTGAAATTCCCACCGGCGTAGATAGTATTGCCGAAGACAGAAAGGTCAAGAACCGCGTCGTCGGCTCCGGGATTCCAATCCGTGGCAACACCCGTCTCCGCATCGAACGCAGCCAGGGACTGGCGCCGCAGCCCGCCGATGCTGCTCAGAAAACCGCCCGCAAAAAGTCGCGATCCCGAAATCGAAAGCGCCCAGACGCCATTGCCGGCATTGGGGTCCCAATCGATGACGTCACCCGTGTCACGGTCAACGGCGGCGATGTAGCCGCGCTCCTGCCCGCCCATGGTCGTGAACACGCCGCCCGCGTAGACCGCGGTGTCCGACACGGCCAGTCCGCGAACATGTCCGTTGGCGTCGGGATTCCAATCAGTCGCGTTGCCGGATATGGCATCCAACGCCGCGATGTAGTTGCGCGGCTGGCCTCCGATGTTCGTGAAGAAACCGCCTGCATAGACAGTGCCGCCGGAAACCACCAGCGAGAACACGGAGCCGTCGCCATGAGGATTCCATTCAATGGCCTCGCCGGAGATGGCATCAAGTGCTGCGATGCGATTTCGCTCCTGGCCGCCGATTTGGGCGAATGCCCCGCCTGCATAGATCGTGTCGCCATCAATGGCCAACGCGCGAATGAATCCATCGGAATCGGGATCCCAATCGGTCACGTCGCCGCTGACGGCGTCCAGCGCCGCGATGCGGTTGCGATCCTCACCCCCGATCTGCGTGAACAGCCCGGACGCGTACACGATGGAATCGGTGACCGCCAAGGCATACACCTCGTCGTTGGCCTCGGGATTCCAACCGGTGACTTCGCCTGTGGCGGCATCGATGGCGGCAATCCGATTGCGCGGTTCCCCGCCCACTTCTGAAAAAACGCCACCCACGTAGACCGTGGAATCCGAAACGGCAATCGCCCAGACGTTACCATTCGCCCCCGGATTCCAATCCGGGTTCAACGTGCCATCGGCGTGTATATGGGCGAGGTGGTTGCGCGGCAATCCGTCAACCTCTGTGAACAGACCCCCGATAAACCAACCGCCCGCGCCATCCGCAACGCTCACATTGGTGGTGGAATTGGCACCCAGGAATGGAGTGACCAGTTCACCTGTGTCCAAATCGAAAACGACACCAGAGCCCGTGAAAGGTCCAACATGCGTGAAAATTCCGCCCAGATAGATCGTGTTATCATGCACCACCGTCGTGAGGACGATGTTATTGGTGACCCACATGTCTGTCCGCGGTTTGTTGGCCACCTGACCACCTGCCATTGAAGCAGAGGCGACAAGAACCACGAGGAACGAGGCGGCGATCAGGGACCATTGAATTCCGATATCTGATTCTCGCGAGCTGATGCGCCGATTCGCGTGGGCTTGCAGGGCTTCCATCCGATCGACTCCGGGAGTGATATGACTGGGGCCGACCGCGCAAGCCAGCGATGTTCATGGTGGGAAGGGCGCTTGGGCAGAGGCTGGAGCAGTCTTTGGCTTCCATGCTGTCAGGTCAATCGAATCCCCCTCAAAACTGCGCCGCAATGGATGGGATGGATGTCGAGGGGGCACATCTCCCCTTGGCCCAGCCGCCTCCCTGAGGCCCCCATTTACATCTCCACCCCATTGCGAGGAGTCGCTCCATGGCGACGCTTGTTCGCAGCCGAGCATTTGTCCTCACTATCGCCGCCCTCGCCGTTGCGGCGTTCTCCGCCGTGAGTGCATCGGCAAACGGCGAGCCCATCGTCGCGGCAGATTCCGATCTGATCTACATCACTGGCCCCGAACCCGCCAAGATCCGGATCATCCCCCATTCGTCGTGGCAATCCATGCCGCCAAAGGGAACCGAGGCGGACGGAGTTCGCCGCAACCTGGGACCCGGCCATGAGGAGACCTTCAAGTCCATAACCGTCGGTTTGCTGGACATGAGCCCCGCGGCGTTTGACGCACAGGGACGACCTGTGATTTCGGCCTTTGACAGTGCCACGATTTCGTTGGCCATTGGTGACATGACCGACAGCCGCACTGTGGACGAGGGGGCGGCGTTCAATTTCGGCGGCTACCACATACAGATTCCCGCGATTCACGCCGGCCGCGGGGAACTGGGCGAAGGGCTGACAGTCGTCGAGATTGCGACGATCGAATCCCTGCCCCCCGGCTTTGCCGACAGCACCACCGCCGGTGGACCACAAAGACGACTGCGCGTCAGCCACACAATCAACAAACTCACGCTCCACCACAGCAACTCTCCGCATGCCGCGGGCGAAGCGCTCGGGCCGAAGTTGCAGGGCATGCAATCGTGGGGTGAATCCGATCGGAAGTGGTGGGATATCCCTTACCACTACATGGTGGACCTTGACGGTACCGTGTTCCAGGCGCGCGACCACCAGTATGCTGGCGACACGAACACGCCCTATGATCCGCGCGGACACTTCCTGATAAACTGCTATGGAAACTACGACCAGGCGGAGCCCAACGAAGCGCAACTGGCCACGATCGCCAACCTGATGGCGTGGGCAGCGATCGAGTACGATATTGAACCCTTGGAAATCTTCGGCCATCGGGATCTCGCCGAGACGACCTGTCCCGGCGGCAAACTCTACCGCTATGTCGAGGACGGCACACTCCAGCACATGGTGGAGGAGGCGATGGCGAAGGGACAACCAAAGCTGATTTGGCTGCAGTAGAGTCGCCCTTCCCACGTTTCTCCCCTTGGCCCTCCCTCTGCAATCCTCTTCCCTTCAAGTGTCAACCAGCCAAGGAGCACCTCCCATGCGCCCCATCGTTCGCTGCCTTTCAGTCGCGTCCTTCGCGGTCCTTGCGGGGATGCTCTCCTCCGCCTGCGCCTCGCGGGCGCCGGAGATCCTGATCCTGCCGCACTCCGCCTGGGAGTCCATGCCCCCCAAGGGAACCGACGCCGACGGCGTCCGCCGCAACCTCGGCCCGGGGGACCAATTCACCTTCAAGACCATCGTGATCGGCGTCACGGAGACTCACCCCGCCGAGCGCGACGCCAACGGCAACGCCGTCATCTCGCCCAACGACAAGGTGACCATGTGGCTTGAGAACGCCGACGACCGCGAGACCCGCACCGTCGACGAAGGCTCCGCGTTCAACTTTGGCCCCTACCACATTCAGATCCCCGCCATCCACGCCGGGCGCGGCGAACTCGGCGGCGGCGTCACCGTCGTTGAAGTCGCCACCATCAAGTCCCTTCCGCCGGGATTTGCCGACAGCACCACCGCCGGCGACGCCACGCGACGCCTGCGCGTGCGTCACGAGATCGACAAGCTCACCCTCCACCACAGCGCCACATCCCACAAACCCGGCGACGACCTCGCCCAGAAGCTGCGCAACATGCAGTCCTGGGGTGAGAACGACCGCAAGTGGTGGGACATCCCGTATCACTACATGATCGACCTGGACGGCGTCGTGTACCAAGCACGCGACCATCGCTACGTCGGCGACACCAACACACGATATGACCCGCGCGGCCATTTCCTCATCAATTGCTTTGGCAACTACAGCGAAGTCGAACCCAACGAAGCGCAACTGGCCACCATCGCCAACCTGATGGCATGGGCTGCCATCGAGTATGACATCACGCCGCTCGAAATCTTCGGCCACCGCGACCTGGCCCAAACCGGCTGCCCCGGCGACAACCTATATCGCTACATCGAGGATGGCACCCTGGAGGAGATGGTGCGCGACGTCATGGCCAAAGGCCAACCCCGCTTGGTCTGGATCGAGAAGAGGCCAGAACAATAATCCTCCGAGCCACCCCCTGACCTATCCGTCCCTGGTCATGCGTCCCTGCTGCCTGCCCCGGCGTAGCTCTGCGAAGCCGGGTCCCTGCCGTCCCTGCTGTCCCTTCTACGCCGCCCCCCATTTGCCCTTGACCACTCCACCCAATAATCGGACTTTTATGTCCGGTTAGTGACAATTCGGCCACAAACCATCCAATTTCCACGGAGAAATCCATGCCCTCCATCTACGAACAACTCGGCGGGGAACCCGCCATGCAGGAGCTTGTCGAGGTATTCTACCGCAAGATGCTGTCCGACGAACGCGTGTCCCGCTTCTTCGACGACGTCGATATGGACAAGCAGCTCGCCAAGCAGAAGGCATTCCTCACCATGGTCGCCGGCGGGCCCAACACCTACACCGGCAAGGACATGCGCAAGGCGCACGAGCACCTGCTCGAGCGCGGCCTCAATGACACCCACGTCGACGTCGTCATCGAGCACCTCGCCGCCTCCCTGGCCGAGCTTGGCGCGCCGGCCAACATCATCGAGACCGTCAAGACCGTCGCCGAAGGCGCCCGCGCGGATGTGCTGAACCGATGAGTTCATCACCCATCGTGTCCTTCGAAGGACGCGAGATCGCACTGCGCGACAAGGAAACAGTGCTGGAAGCCTTGGAGCGGGAGGGCGTGCCCGTCATGTCCTCCTGCCGCGCGGGCGTCTGCCAAAGTTGCCTCATGCAGGCAACTGACGGGCAACTCCCGCCCAAGGCGCAGCAACCCCTGAAGGAATCGCTGCGTGCGCAGGGATACTTCCTCGCCTGCGTGTGCGTACCCGAAGGCAACCTGTCCGTCGCGCTCCCCGGAGCAGGACTCGAACACGAGGCCACCGTTCTCGAAAGCGAGGACATCGGCGCCGCCGTGCGGCGTGTGCGCCTCACCATTCCCGACGGACTCGATTGGTTCGCCGGGCAATACATCACCGTCATTCGCGACGCGCTGATCGCTCGCAGCTATTCCATCGCCAGCGGCCCCAGCGACGGCTACCTCGAACTGCACGTGCGCCGCATCCCCGGCGGCCTCGTCAGCAATTGGCTGCACGATGTCGTCCGGCCCGGCGACACGCTTCGATTCCGAGGCGTGTTCGGCGATTGCTTCTACACACCCGGCGACGAGGAAGCACCCCTGGTCCTAGCAGGCACCGGCACCGGACTCGCCCCTTTGTATGGCATCATTCGTGAAGCCCTGCGCCACAACCACCGCGGTCCCATCACGCTCTATCACGGCGCGGTGGACGAATCGGGCCTCTATCTTCGGACGGAGCTCTCCGCCCTCGCCGGCGAGGGCCACATCGACTACCGCCCCTGCGTCATCAACGGCGAGGACACGGGCGAAGGCTTCCTGACCATCGGCCTTCTCGACGAAGTGGTGCTGGGTGCAAACCTGGACCTGAAGCGAACGCGCGCCTACCTGTGCGGCGACCCTGCCTTGGTTGAAAAGATGCGCAAGAAGCTCTTCATCAAGGGCCTCTCCAGCCGCCGCATCTTTGCGGATGCGTTCGTGCCCACGGCCCGGCCATGATGCAGTGCTGGCGGAGTATCACTGCTCCGCCAGCATCACACGCGTTCGCCCGACTCCGCGAGTGTCTTCATCTTCGCAAGGCCCTTGTCGAACATGTCGCCAATCATCTTGTCGCAGTTCATGAACAGGCCCATCGCCTTGCCCATGAAACCGTTCTTCCCGCTCATCGACCATGTCACGACTGTGGAATCGCCCTTGGGCTCAAACGTAAACACCACATCGTTCGTCGCCTTGAAGGGGCGTAAGAACTCCAGCTTGAACTGGACGCGCTTGTGCGGCTCGCTGGCGACGATGGTGGAACGCCCCACTCCGGCCTTGTTGTTCCCCTCCCAGGAATAGCTGGAACCCACGCCCTCCGCCGGCCCCTCGTACTTCATCTTCATCGCCGGATCCAGCTCGGCGAATGGAGACCACTCCTCCCAGCTCTTCATGGTATCCACCAACACGAAGACCTTCTCCGGAGGCGCATTCATCGCCATGGACCGCGACACGCGGAACTCGGAGGGCTGCATCGCGACCACCGCGACAAGGACTCCGGAAGCAACCAAAATGCCTGCAATTATATAAGGAATCATTTGTAAATACCTCTTCGAAAAGTTTCCTGATCTTGCAGATCAGTTGAGAAACGGCCGCAACGGCGCCGGGAACTTCGACGCGACAAGAGAATCCAGGGCGAACTTTCCACCACCTGTGAACACCAGCGTCAGGAACGCCGTCAGGAACAGCAGCGCCGGCTCCTTGCTGCCTCCCGTAGGCTGCATCGTCCACGAATCGCCGCCATGCACCAAAACCGCCGCGACGGCCATGGTGAAGACCACCGGAATCGCCGCGAACCGCGTGACCAGGCCAATCAACACGAGAAACGCGCAGAAAAATTCCGCCCCCGTTGCCAGGAGCAGGCTCGGCATCATGCCGACACCGATCGGATCCTGCCAATAAGTCAGGTCGTTGTTGATCACCATCTGCAGCTTTCCCCAGCCGTGTGTCATCATGTAGCCGCCAAATCCAATGCGCAGGAGCAGCAGGCCGACGGATGACAGTTTGTCTTTCAACTTGGAACTCATGGTCACTTTCCTAAATTTGGTTGGGATTTGCGCCGGTTGATGTCAACCGGCGCCCCGGCGTCCAGCATGATGCATGCCGCACTATCGCGACTCACTTCTTCCGGCGATAGTCCGCCTGCATGATGTGGTTCCACTGACCGTCTTCCCCCTGCACCGCGGAGGTCCAGGTGCGATGGTCATCGGTGACAAAGGTGATGCGCTCGCGGTACAGGGCCGTCCCCTGGCCGAATCCCGTCTCCGTCATGTTGGGGCCTTTGGCATACAACGACAGCGTCTTGCCGTCCGCCTCCAACTCTCCGTCGTAAACCCACAGGATCGTCATCATGGAGCCGATCCACGTGCCGACATAGCGCTTCTTTTCCGGGTCGTAACCCAGGGTCAGGACCATGTGGGCGGTGCCGCCTCCCGGCATTTCGCCCTTCCCCTCCGCGACGACCCACAATCCGCCAATCGACCGCACCGTCTCGTGGCCCTTCCCCTTGAAAGGCTCCTGGTCGGGCCCCATGTTACAATCGGCCGAGGTGTCCCATTCACCGACCAACTTGTCCAACCACTGGTGCTCCGGCAGTGGCTTGGCCGGGCATTCTTGTGCTCCCGTCGATTCCGTAGACATGTCCACATGCTCCTTTGAAGTCTTGGGTTAATGGTTTCATTTCGCGCCTCGTGTTGAAGCGCGGCACTCGGTTCATCGGTTCACCGACGAGGACGCACATAGGCGGCCAATCGCCGGAAGCTCTCCGCCATGCCATCCAGCATCCGTGTTGCCAATGCCTTTTCGCGCGCTTCCCGGTTGGGATAGCGGATGCTGGAAGTCACCAGCGTGCCGCCATCCTTCGCTTCGAACGTCAGCGAGTTGATCGTCTCCGCCCAATCGCCGCCCCACTTCTCCGTCGAGACAACGCGGTGCGGCTCGCTTACTTCCAGATACTTTCCGCCCATCGCCATGTCGTGCCCCTGCGCATCGCGCCACACCATGCGCCACTCTCCACCGGTTTGCAGGTCAATCTCGCACACCGGCATCGTCCAGCCATCAGGGCTGAAGATCCACTTGGGCAGGTGCTCCGGCTTCCACGCGTCGTAGGCCTCCTGCGGAGTTGCCTCCAGCAGGATGGTTGCAACCACATCCGTCTCGCCCGGTGTCTCGAAAACCGGCACTCCCACTGTCATTCTTCGCTCCATGACTCACCTCCAATCAGGCTCACTTCTTTGGTCACACCTTCAGTTCCCGCAACGGCCGCACCTCGATGCTTCCCACTCTAGCAGGCGGAATGCGCGATGCGATGCCGAGCGCCTCATCCAGGTCCTTCGCCTCGATCATGTAGAAGCCCGCAAGCTGCTCCTTCGTCTCCGCGAATGGGCCGTCGGTGATGATCGGCTTGCCATTACGCACACGTACTGTCGTCGCCGTCGCCACCGGTTCCAGCGGCGTTCCCGCGATGAAGTGCCCGCTGTTCATCAACTTCTGCGCGTGCTCGAAACACTCCACATCCTTCGGACTCTCCGGATTCTCCCGGAACTCCTGCTCGTTGAAATACACCAGACACAGATACTTCATGACGGACGCTCCATCCTTGGGCTTTCTCAACACTCCTGCATCAACCTCAAAAATCCAACACCGGCCGGACCTCCACGGCGCCATGGCGCGCGCCGGGGATGCGCGCCGCAATTTGGATGGCCTCGTTCATGTCCCGCGCCTCGATCATGAAATACCCCCCCATCGCCTCCTTCGTCTCCACATAGGGACCATCCGTCACCGACGTCTTTCCCTCGCGGACGCGCACTGTCGCCGCCGTCTTGGTGGGTTGCAGCGGATCCCCACCCAGATACTTCCCGCTCTTCCCCAACTCCTGCGTCAATGCGACGTATTCCCCGATGTGGGCATTCATCTCCTCCTGCGACATCCTCGCTCCCAACGTCTCATCGGTATAGATCAGGCACATGTACCTCAAGACAGCACCTCCTTTGAGAGTGACCCGCATCCACTGGTCGCAGCCCACCCCCGGATTTCGACAAGGGTCCGAACTTTTTTTCCTATGCCTCGATCTCCGCCAGCCGTCTCCGCAGGAACCGCCGCTCCGGCTCCTGCCTAGCCAGCTCCAGCGCTCGGGTGTACGCCACCCGCGCCGTGTCCAACCGCCCCAACCGCCGGCACAGGTCCGCCCGGGCCGCATGGGCCAAGTGGTAGTCCTGTAAGTCCCCTTCTGCCAACAACCGGTCCACAATCTGCAGCCCCGCCTCGGGGCCGTCCTTCATCGCCACCGCCACCGCCCGGTTCAGTTCCACCACCGGCGAAGGAGCCACGGCCAGCAGGGCATCATACAGCCCGACAATCTGCGCCCAGTCAGTCTCCTCTGTCGATGGCGCCTCCGCGTGGACGGCAGCAATGGCCGCCTGAAGGGCGAACGAGCCGATCGGCCCACTTCGAAGGGCGCTCTCGACCAGGCCAATCCCGCGCTCGATCAGGTCCCACCTCCACAGTGACCGGTCCTGGTCGGCCAGGAGAATCAAGTCCCCATCCGTCGTCGCACGCGCTTCCCGCCGCGACTCGTGCAGCAGCATCAACGCGAGCAGGCCCAACGTCTCTCCGGTGGGAAGCAGCTCCACAATAAGCTCCCCCAATCGAATCGCCTCCCCCGACAAATCGTGCCGCGTCACCGAATCCCCCGAGGAAGCCGAGTACCCTTCGTTGAACAGCAGGTAGATGACGCACAGCACCGCTTCGAGTCTCTCC
>CAZVAQ010000028.1:0-1865 GCA_964625145.1 uncultured Candidatus Sumerlaeota bacterium
GGCGTAGGCGGTCCGACCAGCTGCCCCCCAATGTCGCGCCTTTCTGTCGCATGCGACCGTGTCGGAGTTTTCCCGGTCGTGTAGAAATTTCCGTGCGTGGGCAGGGTGGGGCGTGAAGCCTCCCCTCCCGTTTTTGTATTGAGCGGGGGGGCCGCCGAAGGGCGGCCCCCTCGCTTTAGGACCCCAAAACCGGCATGGCCAAATCCGCACCAGACAGACCAATCGACCCGCCAGCGCGACCAAGGCGCCGGGGGCAGGGAGCAGATCCGAAAATGGCAAAGCGCGCGAAGAAGGAAGAAATCAGGGCACTCAACGTGAAGCCGCTGATCAAGCAGATCGCCAAGGAGAAGGAGCTGGAGGGCGAGGTGATCAAGCAGGCCATCGAGGCGGCGATCCTCTCGGCGGCGTCCAAGCGCGTGGGGATCTTCAAGGAACCGCGCCCGGAGCTGGACCTGGAGAGCGGCGACCTGCGCCTGTATGTGAAGAAGAAGGTCACGATCAGCGTCGAGGATCCGCGCCATGAGATCGACATTCTTTCCGCCAAGGCGATCAACCCGTCGCACATGATGGGCGACGAGATCGATGTGGAGATCGACCCGGAGCAGTTCGGCCGCATCGCCGCCCAGTCCGTGCGCCAGGGCATCCTGCAGCGCCTGCGCGACGCCGAGCGCGACCGCATCTACCAGGAGTACAAGAACAAGGTCGGCACCGTGGTCACGGGGATCGTGCAGCGCTATGAGCGGCGCGACGCCATCGTGGCGCTGGGCAAGGTGGAGTGCCTGCTCCCCCACCACGAGATTCCGTTCGGCGTGCGCTATCGCTTTGGCGACCGCATCCGCTGCCTGATCATCGACGTGCGCCGCACGCCAAAGGGGCCGCAGGTCATCCTGTCGCGCACGCGCTCGGAATTGGTGAAGCAGCTCTTCGCCACCGAGGTGCCGGAGATCAGCGACGGCACCGTGCGCATCGTGGAAATCGCGCGCGAGCCCGGCGTCCGCACCAAGATCGCCGTGCAGAGCATGAACCCGGACGTCGATCCCGTCGGCGCGTGCGTCGGCATGAAGGGTTCGCGCGTGCAGATGATCGTGCGCGAGCTGGACAACGAGAAGGTCGACATCGTGCCGTTCTCGATCGATCCGGAGACATTCATCTCCTCGGCGCTGAACCCGGCGAAGATCTTCAGCATCAAGCTGAACGAGATCGAGCGTCGCGCCGCGGTGGTGGTGGAGCATGATTCGTTGGCCAAGGCCATCGGCAAGCGCGGCCAGAACGCCAAGCTGGCAGCGAAGCTGACCGGTTGGAAGATCGACGTGTCCGAGCAGGAGGACGAGGCCGAGCTGCAGCGCCTGGAAACGATCGCGCAGCAGTACCTGATGGACTTCCTCAGCCAGATCGACGGCCTGAGCCAGTTCTCCAAGGAGGCCCTGGCGCGGTCGGAGAACTTCGACACTGTGGAGAAGTTGGCCGAGGCGGAGCCGTCGCAGCTTCTCAGCTTCACGGCCGACGACGAGGAGCTGGCCGAGGATATCGTGGCCGGCGCGAAGGAGTATCTGGAAAACCTGCGCGAGATGACCGCCAGTTCGGAAGCGGTCATCAGCGGCGAGATGAAGGAGAAGCTGGCGAACCTGACGGCGCTGGCGGATCGCCTGGCAGGCAAGGCGCCTTCCGCAGAAGTGGTTGCGGGCGTCACCGAAGGCGACTCGGCTGACGCGGCCGATCCGGCCGAGTTGCCCAAGCCGGGTGAGGCCTTCACCGCCGCCCCGGAAGACGTCGCCGATCCGCCCCCGGCCAGCGAAGTCGCCCCCGAAGTCAGCGAGGAAGAGAAGGAAGGAGGGGAAGGATAAAGGCTAAAGGATGAAGGATAA
>CAZVAQ010000028.1:1965-31455 GCA_964625145.1 uncultured Candidatus Sumerlaeota bacterium
GTTCAGGGGTACCTGAACCGGCAGCAGTTTGCGGAGGCGCAGGAGGCGATTGCCTGCGTGGACGAGGACTTTGCGGACGATCCGTTGGCGCTGCACTTGGCCGGGTTGGTGTGGGAGCGGACGTATCTGGAGATGGCGGCCCGCGGCGAGCGGCCGGGGCTGGAGCTGTACGAGCGCGCGGAGAGCTACTATCGCCGGGCCATGGCGGCCGATCCCGACAATGCGGAGATTCACTGCGAGCGTTTGTTCGCGTGCCTTTTTGTGTTGGGGACACAGCGCAACGACCCCAACCGCATGCAGGAGGGGCTGGAGCTGGCGATGAGCCTGGCGCAGCAGTCGGAGGATCCGGAGCTGTCGGCGATATTCGACCGCGAGGCGGCAATACTGGCCACGGGGCTGGCGAGGCTGTCGCAGGAGCCGGCGGATTGGGACTTGGCAAACGCGCTGTTCGACAAGGCCGTGGAACCGGCGGCGGAGCGGGAGATCTACTTCTTCCACCTGTATCGCGGGATGGTGAAGCGCGAGGCTGCGCAGCGCACGGGAGATGGCGAGGCGCTCAACCAGGCCATCGCGTCCTTCCGGCGTTCGTGGGGAATCGAATCGACCCGGGGGTTGCAATATCTGCTGGCCGATGCCCTCTTGCAGCTCGACGATCCGGGCCCGTCGGACCTGCGAGACGCCGGGGAACTCGTGACGGCCTTGACTCGGGACGCCGAGGACGATGTTCTTGTGCAGGCGCTGAAGCGGCGCTACGAGTTGCGAACGCAGGGCCGCTGACAAGACCCAGGGAATCCACACCGCACGGACCACGACCATGACCGTCCTCGTCATCGACAACTACGATTCCTTCACCTACAATCTGGTGCAGTATCTGGGCGAGCTGGGCGCGTCGCTCAAGGTGGTTCGCAACGACAAGATCGACGACGCGGCCATGGAGCACTTCGCGCCGACGTGTATCGTGATCTCCCCCGGGCCGGGCACGCCGGAGGACGCGGGTCAGTCCATGGAGATCCTTCGCCGGCACGCCCGGCGCATCCCGACATTGGGTGTTTGTCTGGGACACCAATGCATTGGCCAGGTGTTTGGCGGACGCGTCGTTCGCGCACCGCGGTTGATGCACGGCAAGACGAGCCTGATCCGTCACGACAATGAGGGCGTGTTTCGCGGCCTGCCGAATCCATTCGAGGCCACGCGCTATCATTCCCTGGCCATCGAGGATGGCAGCCTGCCGGCCGATGTGGAAGTCATCGCCCGTGCAATGGACGACAACGTGATCATGGGCGTGCGTCACAAGAAGTACCCCATCCACGGCGTGCAGTTCCACCCCGAGTCGATCCTGACAGCGGACGGCAAGCAGTTGCTCCGGAATTTTCTGGACCTCGCCGTGAATCACGAGCTGACGGCGCAGAGCACGTAAGAAATTCCGGGTTCCCAGTTCCGATTGAAGCGATGGGAGCCTGGGCATCCTTGCCCGGGCGGAAATAAGTGTCACTTGTGCCCTGAACTTGTCTACTCATGGGCGAAACGTGCCTAGCAACTCGCGATCAAAATGCACATCCTCACGCGGGATGGCGTTGATGTTGAAGCGTTGGATGAGGTCGTTCATGGTGAGCCTCTCCCCCGCCGCGCATTGACCCAACGTGCACGCCAGATAACTTCGAATGGCTGTCGCGTCGAATCCTTCCGCCATGAAGCGCGCCATGTCGTCGGCGCCGTCGCGCTTGGAGAGGCGCTCGCCGTTCTCCGCGAGGAACAACGGAATGTGCCAATAGCGCGGTACGGGCATCTGTAGGCAGGTGAGGATCCACGCCTGGCGCGCTCCGGAATCGAGCAGGTCACCACCGCGCAACACGTCGGTAATGCCGCAGAGCGAGTCATCAACAGCGCATGCCAGTTGGTAGGCGTGCAGACCGTCGGCGCGCTGGATGACAAAGTCGCCGGATTCCCGGTCGAGATCGATCTCAACGGTTCCAGCGAACTTGTCCTCGAAGTTTTTTGGGGCCCTCTGCACGCGCAGGCGCCAGCAATGTTGTTCGCGATTGGCGATACGCTTGTTGGCCAACTCGGCAGGATAATCCGCATAGATGCCGGGATAGCGTCCGGGGTTATCGCCCCGATGTGGTGCGGAGGCGGCCTCGCGGACTTCTTTGCGACTGGCAAAGCAGGGATAGGCCAAGCCTGCCTGATGAAGTTGTCTCACCAACGGGGCATAGACGCTGTCGCGCTCTGATTGGCGAATGGGTGATTCGTCCCACTTAATTCCAAGCATGGCGAGGTCCGCCAGTTGGCGCTCCTCGATGCCGGGGCGCACACGCGTGGTGTCGAGATCCTCAATGCGCAGGAGGAATCGCCCGCCTGCGGAACGGCAATGCAGGTATGCGGCGAGGGCAGTGCGCAGGTTGCCCAAATGGAGCATGCCCGTCGGGCTGGGAGCATAGCGCCCCACGTATCCCGCGCAGTGTGCTGCAGCGTTCATTCCGTGGAGGCGGACGCCAGGGCCGCATTCATGGCCAAGCCGAGCAACCGAAGCTGGCGGGGAATCACGCTGTCGATTTGACCGACACCCGTGACTCCGTCGTAGAAGGGATTGAAGTACACAAGCGTCAGGTCGGCCTCGCGCGCCAGCTCGCCGAGCTGTTCCTTCTTCTCGGGATGCGTGACAATCAGGATGCGCGCCGGCAGGTTTGCGGCCTGGGCGGCGATGGCGGCGCGTTGCTCTTCGGACACGGCTCCGTTGACGCCGAGGTCCACGGTTGCGATCACCTCAAGCCCGACGCTTTCCAGGAAGGGATGCAAGCGCGGGTCATCGGTGAAGACGCGTTGCCCGCCGAGAGTGGAGGCAAGGGAATCGAGTTCCTCCTCCAGGGAGAGCAGGCGTTGGTCCAGCGCCTTCAGGTTGCCATTCAACTTCATCTGCTCCTGGGTGCCCGTGAACACTTTCAGGAGCTTACCGTGCAGATTTCGGGCATTCTCCCGAAGGTTCCCAGCCAGCAACCATGTGAAGTTGTTATTGTTGGCCGTGTCGCGAATCGTCAGGATGGACGTGTTGGGTGCCAACCTGCGCACCATCTCTATGGCGTTTGCGTCCACGTTGCCGCCATAGGCGACCACCATGTTGGCGCGCGCGATGCGGACCTCCTCGTCGGGGGTGGGCTCGGCGCGCTTCTCGCGCGGGACCACCGGCCCGAGCAGTCGTGTCTCGGCGACACCGTCTAGCAGCTCGCGGGACAGGAACTCGGCGATGCCGGTCGTGGTCACCACCTGTGGAAGCGGACTTTCCTCTGGCTTGAGCTCCTGCCGGCCGGCGGGTCCCGCGCAGGCGGCCAGCGTGGCCAGCAGGACAATGCACAAGAGCCCGCTTCCGAAGAGGCGGGCTCCGTAGTTTCTGAGGGAACCTGAAGTCAGTAGCCGTGATGGGGTCGACACGGCGTAGCCGTGAAGCATGGCCAACCGGCCTTTCGCCGCAGGGGTCGTTACTTGACTTCGCGGTGAACGGTGTGGCGCTTCAGGAACTTGTTGTACTTCTTGAGCTCGATACGGGCCGTGGTGTTCTTGCGATTCTTCACGGTGACGTAGCGCGAAACGCCCGGGACGTCGGAACTGCGCGACTCGGTGCATTCGAGGATCACTTGGACGCGATTGCCCTTCTTGGCCATCGGATGACTGCTCCATCGGATTCAAGACCTCCGCGGTTCGAGCCCACTGCTCGCTCGCGGGCCCGGAAGTAGGCTGCTGGCGGGGCACCATGACAAGCCCAAAAGCACGGTCTTCGCCCTTTTTTCGTCGCAGCCCCGCCTCTCCATTTGCCCCGGTCTTCGGACCCCGGGGACCGTCTGGAGCGCCGTGACCGCCATGGAGCGGTTTGCGGGCCATCCTCTCCACCCCGCCCATAGGCGACATTCCGGCATGGAACTTCTGACGCAGCTCTCCCCCGTGGTCCTTTTGCTGCTGTTTTTGGCGGGGATTGTGGCGGGAATTATCAACACCATCGGAGGGGGCGGAAGCGTCGTCACCCTTCCGGTGCTGATTTTCGCGGGACTGCCGGGGTCTGTGGCCAACGCGACAAACCGGATTGGGATCATCGCCCAGAACGTCGCGGCCATCCGCAAGTTTCGCCAGTACAAGGTCCGGGAGGACCACCTATCCTGGCGGTTGATGATTGTGGCGGCGGTGGGAGCGTTTGTGGGGGCAAAGCTGGCGGCCTTCATCCCGGACCGTGAGTTCGAGTTCATCCTGGGCCTGCTCATGCTCGGCCTGCTGGTCCTGATGCTGGTGCGTCCCAAGCCGCATCTGTTGAAGGATGGCGCGCCGGAGAACGCCTGGGCGCCGCTCTCCATGAAGGGACGCGCCGGCCTGCTCACGTGCTTCTTCTTCCTCGGCGTCTATGCGGGTTTTATCCAGGCCGGCATGGGTATCATGATCCTGCTGGTGCTTGGCTACTTTCTGCGGATGGATTTGGTGCGCGGCAATTACATCAAACTGGTCGTGATCCTGGGGTTGTCGTTCATCGCACTGGGAACGTTCCTGATGAGCGGTGTGCGAATCGATTGGCTGGCGGGGATTGCGTGCGCCTCCGGCCAGGTGGTTGGCGCGTGGATCGGCGCATGGATCGCGACCCGCGGCGGCGAGTTCTGGATCGTTGCCATCATGTCGGCGGTGATCTTGTTCAGCAGCGCAAAGCTGTTGGGGTTGCTGGCGCTTCTGGGTTGGTGAGGCGGGACCTCACGCAGGGCGGGCCAGCACCGCACACCATTCATCCATCATGCGCCATTGCTCGGCGCGCCATCCAGTCTCCTGCAGGCGGGCCTCGATGCATTCGCGCTCGCCCTCCAGAAAGCCAGAAAGAATCAGCGGTCTGCCCACTTGGCGGATCGGCGCCAGGAGGCTGTCAAACTCCGTGCTGAGCATGTTGCAGAGGACAACATCCGGCATGGGGACACCGGCCAACAGAGTGCCGCCAATCGCCTCGTCAATGGAGGAGCCGGCAACGAAGAAGCAGTGGCCCGTGCAGCCGTTCGCTTCGACGTTTCGCTCAAAGGCCTCGCGGCAGGCGGGGTCATTGTCCATCCCCACGGCCCATCGCGCGCCGAGTTTGATGGAGGCAATGGCCAGCACGCCGCTCCCCGTGCCCAGATCAAGAATGCATTCCGGGGCTGGGTCCATCTCTTCGAGCAGTTCCAGACACAATCGCGTGGTGGGATGCTCCCCCGTGCCAAAGGTGGAACTGGGAAGCAGGCCGACGTAGACTGCCCCTTCCGGCGCGGAGTCGAATCCCTCCATGGGGCCGACATATACGATCGAAGAGGCTTGGGAAGGCGCATGCGACTCCCACCACTTGCGGCCCCAGTCTTCCTCGCGCAGCTCCTCCATCGATATGCTTGGGCCCTGCGCGGGCCATATTCGCCCGGCGGCCGCGCGGACGGCCGACGCCCAATCTCCCTCGGCCTCGGCGGGAAACACAAAGCGGGCCACGGGGGGGAGGGCGTCCTCGCCATCGCCTTCCTCATACCCGAGACAGCCGGCCTCGAGGACAAGCGCGCAGAAGGCCTCCCATTCCGCCAGTGTCGCGGCGGGCGGCGGTTCCACGATGGCGACGGGCCAGGTCCTCATGCCCACAGCCCACTGCAGTTGACTCCCGCGCGCAACCGGCGAATGGACCTTGGCATGGACCGCGCCGTCGTGCTGGAGTGCCGACAGGTTGCCTCGCGGCGCCCCAGTCGAACGGATTCACCATCATGCCACTGGAATTCATCACGCTACTGTTGCTGACGCTGGGGATGACGCACCTGTGGTGGCAATTGATGAACCGCGTCTTCAGCTACGTGCGCGACTCCAAGGCAAAGCCGTGGCTGCACGCGGCCGCGTTTGTGCTGCTCGTCCCGGTTCCGGTGATGCTGCTGATTATCTACCGCGACGCGGCGCATGTGCATGAAGCGATGACATGGCTCCCCCGCCGCATGGATTCGTGGATCCTGTTCCTGATGATCGCCGGCACATGGCTTTTGCTGCTGTGGCGCGGCAGCTTGTGGTTCCTCGACCGGATCATCCCGCGCCATTCAGGCCGGGTGATTTCACGAAGCGTCTCGCAACCGCGCGTGCATCATCCGCCCAGTCCGCTGCCCATCATTTTACGCCCATGGGATTCCACATGGGATCTGGAGATCACAGAGCTGGAGATTCAGGTGCCCGGTCTCCCCGCGGTGTTCGATGGCTTGCGCGTGTGCCTGTTCAGCGACATGCAATACGAGACGTTGTGGGGGCAGGGGCGGTACTTCCGCGAGGTTGTCGCCGCCATCCAGGACATCCCTTGCGACGTGATGGTGCTGGGAGGGGATTTCGTCAATCGCCGCCAGACCATCGCCGCCTCTTCGCGCCTGCACGCAAGATTGCGCGGGCGATTGAACACCATCGCCGTGATGGGAAATCATGATTACTGGACAAACCCGGTTCTGCTGCGTCGGGAGCTGGAATCGCACGGAATCCAGATGCTCCACAACCGCCGATGGTCATTGGAGCGCGCCGGGCGACGCCTGACCTTTGCGGGGAGCGACGCCCCGTGGGGCGGCCGCCGAACCGACTGGGAGGACCTGCTTGCGCGTGAGACCAACGAAACCGTAATCGTCGTGACGCACACACCCGACAACGCACCCACCGCGGCGCGCCACGGCGCGAGCCTGGTGCTGAGCGGACACACGCACGGAGGGCAGGTGCTGCTGCCGCTTCTGGGTCCGATGTATGTGCCTTGCCGCCGAGGACACGAATATCTGGCCGGAGCCTATGACATCGGCGAGGATTGTGTGCTGGTCGTGTCCCGAGGCGTGGGCATTTCGTCCTCAAGGATACTCGGCGGCGGCCGAACCCTGTGCCCGCCGGAGGTGATCTACATCACCCTCCGCGCGGAGATGGCCGAGATCGCCATCGGCGAGCAGGAGCAAGCCATGGCATCGAAGCGAGTGCGTGTCAGTGATGCGCCAGGCTACTTCGGGAGTACGAAGACGGCGAATTGAATAGCACACAGTGATTCACCTGCAGGCACGTGAACTCCCAAAGGTCTTGCGCCCGTACATCTTGGCGGCTTTCCAGTAAGCGATGGAATTGAACTCATGGAGGCGGCCCCATGACCGTAGAGCAGTGCTCTCAGGATCGGCGCAATTCGGATTCTCAATGCAATTTGCCTATGGTTCGTTCGATTCTGGGTATCATCGCATTCGCCTTCCTGGCCTCCCTGATTACCCTGATCATGGGACAGATGCCGCAGCAGCCCATTGGGAGCCAGCACGATAGCCTGCACACAGTCTGGTACTATCAGGACAGCTCACTCTACCCCCTCGATCGATTCGCACCGCCTTGGCGTGAGCAACCTACCATATTTTGGCGATTTCTTTCGCTCCTGATTCCCAATGGATCCGAGGGAATCGGACTGCTGACTTGGGGGTCAGTGGCCACGAACTTTCTGTTTTTCATCGGTGTCGGTTTGCTGGCACAGGCGTTCTCGTCACATTGGGGATCACCATACGCATGCATGGCACTGCTTGGAGGACTCGGCGATCCACTACTTGGAGCGAATTACCTGACTGTCAACCACCTGATCCCGGTCGGTGTTGTTGCCGGACCCCTTCTGCTTGCGATCGCCCTTTCCATCCGGGGACGTCTTTTTTGGGGACTCGGGATCATCGGCTTGATGGCCAACATTCATTTTCTTCAGGCATTCTATGTGGGGATGCTTGTCATGGCAGGAACAATCGCCGTTGATTTCGATGTCCTTGCTTCAGCCAAGCGCAGACAAAGGCAAGTCGCGGTAGCGGTATTTTTTGGATTGGTCTGCGCTCTGCCCGCGATAACCTGGATTGTCGCAGGTTTGGGAGTCGAACACCCTGATGGCTGGGCCGAAACGGTAAGGAATGGACACAGAATTCACTATCTGATCTCGTCGCAGGATCTACCAGTGCTGCTGAACACGCTGTCACTAACACTGGTTCTCATCGCTACAACGCTTCATTATCGGAAGGTAAACAGGAGTATTTACAGGTTCCTGCTGGGGCTACTTGGGTGCTGGCTCATTGGGTTCGTCGCCATTGGATCTTTCCTGACGGATGTTGCGTCATTGCCACAGGCCATCTTGTTCCAACCGCTTCGGGCTACTTCATGGATGATCCCCGTCACGGTTTGTGCGGGTATCGGGGCGCTGATGGGAGGAGAATTGAATCTGGGCACCCGATGCTCGCTATTTGGAGCACTCCTTGGGATTGGGATTCTGCAGTTCCTACGACCCAGCTCGGGGGCCTTCCTCGAACTAATGCCTGCGCTTGTGCTGGCGCTTTCAATGTTGGCACTTGTCGGAACCATCCGGCCACTGCCGGATCGAGTCGGCAATATTGCGGGTGCAGTATCGCACGCCCCATTGCTGCTCATCGTCTTCTACCTGATGGGGGGAAGTTGGCCATTGGTGGACTTTGTCTTTGATGGGTTATTCCCACTGGTACTGATGCTTATTCTCGTGTTTCTCGGCATACTATTGCCAACCAGATTTTCGTCCTTGATGGAATCCCATCGTCTCGCCATTGGAGCGCCCATCGCCATGAACTTCCTTCTCCTCGTTCTTGTGCTTATGGCCAGGGTCCAGGGGCAACAGCCCATCATTCTTCAACAGGGAGATGCTTTCTGGCTGGACGCCTGCCGATATGTTCGGGAACACACCGACAAGACGGTATTGGTCCAAGGGCATCCACTGTTGACCGGCCTTCGTTCTATGACAAGGCGGAGCGTGTTCTTTGAGCAGAATGACGACGGCTTACTCTACGTGGACCCTTCTGCCCTGCCCGAGTTGAACAGAAGGGCTGCGCTTCTGGGACTCCCCTTGGTCAAGTCCTACACTGAACCGGCCAATTGGCATCTCTCCCAGGTCGATTGGAACCAATTGGCAGGTCGGGAGGGAGTTACGCATGCCATAGTCCCATCTCGGCAAAGCGTGCCCGGCAGGATCCTCTACGAAAACGGGGTTTGGAGTGTTGTTCAATTGCGACTCGAATAGCATGGGTTGGCTGCCCGGCGAATCATGCAGGATCACATGCATGGCAACCCCACAACTCCCCTTGCTGTTCCCCCTGTCGCCTGCGCAGATCGACGCCAAAGTATCCGGAGACGCCTCATGCATCTGGTCGTGGTTCTTCCCGCCCTCAACGAATCCAAGACGATAGCCGCGGTCATTGCCGCCATCCCGCGCGTGATTGACGGGATCGATAAGGTGACGGTTGCGGTGATCGATGATGGTTCGACGGACAACACCGCCCAATTGGCAAGGGACGCCGGGGCGATTGTGCATTCGCATGTGGGAAATCGCGGGCTGGGGGTGGCGTTTGCGTCCGGAGTGGATCTGGCCCTCTCGCATGGGGCGGACATCATGGTGAACATGGACAGTGACGGGCAGTTCAATCCCGCCCACATACCGCAATTGCTGGCGCCTATCCTGGAGGGGAAGGCCGAGTTTGTCACCTGCTCGCGATTTGGAAACCCCGAGTACGAGCCCAAGATGCCGTGGATCAAGCGGCGCGGAAACGCATGGATGACGATGCTGGTGAATCTCATCGCCCGACCGCGAAATCGCTTCACTGATGTCTCCTGTGGTTTTCGTGCCTACACGCGGGAGACACTCCTGAAGATGAACCTGTTCGGGACGTTCACCTATACGCAGGAGACTTTTCTGGATCTTGCGGTGAAGGCGATACCGATGGCAGAGGTGCCGTTGCCAGTGCGCGGAGTCCGCCAGTTTGGCAAATCACGCGTCGCACGCAACCTTTGGAACTATGCGCTGCAGACATCCACGATTCTCCTGCGGTCCATGCGTGATTACCGGCCGCTGCTCTTCTTCGGCTCGATCGGAGTACCCGTCATCCTTCTCGGTGTCGCCCAGATTGCGTGGGTTTCCATTCACTGGCTCCTGACGGGCTTGACGAGTCCCTACACCTCGATGATCGTGACCGGCAGTACCACGTTTCTTGCGGGTTTCATCCTGTTCATCATGGCCTTGCTGGCCGACATGCAGGGACGCGGCCGGTTGATCCAGGAGCGATTGCTGTATTTTGCCAAGAAGGAGCATTATGCCCGCCTGAATGAGAAGGGCGACACGGCATCATGAAATCCGAACTTCTACGGATTGCACTGCTTGTTGTCTGGGTCGGCGTCCTCTTCGTCACGGCGGATCTTGGGACATTCAACATCGACGAGGTGCACTACCTGCTCGCTGCAGAGCGATTCGCAACTGCAGGCACCTTCACCGTTCCGAACGGTTTCGTGGAATTCCGCCACGACGTCCTCCTGTTCTTTCATCCCCAACCGCTGGAGTCACTCCCCGGGCAGACCGAGCTCTCCACATTTATCCCTCCGCTCTATACCTTTCCCGCGGCAGCCTTCTATCTCTTGGCTGGGATTCACGGACTGTTCGCGATGAATGCCCTGGCATTCATAGTCGCCATGGTTCTTGCCATGCGCATTGCCCGAAGGCTTGCTCCAGAGGAACATGGCAATCTGGCCGAATGGCTGACTCTGGCGGCATTCGTTGGTGGAAGTTTCTTATCCGGTTATGCAGTCGCCATCGTGAATCACGCGCTGACGCTGGCATTATTTCTCGGCGCTGTCTGCCTTCATCCATTGATGCGTTCCGGAAATGGCACCCGCGCGCTTCTGCTGACATTCGCCAGTGGATTGCTCATCTCCATCGCGTTTGGAGTCCGCTTGCAGCACATCCTCTCGATCGGCGTCATGGGCGCGTTTTGCCTGTTGGAACCCCGGCGCCCAGTAGCCCACCTCCTGGCCTTCGCCGCAGGCGCGATTCCGCCGGTCGCCCTGGTCTCCTTCATCAACAAGCTGCGATTTGATTCGTGGAACCCGTTGAGCTACGGAGTCAGCGCCCAGGCAAAGCTCGTCCCCCTGCTGGGTGACCTCGCCTCGGATGCGACGTTGCAGTTCACCTGCGTGGTGGCGATGCTGATTCTCCTGATCCTCATGGGCATCTTCCATCGGCAACTCTCTGGATGGGTCGCGTCGCGCGTGACACGGCTTGATTTGGCGTCCTCCAACTTCAGTGTCGTGATGATCGCACTTCCTCTTGTCGTGCTGCTGATCCCGCCGTTTGGAGGGCATTTTGCGGAGCGAGTGCTCGGCCTTCTTCCACTGGCGAGTCCCGAGACGGAATGGCGCTCAATCGCAGGCTCCTATCTGGCTGTTTGGGGAGGAGTACGCACTCCGCTACTGGCATCGGCGCCACTTGTCCTATGCGGTCTTTTGAGTCCGATTCTCCTGCCGTCGCCTCGGCGATCTGAAATGATGTGGATGCTATGGGCTGTCGCCTGGAGCCACGTCCTCTTTGTCTGCCTGCTGACAAACAATGGCGGCTACTTCATGAACCAACGCTACATGATGGAGGCGGCGGCGCTGGCGCTGATTCTCTTTGCCGTGATCGCCAGCGGATTTGCCCAACAACTTGCCCGCCGTGACCTGTTGATCGGTGGCGCCATTGCAATTGTGGCCTGCCTGTTGGTTCTTTACTTCGCCATTCCTGGTCGAACGTTCGGGGTGCCGACCGGCTACTTGGATATTGTTCTGGGACGAATGATCCCGATCGTGGCTGCATTGGTCCTCTTCATCGCCGTGATTCTTTTCGTGAATGGGAAGCCAATGGGCCCAATTCTTCTGGGTCTGTCGCTCCCCTACTGCCTGCTCGTCCCATTGATGCATCATGCCTGGTATGACATGGCCCACGAGCATGCGTACAGGCGCACCCGTCGCCAAGTGGCCGAGGCCATAGCCCCACTCATCCCCGACGGAAGTTTATTGATCGTGTACGGCGGACAGCGCGAGCCGGCCGGGAGGCTAAAGGAACACACCGACGTCTGGGTGGCCGATGCACTGCGTACGCAATGGGCAGGAGTGCCGGAACTGATCGAAGAGACCGTGGACAAAAGATGGCGGGCGCGCATCTTCCTGACCGACACAGGAATGCCCGACGACGTCCGCACGTGGCTTCGTGAGCACACCGAACTGCGGCGTGTCATGGACGAGCCATTCGCGCTCTATGAGGTCGCTGTCGACGCGGGGACGGTTTCGGGACTGGTCAGGCCCTAATCCGCGATCTTCTTCCGGATGTCGGGCACGGACGAGGCGTCGCCGCGGGTCATGTACCTCTTCTCGTCCCCTGTTCGTGTCACGTTCTCGTAAACGCCGTCGTCGCGTTTCACGAGTTTTGTGAAGCCCAGGTTCTTGAGGTCGGCGTTCGTCTTTGGCGTCGCGATTGCCGGCATGCTGACCAGCTTCTCCACCGGCGAGTCCGCGGGCGTCGAACCCGGATCGATCCCCGCAATCCGGCACAGTTCACCCCATGTGGACACGCTCTCGGTCATGCCGTGGCGCACTTCAACTGTCCGGTTGTTCCCGTGGCAGATGTATTCGTACATGGGCATGGTGACAGGCTCCCTCACACGTTCAATCAATGTGAAGCCAAGCACATTGGGCCGGGGCAATCAAGGCGGAACAAGCGGAACAAGGGGCTGCTGGTCAGTGCGCCTCAACGGTGGCGTGCTCTTCGCCTCGTGGTTCCTCTCCGCGGGGTTCGTCTCCGTGATCCCCTTCGAGCTGGAACGGAATCACTTCGTTGGGGGTCTTGTTGAGCCCCAACGGACCTGCGACGACTGCGAGCGTCTTGTTGGTCGAATGGCTGATGGGCTTGAGCAGGATCTGCGGGAAGATTCCGATGACGACCGCCGCGATGCTAAGTGCGCCAAGCTGGCCCCACTCGCGGAAGTTCAGGTCGATCAGTTCCTTGTTCTCCTGCTTGTCCAATGGCCCGTAGAAGACCTTTTGGTACATGATAAGAAGGTAGACCGCGCCAAAGATCACGCCGGTGATGGCGAGGCACGCGACGACCCATGTGAAGTTCTGCTGGCCGAGCCAGTGGCTCCAGGTGCCCGGATCCATGGCGGCGAGCTTGATGGGCTCGGCGTTCATCGAGCCAATGAGGATCGGAAGCTCGCCGGCAAAGCCATTCAGGCCGGGCAGGCCGACGGACGACAGGACCATCATCATCGTCAGCGCGGCAAAGACCGGCAGGCGATGCGCAAGGCCGCCAAATTCGCTCATGAGGCGCGTGTGACGGCGCTCGTAGATCATGCCCACCGCGAGGAACAATCCGCCGGTGGAAATGCCGTGGTTGATCATCTGCAGCACCGCGCCGCTAAGCCCGGGGCCGTTGAACGAATAAACACCAAGGACGATGAAGCCCATGTGGCTGACGGATGAGTAGGCCACGAGGCGCTTCATGTCCGTCTGCACCATCGCAGTCATTGCGCCATAGATGATGGCGATGACGGCGAGCCAGATCATGATCGGTGCGGAGGCCACCGCGGCTTCCGGGAAAATCGGAATACAGAAGCGCAGGATGCCGTAGACACCCGTCTTGAGCAGCACGCCGGCCAGGATGACCGAGCCTGCCGTGGGCGCTTCGGTGTGCGCGTCGGGCAGCCACGTGTGCAGCGGCCACAGCGGCACCTTGATGATGAACGCCAGCAGGAACCCAAGATAGGGGAACATCGCGTAGCGCAGCGCGGGGTTTGAAAGGACGAGGCCCTTGGATTCCAGATCCAGTTCCGTGAGCAGGTGCTGGTTCTGCTGCAGGGCAAAGATCAGCTTCTCGTAGGAGTACGTCTGGATGCCGTTGTAGTAGAGCCACAGGATGGCCAGCAGCATCATCAGCGAGCCGACCAGGGTATAGATGACGAACTTCAGCGTGGCATAGATGCGGTTCTTCGATCCCCAGATGCCGATCAGGAAGTACAGGGGGATCATCATCAATTCCCAGGCGATGTAGAACACCAGGAAGTCCAGCGCGCAGAAGGTGCCGAGAATGCCCGTCTGCAGCACGAGAAGATGGATGTAGAACTCCTTCTCGCGGAATGTGATCCCCGTGAAGGAGCACAGCACCGCGAAGACACCCAGCGCCGATGTCAGCAGCACCATCAGCATGGACAGATGGTCGACGCCGACGGTATAGCTGATCTCGAAGGATTCGAGCAGCGGCCACTGGAAGTGGTGGCGCAGGGAGTTTGCGAACTCCGACTGGACGGGCGTGCCGAATATCTCGACCCAGTTGTTGGCACCGGGATCAGGGGTCCACGGGAACGCGGCGGCACAGGCGATGGCCAGCGCCAGGTTTGCCACGGCGGTCGCCAGCGCCGCGTACTTCATCTGGCGTGCGGGCACCACAAGGGCCGACAGCACGATCAGGACGAGCGGCGAGAAGATAAGGGCTGTCAAAAGCATCCGGCGATCACTCCGTCTCTGCGTTGCTGGCTAGGGGGTCAATGGCACGGGCGCCCGATTGCGCGGTCACCTGCGCGGGGACATCTTTGCGGCCCTGCTCCTCGACATTCTCGAGGAAGCCCTGCAGGCCGATGGCGAAGTACAGGAGGAACGACACCAAACCGATGACCATGACGAGGCCGTACATCTGGACCTGGCCCGACTGGACGCGGCGCAACCATCCACCAGCCGTGGTGGCCAATGTGCCGGCTCCGTTGACGATGCCATCAATGAGCCGCACGTCGGCGACCCAGACGCCCTTGGCGAATTTCATCGTTCCGTCGCGGAAGACCGTGTTGTAGAAATCATCCCACCACCAGCGGTTGTAGGAGACGCTGAAGAGCGGCCTTGCCGCGTTGCGTGTCTTGCGCGCCAAGGCAGTCAAGCCGGCGCCGAAGAACACGTAGGAGATGGCCAGACCAAACAGGGCCAAAATGCCGGAAACGACGGCGAGGTTGTACTCCACCGCCTTGTCTTCCTTGGTGTAAAGGAAACGCTGGTCAATCGCATCGGCAACGACGAGAGGCCCGGCGGCTTCCTCATGGGCAGCGTGGTCATAGACCATGCCGTACTGGCGCTCGGCCACGAGCTGGGCGCCCTTGTCAACCACCGGTGCGAGGAAATGGTGGAAGTGCGCTCCACCGCCCAAGCCGGGGGGAACATTCAGGAAGCCAACGATTAGACCCAAGATCGAAAGCAGCATGACGGGCATCCACATGTTGGCGGGTGCCTCGTGCAGGTGCTCCTTGGCGTGCGGGTCGATGCGCTCTTCGCCCCAGAAAGTCAGGAAGAACAAACGTCCCATGTAGATGGAGGTCAGGAGCGCCGTGGCCACGCCGATGATCCACAGGATCGGCAGCTCGTCGCCCGCGGCGATGTAGGCGCTGAAGAGAATTTCGTCCTTTGAGAAGAAGCCCGAAGTCAGCGGCACGCCCGCGATGGCGATCACGCCAAAGAAGAACGCCAGGCAGGTCATCGGCATGTACTTGCGCAGGCCACCCATCTTGTGGATGTCCTCTTCATGATGCAGCGCGTGGATCACGGAACCTGCGCCGAGGAAGAGGGCTGCCTTGAAGAAGGCGTGCGTGAAGACGTGGAAGATGCCACCGGCTATGGCGCCGACGCCAAGTCCGAGGAACATGTAGCCGAGCTGCGAGACGGTCGAGTACGCGAGCACCTTCTTGATGCCGCGCTGCGTCATGGCCATGGTGGCCGCTGCGAATGCCGTTGCGGCGCCAATGATGGCGATCACCGCCAATGTGTCCGGCGCGAGGAAGTACGCCACATTCAGGCGCGCGACCATGTAGACACCGGCCGTGACCATCGTTGCGGCGTGGATCAGGGCCGACACGGGTGTCGGGCCCGCCATGGCGTCCGGCAGCCAGGTGAACAGGGGAATCTGCGCGGACTTGCCGGTGGCGCCCAGGAACATCAGAAGCGTCGCCGCCGTGATCACTGCGCCGCCGTAGCCGAACGACTCCGGAATGGGTGTGACGCCATCGCCCATGGTGCCGCTGATGAGGATTGCGTTGATCTGCTGGAAGTCGAGCGTCCCGAGCCCCCAGAAGAGCAGTCCCATGCCGGCGATCAATCCCGCGTCGCCGATGCGGTTCATGACGAAGGCCTTCCGGCCCGCGTCGGCGCAGGTGAGATTCTCGCTGAAGTTGCGATCGAAGTAGTAGCCGATCAGCAGGTAGGAGCAAAGTCCGACGCCTTCCCACCCGATGAACATCATCGGGATGTTCGCCCCCAGGACCAGGATGAACATGGATGCGGCAAAGAGCGAAACGTAGCAGAAGAAGCGCGCGTAGCCGGGATCGAGCTCAAGATGGCCGTGGTGCTTCTCCTTCATGTAGCCGGTCGCATAGATGAAGACCAGCGTCCCTACGAAGGACACAAAGCACAGGAACACCGCGGTGAGCTGGTCGACGTGGAATGCAAACTGAAGCAGGAAATTGCGATTGGGTCCAAACGTGTTGTGAATGTCGAACCATGTCCACAGATTGACAGTCTGGCCGGCCCAGTGGGAATCGGCGGCCGCATGAGCCATCACTTCATTGAGGATGGCGAAGGAGATCACGCAGGCGCCAGCCATGGCCAGCCACGCGATGTGGCCCGCCAAGGCGCCCAGGCGCCGAACACCGAGCCCATTGACCAGGGCGGCCAAGAGCATGATCGATGGAATGAGCCAAACCAAGTCTATCATCGCGTCGTCACTTTTCCTCTGTCCGTGCGGTGATGCTGATCACGTTCTGCCATGGTACCAGACTGCGCTTTGCCTGCCCGTCCCCCGTGAAGATCAATCCCCTGTCGGTCACCTGCTCCAGATCCACCGCGTTGATGTCGCCTCGTTCGGGATTCCACTTCTCGCGCGAACGGGAGACCACGAAGTAGGGTATCTCCCGGAACTCCACCTCTGCCTGCCCCACACCTGCTTCCAACCCCAGAATCACTGCGAGCTGGCGACCCGCTGTCTCCGAACATCTGCAGGGCGAAATCACCGCTCTCTCCTGCTTCTCATCGGGCTCCCAGCGCGATGAACAGCGCCGGGAAGAGCCCGAAGAGGAAGATCATGGAAGCCGTCATGGCGATGACGAAAGAGTTGCCCGGCTGGCGCGCGACATCCTCGCCTGCCAACGGCTGCCCTTCTTCCGGCTCCATCATGTACATGTACACAACCACCCGCAGGTAGTAGTATGCGGACAGCGCGCTCATCAACATCGCGATCACGGCCGGAATGATCAGGCCGCCGTAGATGGCTTCCTTGAAGATGAAGAACTTGCCCCAGAAGCCGACAGTCGCCGGGATGCCGAGGCCCATCAAGCTGATCAGAGCCAATGCCATCGCAAACGCCATGTACGGACGGCGACGGGCGAACATCTTGTAGTTCGCGATCGCCCCTTCGCCCTTCGGTCCCATCGTGGCCAGAATACCCCACACCGCCGTGTTCAACACCGTGTAGGCAAACAGGTAGAACACGATGGCATTGCGAATGGCCTCGGTACGCACCGGATCACCAAAGACACCAGGCGCCACCAGCGTCGACGCCGCGACGGTCATGTAGCCGCCATGCGAGATGGACGAGTAGGCCATGAGTCGCTTGAAGTTCGTCTGCACCAAGGCGCCCAGGTTGCCCCAAACCATCGAGACCACGGCTACTCCCGTCATCACAAAACCCGACGCGGCGGGGAAGGAGGGCCAGAAAGACAGGGCCTCGACGACGTGGATGAGGAAGGCGAACGCGGCGACCTTTGATGCCGTCGCGACAAACATCGAGACGATGGAAGGTGCACCTTCGTAAACGTCCGGCGCCCACATGTGGAAGGGAGCCAGCGACAGCTTGAAGCAGAGCCCGACGAAGAGGAGCGAGAAGCCCGTGAAGAGCCACAGCGCGTTCAGCGGAATCGCGCGGGTGGTCGATTCGGCCACGGCGACCACTTCGCCATCGACGACTTCGGATGCTGGAATGGTTCCGTGGACAAGGCGCTCGCCGGCAAAGAGCACTTCATTGATCCCCAGCTCATAGCTGGCAATGTCGCGCGGCAGGCCGTACGCGCGGCCGGCATCGCGATCGGCGACCATCGTTTCCATGACGCCCTTGTGGCCGTAAAGCTGCGTGGTGCCCGTGGCGCCAAACAGGAAGGCGATGCCGAGCACCAGGAAGGCCGAGGCAAACGCGCCGAGGATGAAGTACTTGAAGGAGGCCTCGCCCGTGCGCCGCGCGCGGCGGTCGATGCCCACCATCGCATAGAGCGAGAGCGACAGGATCTCGACGCAGATGAACGCCACGAACAGGTCGTTGGCCACGGTCAGCATGGTCATGCCAAATGCGGCAAAGATGAGCAGGGCGTACAGCTCGCCCGCAGGCAGACGGCGCCGCTGGATCAGAGGTGGCGACATCAGCGTGAAGGCCAAACCCGCGAGACAAATCACGAGGGCGCCAAGATTGCCGAACTGATCCGAGCGCAGCATGCCGTCCAGGAAGGGCGTGCGATCGCTGCCCAGCACATCGAAGTAGAAGAGCACGCCGGTGGAGCCGAAGGCGAATGCCGTGACTGTGGCCAGGATGCCGTCGCGGCTCCTGGCGGTCATCCCCTTGACCAGCACCTGAAGCAGGGCGTCGAGGGACAGCACGAGGATGGCTGCAATCACCAGCACTGCAAAGGGCAGGACCATCTGCAGGGTGACGTCGGGAACGTAGGCTGTAATCTGTTGGCTCATGGGGTCTAGTGGGGGTGCTCCACGCCGGTCACCGGCAATGAAGGTCAGCCCTGAAGGAGATCAAGTTCCTCGACACGAATATGGCGGCGCGAACGGAAGATGGCGATGAAGATCGCCAGTCCGACACCCGCTTCAGCCGCGGCGATGGTCATCACGAACAGCACGAGGGCGCCGGCCTGCATCAGGCCGAAGTGCATCGCGAAGGCCATGAAGGCCACGTTGGCCGCGTTGAGCATCAACTCCACGTTCATGAACACGGAGATGGCGTTGCGCTTCCACATGACGCCGATGACGCCAATGGAGAATAGGATGGCAGAAAGGAGAAGGTAGAGAGGAAAGGCGGCTTCCATGGGTCTCAGGCGGTCTCCTCGGCGTCCAACTGGTAGTCCTCGCCCGTTTCGGGATCCGCCCGACGGCCCATCACAACCGCGCCAATCACGGCGACGAGCAGGAGCACGGAGGTCAGCAGGAAGGGCAAGGCGTACTTCGTCGTCAGCAGCGTCGCCAACTCCGTGACACCGATGGCAGGCTGCGCGGTGACGGCGGCCTCATCCTGTCCGACCTGATAGCCAAAGATCGCGTAGAGCATCAGCACGAAGAACAGCACGGCCATGGACGCGGCCCAGAAGCGCGGCGCGCGCAGATACCAGGGGATCAACTCCGACTCGCGCAGGTTCAACAGCATGATCACGAACAGGAACAGCACCATGATCGCGCCGGTGTAGATGATGATCTGGAAGACGCCGACGACTTCCTGGCCCATCATGACGTAGTGCATGGCCAGCGAGACCATGACGAGCACGAGGGAAAGGGCGGACTTGACGGTGTCCTTGCTGAGCAACACCATCAGCGCGCCACCGATGGTGACAAGGTAGAGAATCCCGAAGATCAGGAAGTGAGGGCCCATGGATCGGCCTTTGCCTCCTTGTCGGATTCGGGAGTCACGTGCGAAATGTAGGGGTCGTACACGTGGTAGTCTCCAAAGCCCTTTTCCGGGGCGTCGAGCATGTCATGCTTCTGGGCGATGAAGTCGGTGCGCCGGTCCGCGGCCAGCTCATAGACCGGACCCATCACGATCGCGTCCTCGGGACAGGCTTCCTCGCAGAAGCCGCAGAAGATGCAGCGCAACAGGTGGATCTGGTAGACCGCTGCGTAGCGCTCGCCCGGAGAGACGCGGCTGCCGGGGACATTTTCCTTCGCTTCCAAGTAGATCGCCTCGCTGGGGCAGACCGCGGCGCAAAGCGCGCAGCCCACACAGCGCTCCAAGCCGTCGGAATACCGCTGCAGACGATGGCGGCCCCGGAAGAACACCGGCTGTTCACGCCGCACTTCTGGATACTCCACCGTCACCATTCCGTTCTGGAACAGGGAGGTGACCACGTGGCGGGTGGCCAGTCCGAAACCTTTTATCAATTCGAGCAGCATGCGCTTTCACCTCGTGATTCGATGCCTGGGCGGGTCAATCGCCCCCCTGCATCGTCCCCATGAACAACCCGACCCGACTGCCCCGCGCGGTGAGATTCCACCCAATTACGATACCGGCATGGCCGACCGGTTCGGCCCGCCGTCGAAGTAGCGGTACTTCCTGCTCAAGCGGGCGCGACGCCGCGCCGCCCACGAACGGTCCGCGATGACCAGCAGCACCAGCGTGATCACACCAACCACCAGCTTCCAATCGTTGATCGCCTGGGTGATGGCGGCGCTGGTGTCCTGGCCCTCGGTCAAGGACCCGGAAACCATCCAAACAATCACGGCGATGTAGAAGGCCGTGATGGTCAGGTTGATGAGGCCCGCCGGCAGCATGATCTTCCAGCCGAGGTTCATCACCTGGTCATAGCGCAGACGGGGATATGACGCGCGCGCCACGATGAAGACGAAGAGGAAGCCGCCGATCTTCAGGGCAAGGCCCATGGGTGCCAGCATCATCGCCAGCAGGTTTGGCAGCGTCTCGGGGATGGTCAGGGCCGCCTGGCTGGTGGCGACAAAGTTGATGGGCGCGGCGATTAGTGCGGCGGCCCATTCCTGCGGGAACAGGTGGTAGCCACCCAGGAACAACGTCGCCGCAACGGCGGAGGCCGTGATCATGTTGGCGTACTCGGCCAGGAAGAACAGGGCGAACTTCATCGACGAGTATTCCGTGTGGAACCCGCCGGTGAGTTCCGCTTCACCTTCGGCAAGGTCAAAGGGAAGACGGTTGGTCTCTGCAAAGATCGCCAGCAGGAACAGGACGAACCCGACCGGCTGCGCGAAGATGTTCCAGTTCCACCAGTAGCCCGACTGGCTGTCCACGATGTCGTACAGGTTCAGGCTGCCGACGATGAGCAGGACGCCGATGATGGAGAGCGACATGCTCAGCTCATAGCTGATCATCTGGGCCGAAGCGCGAATGCCGCCGAGCAGCGACCACTTGTTCTCCGACGACCAACCCGCCAGCGTGATGCCGTAGACACCAATGGACGTGATCGCGAAGACGTACAGGATGCCGATGTTGGGGTTCGTCACCGCCAAGGGCATGGCGCTGGACGGCGCCCAGAATTCCTGAAGTCCGAAGATCGTGTAGAAGTCCAGCAACGTCTGTCCGTCGATCAGCGGTCCCCAAGGAATGATGCACATTGCCATGAACGACGGGATCAGGACCAGCGGCGGAGCCAGCAGGTACAGCGTGCGGTCGGCACCGGAGGGGATGAAGTCTTCCTTCATCAGCAGCTTGGCGCCGTCGGCGATACCCTGCAGAATGCCGAACGGCCCGACGCGGTTGGGGCCGGGGCGATCCTGCACATAGCCGATGATCTTGCGCTCGGCCCAAATGATCAGGGGGATGATCCCCAGGACATGGCCAAGGATCAGCGCGATCTTGATGATGGCGCCCACGATGATGAGGGCGTTTTCCGGGCCGCCGGTGAGGCGGCCGAGGAAATGGAAGAGGGGAGAAATGTCCAGAAGTGTCATCGAGGCCGAGGGCGCTCCAGAGGGCGCGAGATTGAGAAAAAAATCACAAGGTACCCCAGCGGGGGCGGAGTCTTTTCACCCCCCCCCACGCTGTCAACGCCTTATTCCGTGTGTCGCGCCGAACCACCGGCAACGAGCTCCGAACCCTGATCCGGGGCCGATTCGTCCAGCCCCTGAAGCGTCACTTCAACCGGACCCTGCAGCGCTCCCGCGTTGAAGGACCCATAGGTTCCCGCCGCCAGATACACCGTCCCCCTCGCCGGCCCGCGCGAGACCTTGACTGCCACCTTCGCCCGGGGTCCCCCGGCGGTGAGGATCGCGAACTGGCCGTCCTTCTGGCCCATCTCCGCCACATCCGCCGGGTGCACCTCGAGGAAGGCCTTCGGCAGCAGCACGTCGGCGATGATGGCACGGTCGGCGAAGTAGCCCCGGCCGGAGATGTGCGTGCCCCAAGTGAGGATCAAATCCCCCTGAGGGGCGGCTGGCGCCTCGGTCTTTGCCGGCAGGGCAACCTTCGAGGCGTCTCCCCGCAGGCGCAGGCCGTCGGTGCGGTAGCTTCCCGGGTTGTAGGCCGTGGCGCGATTGCGGGCCTGGCTGGTCTGGGGGCGCTGGGCGTAGTGGGCCGCGTTGCTGCTCCCTTCCAGTTCCAGATCCTTGAGCGTGGCCTGCGACTGTGGAGCGATGAGCGCGCGGGTCAGCGCCCAGCATTCTTCGGCGGTCTCGCCGCCGAAGTCCGCCACACCGGCGGCGCGGCCCAGACCCGACAGGATCTGCCAGCCTTCGCGGCTGTCGCCCTTGGGCGATTCGGCTTGTTTCAGCAATGCCACGGCACCTTCCACATCGGCCATGACGCCATTGCGCTCAATATTTGTGGCCAGGGCCAGTTGCACCGAGGCGTGCTCGGAGTAGGCACTGGTGAATGGATCGCAGATGACCAGTGAGTCGAGGTGCGCCAAGGCATGAAGCACCCGATCCTGGTTGGGGAAATGAGACAGCGCGTCGGCGCCGACGAGGAGCAGACCGCGCACGCGTCCGGACTCGATGGCGTCGATCAAATCGTGACCGGCGATGCCATTGGCGCCGGGCTCGGCGCCAACCGCATGCAGGCCCACGGCGTTGCGCGCGGTGACGGCGGGGATATAACCCCACGCATCACCCAGCGACCGGCGCAGGCGAATGGCAGCGGGGACCTCGCTCGGCGCGTACAGCGCCTTGAAGTCCTCGAGCCCCTGAACGATCAAGCCGCGCCCGGCGCCCTTGAGGAGTTCCACGAGGTTTTGGGCTACGGACTGTTCGACGTGAAGTGCAGACGCGAGATCACCGACGTTGCCGGAGGAAACCGCCGCGGCCAGCTTGTCCATCACTTCCGCGGTCTGACCCGGGCGAACATGGAAACGTTCGGCGGCATGGTCGGCGATGTACGGATCGTGGTGGTGACCGATCAGGACGATCTTCTTCTCCAGTCGGCGTCCGAGTTCCTGGATGCGCAGCGCAAGCACGGGCGTTTGCGCGACCAGATTGCCGCCGATGACAACGACGACGTCGGGGTCGTATTCGAGGTCACCGTCCGCAGCGTCAAGCGCGAGGCTGACCGCGTCGGCCGCCGCGCGCGTGGCGAACATGGTGCGCCAATCGATGTTCTCGGTTCCAAGGATCTCACGGGCGAAACGCGCGGCGAGGTGGGCCTCTTCCAGCGTCAGGCGCGAGCCCAACGCGACGGCCACCGACTCGGCGCCGGAGGCATTCTTCACGCCGAGCAGCTCGCGCGCGGCCGTGGAGACGGCGTCCTGGAACGACGTGGGGGCGAGGGTTCCTCCGCGACGAACCTTCATGTCATCGGTGCGCGAATCATGGAAACCATAGTCGCTGCCAAAGCGACCCTGGTTGCAGATGAACTCCTCGGTATCCTCGTTGATGGTGAACTCCGCATGGCGCTTCCGCGAAGGAGGCGTCGTGCGATAGAGCTTTCCGTTGCGGGTCCACGCGGTGACCTTGCAGCCGGCCGAGCAACCATCGCAGGTGGTCTGCGTCTGCTTGAGTTCCCACGGACGCGCCTTGAAGCGGTAGGGCTTGCTGGTGAGGCAACCGACCGGGCACAGGTCGATCACATTGCCGGAGAAGATGTTGGAGACGGGCCCTTGGCCAAACGTGCCGATGTAGTTCCCGTCGCCACGATCGAACACACCCATCAGGTGCTCGCCGCCGACTTCATCGCAGAAGCGCACACAACGCGTGCACATGATGCAACGGTTGCGCTCGATGTCGATGAGGGGGTCGGCCTGCGGCTTGATGAACTTGCGCTTCTTGTCGACCATGCGCGTGTGGGGCGTGCCGTACTCCATGCTGTAGCGCTGGAGCTGGCACTCGCCGCCGCGGTCGCAGATGGGGCAGTCCAGCGGATGGTTGACGAGCAGGAACTCCATCATCCACTCGCGGCTCTGCTTGGCGATCTCGCTCTCGGTGCGCACGACCATGCCCGGGGCGACGTGGGTCTGGCAGGCGATCACCGGCTTGGGGGACTTCTCCAGTTCCACCAGGCACAGACGGCAGTTGCCCGCAATGGACAACGCCGGGTGCCAGCAATAGTGCGGCACATACACGTCCTCGCGGTGGCAGACGTCGATGATGGACTCCCCCTTGCGCGCTTTCACTTCGCGACCGTTCAGGGAGAAGGTCACGACCTCGCTCTCGGGCAGGTTGTCCAGAGTCTCCATCACCTGGCGTGCAGGGGGCGGATAGACAATCGTGGCTCCGGTGCCGGGTGCTTGAAGAGGGGGCTTGCTCATGAGGTTGAATCCTTGGTCGTTGGTACTGCCTGCTGTAAACGCCCGGCCGATCTCACTCAGCTGGCGCGGTGAAAGAACTCCATGTTGTCAAACCCCGCTGAACCGGGCGGCACAAACTTCATTCCCGACGAGCGCACAAAATCGCGCAGCGACGCGGCAACGCTCCATGCCCGCCGGATGTCGCCGGCAAGGCTGCTCATTCGCCCTGTCAGTGCGCCTGCCATTTCACTCCTGTCCGATCCATTCTTGCCGCCGGAATCAAAGCACCGGCATCTTCTCAAACCGCTCGTTCACAAATCGCCCGTTGCTCATCCAATGGCGCTTGTTCTCGTAGGGGCACTTCTTCAGGCGGATGTGCTCCTCGAACTCCTCGCGGAACTGCATGAGGGCGGATCCAACCGGCCATGCCGCCGCGTCGCCAAGCGCGCAGATCGACTTGCCGCTGATCATGCCGCTTCCCGGCTTTCCTTCGCCGGCGATGGAGTACAACGTGTCGAGGTCTTGGGGAAGTCCTTCGCCCTTCTCAATGCGGCGCAGGATCTTGTGCATCCACGCCGAACCTTCGCGACAGGGGGTGCACTGGCCGCATGATTCGTGATGATAAAAGTGTGAAAGGTTCGCAACAGCCCAGACAGGGCAAACCGTGTGGTCACAGACCATGACGGCCGACGACCCAAGCATCGATCCGGCCGCCGCCACGCCTTCGTGGCTCATGGGAATGTCGATCTGGTGCGGCTTCAACCACGGCACCGATGACCCGCCCGGGATGACGAACTTCAGGTCGTGATCATTGCGAATGCCGCCGCAAATGTCATAGATGAGCTGCTTCAGCGTCACCGTTGGAGGAAGCTCGTAAACGCCCGGCCGCTTTACATGGCCGGAGACGGAGTACAGCCGCAGACCGGTGGTGCGCTCGTGGACCCACTTCTTGAACCAGTCGGCACCATTACGCAGTATAAATGGGACGTCGATGATTGTCTCAACGTTGTTTACGACAGTTGGCTTCGCGTAAAGTCCCGCCACCGCCGGGAAGGGCGGCTTCAGCTTGGGATAGCCGCGGTAGCCTTCAAGGCTGGTGATGAGGGCTGTTTCCTCGCCGCAGATGTACGCTCCCCCGCCGCGGTGCACGACCAGATCGAGGTTCTTCCCCTGAATCCCGAAGATGTTCTTGCCGAGATAGCCCTTCTCGTATGCCTCGTCGACGGCCTGCTGCAGGATCTTCGCGGCCTTGTAATACTCGCCGCGGATGTAGATGAACGCCTGTTCACTCTCCAACGCCTGGCAACTGCAGATGACGCCTTCGATGAGTGTGTGAGGGCGCTGCTCCATCAGCGGGCGGTCCTTGCACGTGCCCGGCTCGGACTCGTCAGCGTTCACGCATAGATAGCGCGGGTAGACGCCCTTGGGGAGGAAGCCCCACTTCATGCCCGTGGGGAATCCGGCACCACCACGGCCGCGAAGGCCCGACTCCTTCACCTCGTTGATGATCGCGGCGGGCTCCATGGACAGCGCCTTTCGGGCGACTTCATAGCCGCCGCCGCGCTCATAGTCGGCGATCCACTCGGTCTCATCCCTCTCGATGTTGGGGAGGAGGACTCTTTCAAACTCTGGCGCTTCGACACTCATGGAAGGCTCCTGGAAATCTGCCGCAGTCGTGCGACTCAGCGGCACTCCGCCAGCACCGCATCGAGCGATTCAGGCGTCAAATTACCGACCAGCGTCTCGTTCAAAAGCATCGCCGGCGCGATGGAGCACGCCCCGATGCATTCCACATACTCGAGTGAGAAGCGCCCGTCCGCGGTCACCTTGTTCTTCTCGATGCCATACTTCTCGCGCAGGTACTCGGCCGCCTCCATCGATCCGCAAATCGCGCAGGCCAGCGTGTCGCACATGGCGATGTGATACTTGCCGACGGGTTTCTGGTGGAACATCGTGTAGAAGGAGACGACCTCGTACACCTCGGCGGTGGTGCACTCCAGGATCTCGGCCACCTCGCGCATGGCATCCTGCGGCACCCATCCGAGCTTCTGCTGCACGATCCAAAGGATCGGCAGCATCCCCGAGCGGCGACTCGGGTACTTGGCGAGGATCTTCTCGATGCGGTCCAGATCGTCCTTCAGTATTTCGATCATCATCTCACCTTAAGGTTGGTGCATTCAGAGTCGGCTGCCTGTGAACAGCATGCGATCGATCGCGGGGCGCCGGGCCTCAACGGTCCACTTCACCCATGACGGGATCGAGGCTGGCGATGATGGCCACCTCGTCGGCCAGCATCTCTCCGCGGCTCATGGGATCGAGGCCGTGGAGGTTCACAAAGCTTGGGCTGCGGATGCCAAGCCGATAGGCGCGCGGGCCACCGTCGGCGACGAGGTAGAATCCCAGCTCGCCCTTCGGACCTTCGATCGAGTGGTAGACCTCACCCGGGGGAACCTTGATCCCTTCCGAAGCCAGCAGGAAGTGATGGATGAGGTCCTCCATCGAGTTCTTCACGTTGTCCTTCGGCGGGAAGATCACCTTCGGATTATCAATGTTGACCGGCTCATCCTTGAGCTCTTCCAGCTTGTCGAGGCACTGGTAGCAGATCTTCCACGCCTCGCGCATCTCGCGCATGCGCACCGTGTAGCGAGCGTAGCAGTCGCCGGCGGTCTCGATCGGGACCTCGAACTTGACCTTGTCATAGGCCAGGTATGGCGTGTCGCGGCGGATGTCCCAATTGACGCCTGACCCACGGGCGGCGGGTCCGCTGATGCCAAGGCTGATGGCGTCCTCGCGCGACAACAGGCCGACGCCTTCCATGCGCTGCACGAAGATTTCATTCTCGTTCAGCATGATTTCCATCTCATCCTGGACCTTGAGGTAGTTGTCCAGGAAGTTGCGAACGCGGTCGCGCCATTGCGGATAATCGCCCCGAAGCACGCCGCCAACGCGCATGTAGGAGACGGTGAAACGCGCGCCGGAGATGAACTCGAAGATGTCGTAGATCTTTTCGCGCTCGGTGAAGCCCCACATGAAGACCGTCATGGCACCAAGCTCGAGCGCGCTTGTGCCCACCCACAACAAGTGGGCGGAAATGCGGGCAAGCTCGCACAGGAGCATGCGCAGGTACTTGCAGCGCTCGGTGATCTGCAGATCCAGCGCCTTCTCCACCGTCATCACGTAGCCGGTGTTGTTGCTCATCGGCGCCAGATAGTCCATCCGGTCCGTGTAGGGGATGAACTGGTGGTAGGTCTTGAACTCGGCGTGCTTTTCCTTGGCGCGGTGCAGATAGCCAAGGACGGGAGTGACGCGATGAATCGTCTCGCCTTCCAGCTCGAGGATGAGGCGGAGCACCCCGTGGGTGGAGGGGTGCTGAGGACCCATGTTCAGGGTCATCGCCTCCATGTTGGCGTAGGTTTGTTCGACGACGCGAGTGGCCATGGATGCTCCTGGCGCGAAGCGGTTGGCGGCCGCCCCTGCGCGCTTGCTCATTGGTCAGATGTCGGAATCCTGCACGCGAATGCGGGGGATCAGGTTCTTCGGCTCTCCGGCGTGCGGATCGGTGGATCGCTTGAAATAGAAGCTCTTCACGCCGCCCAGGGGGAAGTCCTTGCGCAGCGGATGGCCCTCCCAATCGTCCGGCATGAGGATACGGCGCAGGTCCGGGTGCCCCTTGAAGATGACCCCGAACATGTCAAAGGCTTCCCGCTCCATGAAGTTGGCGGACTGCCACAGGCTGTAGACCGAGTCGATGGTGGGATCCTCCTCGGGCACGGCCGCACGCACGCGAACGCGGTGTTTCAGATCCGTCGAGTACAGGTTGTACGCGGCATCATAGCGCGGCACGCGGTTGAGCGCCATGTAGTCCACGCAGGTGACGTAGCTGAGGAAGTTGAACCGGAAGCCCGGATCGTCCCGAAGCAACCCCATGACGGGGAGCAACACTTCGCGGTCGATGACGATGGTGATTTCCCCATGATCCACGATGAACTCGCGGACCTGTTCGCCGAACTTTTCGCGGAGCTTGTTCGTCAGCAGGCTCTTGAGTGCGTCCAAGTCAACTGCCATGCCGTGCGGGATCCTTTCCAGCCTGTCGGCCCGCCATCGTGATGGGGGCGCTCGGGAAAAACATCACTCGAAGAGGTAGACCGGCTCTTGGCGCACCTTCTTCTGAAGTTGCATGATGCCATAGATCAGGGCTTCCGGGCGCGGCGGGCAGCCGGGAACGTAGACGTCCACGGGCACCACTTCGTCAACGCCCTGCAGCACGCTGTACACGTTGTACATTCCGCCGCAGGAGGAACACGCGCCCATGGCGATGACCCACTTGGGCTCCATCATCTGGTCATAGATGCGGCGCACGACGGGGGCCATCTTCTTGGTGACGGTACCAGCAACGATCATGAGGTCAGCCTGACGCGGGGACGGGCGGAACACCTCCGACCCAAACCGCGACAGGTCATACCGCGAAGCCGCCGTACCCATCATCTCGATGGCACAACAGGACAACCCCATCATGACCGGCCAGATCGAGTTCCGGCGGCAATAGCCGATGGCCTCGCTCAGCGTCTTGGTCAGCGCGTTTTCCGGCGCCTGGATGGTGGTGACGCCCTCCTGGACACCCTCGCGGGTTCCCGGGCGATCGATAACTAGTTCCATGTCAACGCTCCCTTTTTCCACTCATACAGCAGGCCCACGAACAGGATGATCATGTAAATGCCCATGAGCGCCATGGAGAAGGGCACGAAACCGGGCACACCAGCATTGGCACGCATACTCAGTGCCCAAGCGATGATGTAGACGACTTCCATGTCAAACAGGAGGAAAAGCAGGCCGACCATGTAGAACCGGACGCTGAACTGGCTGCGGGCGCTGCCGATGGTGGGCACGCCGCACTCATAGGGCTCGAGCTTGACAGGGTTGGGGCGCCGGCGCCCCAGCACCCAGCTCAGGATCAGGTTCACCACCGCAAAACCAATGGCGATGACCAGCATGACGAGGACAGGTAGATACGCCTCGTTCAGGGGTGTTGACGCGAGAAGGGATGTCGGGCTCATGGATTCCGTGAATGGCTGGGTTTGTGAATGCTTTCACAAAGTCGCGAGACGTAAAGGGCCCCAGTTCCATGCCGTCAACCCCAAACCACGGAGCCCCAGCGGCCGCATCCCCAAACGGTCGAATCTTTCCATTGAGCAGCCGGTGGCATCGC